>JBGCFE010000185.1:0-16015 GCA_045106775.1 Halioglobus sp.
TCTCGTCTAAATCGCCGGTCCAGCTCAACTTTCCGCGCATTGCACGTATATTTTGCTGTTTTTTTAGTCGAATCAACGTCTTAAGTCCTAATTCAACAGCGTCCTTTTTGGTCTTTAGGCCTGTGGCTTTCAGTGCATCGCTCAGTAAGGTGCCGTCTATTTCAATGTTTGTTCGCATTGGTTGCTTCCTCATGCCAATTTCTGCAATGTGTATATATTGTCGTATTTATACACATAAAAAGTCAAGGCTGGCGCACGTTACGCGCCACTGCTTGAAGCGTTATGTGTCTTAAGGAGTCCGAATGAGTTGGGAAGCAATAGGTGCCATTGCAGAGTCACTAGGAACGCTGGCGGTGCTTATATCGCTCGTATATTTGGCGATTCAGATTAGAACTCAGAATAGGGAAAGCCAGCTTGCTGCTTCAAGTGACCTCAGTAGGGGGTTCACTGACTTCACTGGAGAAATGGCAGGTAATAGTGAATTAGCTGCAATACTCGTGAAAGGTTATCGCGCTCTGGATTCACTCGATGAAGTTGAGAGCATGCAGTTTTTTAGTCACAACGCCAGGGTATGCAGAATATTGGAAGGATTGTATAGGCAAAACTCCGCTGGTCGCCTTCATGACGATTCTTGGTCTGGCGTTGAAAACATCCTGATTGATTACAGCGCCTACAAAGGCTTCAGGGATTGGTGGCATCTTCGCCGACATTGGTACTCAAAGGAATTTCAGGACTACATAGATCCTATAATGAGCGAGCAAAATGGGCGCGATAACACATAATAATTACGTCAACTGCCATACTGCTTCGCAGTGCTCGGGCCTGTAAACCGATGCGCGGTTTTTACGCCACTGCGGCAGGCGTAGAGACTGTTTTCGAGCAAGAATTTCGGAGTATTATCCTATGCAAGATGATTCTTTGGTTTTGCTACAGCCTCGTTATGAATGCGTAGTTTGGAGAAACCTAGCGTAATGAACCATGAAATAGTTGCCGAATGTAGTTGTGGTGAGGTTCAGTTCAAGTCCACTGAAGAAGCAGTCATTCAGTTGTGTTGTCATTGCACTGATTGCAGAGAAGCTACCCATAGTGATTATGCGACTATTGCCTTTTTCAATAGTTCTGAAAGTAGTGTGTCTGGGAGGCTTTCCGCAAAAAAAGTTCACGTCGGAGCTGGGCAATACAACTGTGCGTGAGTTCTGTTCCAGAGGTGGTTCCGTAATGTTTGATAGGTCTGACGGGTTTCCTACGCTGATTGGTGTGATGACTCAGAGAATATCAGAGCCTTTTGAAGTTAAGCCAACTCATCATGTTTGGGTGAAAAGCAAGCTACCGCATGTGTCCATACCGGTGGGAGTTACGCAGTTTAAAAAAGGTATATCCTAAATTTGGCTGTTGGTCGTGTATGGAAATGCAATCCACAGAAAAATTAGCTTCTTTCTTCTTTTGTCCCTGGTATTAGTTGCCTGTGGTGGCGGTGGCGGTAGCTCAGAGGCCGAGCAGACTAACGCGTTAGTGGGTATTTGGGAGCACGTTTACCCCGCTACCCAGTGCGTTGAGACAAATGAATTCAGGATGAATGGCGAGTTCGTTGGTGTGTCGCTGGATGCAATAGTCACCGGGTTCTATTCATTTGAAGAAAGCGTTGCTCAGGGCAGTAGGCACGAGCTTGAGATCGAGATCTTTGAAGACAATGAGCAGGCAGATTGCGAAGGGCGGAATGTGAGTACGGTCGGCAGATTCGTCACTGTATACGTTTCGTTTCTTTCCCCCGACAGTATTGCTTTCTACTCAGAGCGAGAAGGTGGGTCACTTTTAATCGACTTTGTTAGAATTAACTAGTGTGTTTTTAGATGTCTTGAATGCCGCATCAGGCAGGGGAGGGTAGACCTCTTTGGTCGTGGCGGAAGCGTGTTTCATTGTATGTCGGTTGCTCCGCTAAAAAGCGGGGTTGTTGCCGAAAAATTCGAGGCCTATCCAGCGCAAGCCAAGAAAAGGCTTCTGCAGATAAGAGCGCTTATATTCGACGTAGCAAAATCTGAGGAAATCCCAGAGGTCACTGGTAGGCGCGTAGTTAGGCATCGCCAGCATGTTTGCCACAGCGCGTAAATTGCTGCTGATCTCTAGGAGAAGCCCCGGAAAAACCCCCGAGAAAACGTGAGAGGTGTTTTAGTGGTTTCTCCAGCCTATTGCCTGCAGATGGCACGTTACAACCAATGGTTGAATACGCGCCTTTATGCTGTTTGCCAGCAGTTAAGTGATGCCGATCGCAAGGCAGATAAGCAGCTGTTCTTTGGCACAATTCATCACACGCTAAATCATATTTTGTGGGGCGATACTGTGTGGCTGTCTCGCTTTGAGCAAAGTGATGATGCCATTCCCGCTTTGGGGGAAGAGTTGTACTCAGATTTTGCGCAGCTTGCACTAGCCAGGCAGGAGTGTGATTCCCAAATTATTCACTGGGCAACCAACGTCGATAAAAGTTGGCTGGAAGGGGCCGTTACCTACACCAGTAAAAGCACAGGTAAGCAATACACCAAGCCCGCGTGGTTGCTGGCCACCCATCTGTTTAATCATGAAACCCATCATCGTGGGCAAGTAACTGCAGTGCTCAGCCAAATGGGTTTGGATTACGGCGTTACTGATTTGCCGTTTATGGACGACTAGCCGTCCGCCGGATAGCTAGATAACAACCGGCGGTAGGAAGCAGGTTGGTAACGGCACGCTAATTGGTCGGCCTGCTAGGGCGTCTAGTGTCATGTGAATGGGCACTGGGTCAAAGATCATGCCCAAGTGACCCACAACGCGCAGCGGGCACTGCTCGCCTAGCTCCATGTTGGTCGCGCCAGGGCCAAGCTCAGCATTGTCATACTTGATAACCGGGAAGCCGAACAGCCCGGTGCCCCAATACCACACGAGCTGGTCGTTGTTGGTATAGAAGGCGTAGTAGTCGACATCGCCGGGCGTCATGTCGCCAGCGTTTAAATCGGTTACCCAGTCAGAATCCAGAATCATCTGCGTGCATGGCTCAACGCTTTCGCAAGTGATACCAAAGGGCGCGAGTAGCGGGTCGGCATAGCTGAGCAGGGCAGCAAAATTGGTGCCGCGGTTTGGCCCCGAGAGTGACACCATGGTGTCAACGTTGAGGGCGCCGCCAAACTTTTTGATGTAAGAGCGTGCAGCCAGCGCACCTTGCGAGTGCCCGACGAGGTCTACCTTCGATTCGCCGGCCCAATCCAGCACGTCATCAACAAACACTTTAAGTGCAGCGGCGGAGATGTCGATGTTGATGGTGCCGGGGAGTTCGCCCCAGGCTTCTTCGCCTTTCAGCTCAAGCACGCAGTGTGTGTGCCCGGCGGCGTAGAGAGAGGTGCCCAGGGCAATCTCGTTAGCAATCGCGGGGCTGAAGGTGCCGGCAACGATAATCACCGGGTTACCGCCATTAGCGCCTAGAGTGCAAGCTTGCTGCGGAGTAGGGTTGGGTTTACAGGCGGCGACCGCAAACAGTACAAGCAGTAACAGCGGCCCTTTCAATCTTTCAATGGGTGCGAGCATGGCAGGCGTATCTCCTAGGGTATTTATTCGTTATTAGTAGAAGAAATTGGATAGTAGCCCCCCATGTGGTCATCGTCAACTTGGGCCACAGTGCTAGACTTAGCGCTGGGAATATAGAGCAAATACAGGTGTGTAAATGATTGATCATGTCTCAATCGGCGTACGGGATTTAGAGCTTGCGGTGGGGTTTTATGCCACGGTTTTAGGCGTGTTGGGTATGTCTAAAATTGCGGAGCGAGAGGGCACGGTGGGCTTTGGTAAAACCTATCCAGAGATATGGTTAAACAGCCGGCCGGATAAGCGAGTATCCGCGAAGGATGACGGCACGCATATTTGCTTTCGAGCATCATCGGTAGAGGTAGTCGATGCGTTTTACCAGCAAGCGATTGAGCTAGGGGCTACCACCAGCGGTGAACCCGGGTATCGCGAAGAGTACCGTTCGCCTTCCTACAGAAACGAAAAACATACAGATTACTATGCCGCTTTTGTTAGGGATCGAGATCAAAACCATATCGAGGTAGTTACCTTTGTTTAGTACTCGTTCACGATTGCTTCATGGGGCGGTCGCCGGTGGTTTTGTCGTAGCGCTGGTGAGTCTGTTTGGTTGCGATCAGGCTGATACGCCCTCTCCTGAAGAGACACCTGATTTGCAGGGAGCAGCGTCAATAGAGTCTGCTGCAGATTCGACTATGGCCAACAAGCCACAAGTATCAATTGCAAAAGGCACTGCCAATTTGGCCGATGGCTATACCGCCCAGGGCCGCCAGGTTGCCGAAGGCTACGGCATGGCGTATTCAGAGACTGCGTTAGACGAGGTTATTCCCGGGCTACCTTTATTTGGCTTTGCTAATGGTCAGCCGTTTAATGCCGGCACGGTTATCTTTCGCGAGGATCACAAGGGCGCCTGGCATTTGGAGGTGAGCGATTATGGGTTCGATCCGGCAAAAGGTTCTGCTGCAGGCCGGCAAGAAAACCAAAACGGGCAAACTGCCTATCTCTCCCTCGCTCGAGAGCCTGCGCCCGGAGCACCGCTGGGCCAGACAATGCAATACGGGGGCGGCTACTTTCAAATTAGGCCACACCCAGATGCAAACACTACCACCAGTTGGAATACATCCCTTGCCTACAAGCTTGAGATTGCCACGTGGGAGAAGGAAAAATCGGTGCCTGGTTCCTGCGGTGTGCCCTCTATCGGTTCCGCCACGGGTAAATTGTTTGTGAGCTTCAAAGGCTCTGAAGAAGAGGGGCGCGTTCGAAACTCATGGCTGTCAGGCCAGTTCACTGGCGCTTCAATTGTGTACTGCGGCGAATAGAGCGACTCGCGCCTTTCTGTTCCGCCTAAAATGACATAAAATGTGCCATTAAAATATGGCCAGCGATTGTCTATCTGGGCTGGTAGCTGTTAGTGAGAGAAGTAATCCCAATATAAACAATCCCAATAGGAGACCTCAGTGAGCACCACTCTTTTTGACCTCAGCGGAAAAGTAGCCCTAGTCACCGGCGCGAGCCGCGGCATAGGCGAGTCCATCGCAAAATTACTGGCAGAACAGGGCGCCCACGTGATTGTGTCCAGCCGCAAAATCGACGATTGCAAGGCCGTTGCCGACGCGATTGTTGAGGCCGGTGGCAGCGCCGAAGGCCTCGCGTGTCATGTTGGCAATATGGACGACATCACAAACACCTTCGCCGCAATTAAGCAGCAGCACGGTAAGTTGGACATTCTCGTGAACAACGCCGCCACGAACCCTTACTTCGGCCACATTCTCGATACCGATCTGGGCGCTTACAATAAAACCGTAGAGGTGAACATTCGCGGTTACTTCTTTATGTCCATAGAGGCGGGCAAAATGATGCGCGAGCAGGGCAGCGGCGCCATCGTTAACACCGCGTCAGTTAACGCATTGCAGCCCGGCCAGATGCAGGGCATTTACTCGATCTCTAAAGCTGCAGTGGTGAACATGACAAAAGCCTTCGCCAAAGAGTGTGGTGGCCTGGGTATACGTGTTAACGCGCTGTTGCCCGGCTTCACCAAAACGAAGTTCGCGGGCGCTTTGTTTGATCAGGAAGAAATATACAACCACGTCATCAGCTCGATTCCCATGGGGCGCCACGCCGAGCCAGAAGAAATGGCCGGCGCCGTGCTCTACCTTGTTTCTGATGCCGGTAGCTACACCAACGGCGAGTGCATCGTTGTTGACGGCGGCGGTACCCTCTAACCCAAACAGCAGGAGTTGGCATGGAAGTTAAAAACGCAGTTTTACCCAACAAAGAGCAGATTGAGGGTTTCTTCGAGCCCGACGATGGCACACCCGTCTACATGGTTAACCTGCTTAAGTTTAAAGACAAAGCCGAGTACGAAGATGGCCGAGAAACCGATCTAACCGGCGAAGAAGCCTATCACCTCTACGGTGATGAGGTAGCCAAGATCGTAGAGTCACTGGGCGGCAGCATCACCTTTACCTCCAGCGTTCGCAGGCTCACTCTCGGCGAAGTTGATGAACTATGGGACAAAGTTGCCATTGCCATGTATCCCAGCCGCACCGCCATGTTTGAGATGATGCAGCACGAGAAAATACAGGAAATCGGCCAGCACAGAACAGCAGGCCTAGCCGGCCAGCTGAATCTAGAGACAGTGCTAGATGCCCTATAGGAGCAAAGAGCCACCGAGATATAGGTCTGAAGCACAGAACCACAGAACCACTGCGATATAGCGCTGAAGCATAGTACCACTGCGATACAGGGCTAGGGCACAAAAGAACCGCTTTTCACCAAGCGAATTCCGTGGAGCGACTGAAAAGCGGTTCTTTTGTGCCCTAGACCGATACCGAAACTATTTCTATCACCTTCTAAAGTCGAGCTGTTCCCCGGTGGCCACAGAACAAGACTCTTACCCCCCATTCCGCTAAGCTACAAAAAAACAGCCTAAGGAATCCCGAAGATGAAAACGATCCTAATCACCGGCACCACCAGCGGCATAGGCGAAGTCACCGCAAAAGCGCTAGCCCAACAAGGCCATAGAGTCGTCATGGCAAACCGCAACCGAGCCAAATCAGAAGCCCTACAGGCAGCTATCACCGCAGCAGTCCCCGATGCCAACATCGAATTACTGGATTTAGACCTGGCATCCCTGGCCTCCATGCGAGCCTGCGCCGCCGAAGCACTCCAGCGTTACCCCCAAATCGATATTCTGATTAACAACGCCGGCCTAACCAGCATGGAAGAAGTGATTACCGAAGACGGTTATGAACTGCAGTTTCAAGTGAATGCGCTTGCGCAGTTTCTTTTCACGCAAGCCCTTGTGCCTTCGCTTGAGGCCGCCGCGCCTGCGCAGGTCATTTTTGTAACCTCTATGATGCATAAATTTGGCAAGTTGAATCCTGAGAGCTTTAAGGGCTGGAAAAAGTACAACGCCAATGGCTCCTATGGCCAGTCGAAGCTTGCCATGATGTTGCTGGCCAGAGAGCTAGCTGACCGCCTGCAGGATAAGGGCATAGCTGTGAACACGCTCCACCCCGGTGCGGTGAACACGGGTATTCTTGATAACTATTCGCCTCTCGCACAGTTCTTTTTACGGAAGGTGTTTATTGCACCTGAGAAAGGCGCAGTAACAACGCTGCACCTTGCTGGATTGGCGCCAGAGGCGATGCCCACAGGGAAGTACTTTGTGAAATCGAAAGAGGCAGCCACGCACAAGCTGGTGGAAGATGCAGCGGCTCGCGCGGATTTGTGGGCGGCCTGCGCAGACGCGGCTTAGTAGACTATGCAAACGGTGTCAGTGGCAATGTTGCTCACACCAGCCCAGTGATTTCAGTTTGGCCGCCTGCATTGAATGCGTGTGCGGCAGTCGCAAAAAAAGCCCAAGGGTGAAAAACCCCTGAGCTTTTAGCGTTCGCGGTTAAAGACCTAAAAGTCTTTGCGGAAGGTAATTCCCCACGTGCTTGGCTCGTTGTAGTAAGCATTGTAGCGGCCAGTTTGTGCCGGCGCGTCGGCGATGGTGCCTGTGTACTCTTCGTCCGTTAGGTTACGGCCCCAGAGGGTCACTGACGCATCCCAATCTTCAAGCCGCAGGCCTGCGCGCATGTTGAGCAGTGCGTAAGAGCCATCGTACTTCTCCGGGTCGTTGTTCACGTCGGTCATGCGCTCATCAACCCAGCTGTACTCCGCATACACGAAGCCAGTAATGGAGTCGCTAACCTGAAAGTCTTGGTTTCCAGTAACGACGATAACGTTCTCAGGATTGCTGGCAAGGTCGCCACCGGAACGGTCACATGCATTGTCTGGGCTGGTTGGATCAGGGTCGCCCGGGTCAGGCTGGCCTGTGTGCCAGGTTTGACCCGTCCAACAGGGGCCGTTCTCAAACTCGGCGTATTCGCCGTTATTGTAGGCGTAGGCCAGCGTTACTGTGGTGTTCTCAAGGGGTACCCAGTTCAGGTCAATTTCACCGCCGTAGGTTTCAGCAACACCGGCGTTGGTGAGTGTGAAGCCGCCGCCCTGGAAAGACACAGTCTGTAGGTCGTCGGTGTCTGTTTTATGCAATGCCACGTTGATGCGCAGTGCCTGATCTGGGAACTCCGCTTTCATACCGACTTCGTAAGACTCTGAAGATTCGGCATCAAACACTGGGTCAAACGCGGGGTTGATGCGGTCGGTGTTGATGCCGCCCGATTTGTAACCCGTGCCGTACGATCCGTAGAACATAATGTCATCGTTCATGAACCAGCTTAGCTTGATCGTGCCGGTGACCTGGTCATCGTCAAAGTCTTCTTCCAGATCAGGCGTTGGTGTGAGTGGAGGGAAAGCAAGGAAGCCGCTATTGTCACTGGGACTGCCACCCGCCAGCGGAAAATCCTGTGTGAAGGTGTTGCTCATCTTCTTGTCTTCATAAGTCCAGCGCAAACCGGCTGTTAAAATCAGCGTGTCTGAGATGTTCCAGTCTGCTTGGCCGAAGATGGCATAGCTTTCGTGTTCTTGCTCATTGATATCTCGTGAACCCGTCCCGTCAATAAACAAGTTAGAATCGAAGCCAAGTGCAATCAATGAAGTGTCGCCACCGGTAATCGTGGAGCGGTCGTTATCTAGCTCTTGATAGTAGTAGTAAGCGCCGGCCACGTAGTTGAATCTTTCTGACTCGCCGGTAATACGCAGCTCTTGGGTAAACTGCTCTTGTTCTGCGTCATTCGTGCGGTAAGTACCTCTCAGGTTGGTAAAGAGAATGTCAGCTTCGTCATACGACTCGTGGGTGCGGTAGGCAGAAATACTGGTGAGTAGAAAGTTCTCAAGCTCCCAATCTGCCTGAACAGAGATCCCCTGATCTTCATTGGATGAAATTGGTTCTCGGTCTGCGGTAACGACATAGTCGTAGAAGTTCGACCCGTCTAAAACAACGCCGCCTCTATTGGCGTTTATGATGAATTGGTCGGTTGGCCCGTTTGCCGGCGGCGCATTTAATGCTGGGTTTGGTGGTAGCGTGCCGCCGTTGAGTGGAGTGGCGTTGCTCTTCCAAGAACCGGCTCCACAACAAATTTCATCAACCTCTGAGCGATCCACAATGACATGTAGGCTCAGATCTTCATTGGGTGTGAACAGAGCCTGTAATCTTGCTCCCCAGCGATCCCTGTTGTTAAAGGCATCTTTTTCTCGCGTTTCCAAGGTGTCCCCAATGCCGATCCAATCGATAAAACCGTCACGCTCCATGTAGAACCCAGTCGCACGAAGTGCAAGCGTATCTTCAATCGCGGTAAATGACTTAGCGCCACTCAACCCGAACAGGTCGTATTCGCCTACGGTACCCTCAACAAAGCCAGTACCTTCAAAATCAGGTTTCACGCTATTGATTTGTACAGCGCCCGCTGGCGTGTTGCGGCCAAACAGAGTGCCCTGTGGGCCACGCAGTACTTCTACAGAACCCACATCAACCAGATTGTTGATCATCGAGCCTTGGCGAGCGCGGTACACACCATCCACATACAGGCCCACTGAAGATTCAAGGCCGAAGTTCTGTGAGCTGGTGAATACGCCACGAATCTGGAAGTTAGTGGTGGTGGATGTTTGTGTTTGCTGTACAAACAGGCTGGGTGCGTTTACCTGTAGGTCGAACATGTCTTTCACGCCAGACTTTTCGATCATCTCAGCATTGAAGGCCGATACCGCGACGGGTACGTCTTGCAAGCTTTGCTCACGCTTTTGAGCCGTGACGATGACTTCTTCCAGTACGCCCTGAGCGTAGAGCCCGGGCGAGGCGGTTGCGGCGGTGATGGCTGCCACGGCGGCCATCAGTTTGGTGTTTGGGGTTGCTTTTTTCATAGCGGTCTACCTTTCTTTATAATTAGTTGGAGCCGAGGTGTATCATATCGAGTCTCAAAACGATTAGCAGCTCTTGACTAACCTGATCTAGGCAAACTTCTGTGAAAAGAGGGTGTGAAATGCGTCAATATGCAGCATATCTGCTAACGGGGATTGCTCTCTTGCTTCTGGCTGCTTGCGCTAAGCCACTGTCAGAGCAGCAACAGGCGCGCCAGTTCTGTGCAGTGCTTGAAGATATCAACCGCGGTGGCCTTGATGTTACCGGCCTTGCAGAGCTAGACGGGCATGCCCGCGTACTCAAGGCGCTGCATTTTGCTGCTCCAGATGCCATAGAGAAAGACGTAGAGCAGTTTCACGATGTTTTTTCCGGTTGGGCATCTGCTGTTTCTGGTGAGAAATCGATGCTGAAGACCTTTGAGGCCCTGTCAGCCCCCTCGTTGGCCGGAGCACAGGGCCGTATTGGTGATTACATTGCCAAACACTGCGGCATTCGTCTGGGAGATGGCGAATACACCGTGGCCGAAAGGCCCTCAGCGCAGGATATTTGCCCCGGTTGGCCGCGGATAGGCAGCCCCAATACGTTCAACAACTTTCCCAACTTGCCCGATATAGCCGGAGCCAATTACTTTGCCAATGATTTTATGATTACCCGTTTTGGGCTGAGTTTGGGCAATGCCTTTGCGGTAGAGCCTGGGGGCAAGGTTGTGTTTCACGGCCAGTATCCGCGCGCCAGATACTTTGCGTTTCATCCCAACGACATGGATCTCAACAATCTGCCATCGCTGCGCGATAAAGATTTGAAGCCGGATGTGGGCAGTGTGAACCCGTTTACTTCACCGGTGCCCAATGCAGAGGCTGCCAGCTCGGCGGCCAACTATTTTACCGCTACCCTTGTGTTTGGCCCTGAGCCTGCTAACCCCCTGCCCAATACCCGGTATGTGGGTGAGAAAAAACACGGCGGTACGAATCGCCTGGTGATCAACCTGCTGCGGCTCTATGCCTCTGACTTGGGTAACGGCGCTAATTCTGGAGGGGTGCCGCTACCCTCGGTCACTATTTATGACGCTGACGGTGACGTTAGCGAGCATTTTGATGAATGTGATCTGTATGCGCAGGGTGGCGACGCTATTCGCACAGAACTGAAGTTTCCAGCGCTACCCATTGCCGATCATCGCGCGCAAAAAATCCCTACCTGGAGTACATCCTCAAATTTTGAAGCGCCCTCCGATACGCTGGCCAATGCCGATGTGCAGTATCTCAGTACCGTTTACAGCCAGCGCTTCGGTGATGTTTTTGTTGTGCGCGCAAAAGCGCTTACCGGGCCGGATACACGCAAAGGGGTGCCCGTCAGTGCGGCTGGTTTTGACACACGCCTATACTCGCTCTGCAACTACAACCTCTGGAATGGCAGCGCTATTAATTGCCTGCTCAACACAGACTTGGCCGTAGACGAAAAAGGCTATTTCACCATCGTTATCTCGAGCGCGGAGAATCGTCCAAAGAATCTTGATGCAGAATCTGCTACGTGGATGGATTGGGGGCCGTACCTCGATGGCCAGATGACGTTTCGACATGTTTACAGGGAGAACGCACTCGTAGCATCTATAACAGCTGCTCTGGAGGGCGGACGCCCGTCGGCTGACGCCGCGCCCCATGTACCGGTGGCGGCAAACTGCAACAGGGAAACTTTTGAGTTGGGAGGATGGCAAGCCTGTTTTGAGCGTTCATTAATGCCTCGGGTTGGATCTGGACAGTAGTGCGCAGGAAGGGTCGTCTCAGGCAAATAGTTGTACTGACTATATGGTCAGATAATTGACATGCCTTCTGTCGAAACTATACTGAAGTCAGAGTGAGGCGCTTCGCTACACGTGCGCGCGCCCTCAAAAAATCGTTTGAAATAATAATAAGTTACTCGTCGAGGCAGCCCCATGTTCAACGTTTCCAGGTCAACTCTGGCAGTTTTTATTGCAGTGTTTATCACTGCATGTGGTGGAGGCGGTGGTGGTTCAACCGGCGGTACAGGCACCAGCACGCCCTCTGATGTGGGTGCTCAGGAGGTCGGCGGCTCAATGATGAGCTATGAGGCGGATATTGCGCCGATTTTTCAGGCTAAGTGTATTGGCTGCCACAATAGCGGCGATAACCCCCTGGCCCCGTTTTCACTGGAAGGGTTAGACAGCGTTAATACCTTTAAATCGGCTATCCACTTTTCTGTGGAGTCGAATTCTATGCCGCCGGCAGGTGCATTGCAGCTGACTGATTCTGAGCGCGGCCGTTTGATGGCCTGGTTGAACGATGAGCCCTATGAGTCTGTGGTTGAAACTCTGCGCGTTGCGCTCGTAGAAGCCGAGGCCTGGGACAGGCAGCCCAAGAATCGTGATGCCTTTACCGAGCATCGCCCGAGCGATGTCACCTGCGAAGCCGGCACTGGCTGGTTAGTTGAAGACGGCGCTATGGAAGTGCGCACCGAATTTTGTAACTACCTTTCGCTCTCGCAAAACAGTCTTTTAGATTTGGAAGTGGGCACTGAGCTTGAGTTTGTTCTCAGCCACAGTGAGCTTAACTTTAATGCGCCCGCGACTGCGCACATGGCGATTTCCATCGGCGGCACTGCTATTTGGGAGACGACAGTTGATATCCCAAGCGCCAGCAACATTATCAAGCCTAAAATTACGTTGCCGTTTGCGGTTAACCGTGGTGACTCAATAGAAATTCACTTGCATAACCATGGCGATAACACGTGGACGGTTCATTCTCTGGAAGCGCTAGTGCCCAGTGATCAGGAGCTAGAGTTCTGCCCCACCTTTGACAGCACGTTCGAAGCGATACAAGCAACCGTGTTTGAGCAGGGCGGTTGTGCTAACTCGCTATGTCACGGTGAAGCGCAGGAAGGTGGTTTAGATTTAACGCCAGCTAACGCTTGGGCGAACTTAATCGATGTGCAGGCAGAGAGCTCGTCGCTGCGCTTAGTTAACCCACGCAAACCTGCAACCAGTTACCTGTATCACAAGCTTTCTGCAAAAACCTTCCCAGGTAGCTACGATATTTCGGGTAGCCCAATGCCATCGGCTGGGCAGGCAATATCGCCGGGGCAGTTAGAGGCGATTCGTCTGTGGATTGAAGCGGGAGCGCCTGAAGAAGGCTCTGTAGGCGATACGCTCGGTAGGGGTGAAGACGAAATAGAAAGCCTGCTGGGTGTTTGTTTACCCGAAGCAGAAGCGGTGAACACCGTACCATTGCCTGCACCGGCCCCAGACAAAGGCATTCAGTTTGCAATGCCGCCGCAGGATGTCCCAGCGGAGTCTGAGCGCGAAATTTGCTTTGCCGTATATGAAGATTTCCGCGATGTTATTCCCGAGGAATTCCTCAGTGAAGATCGCAATACCTTCTTCACTAGCGGCGGGCAAAATCGTGAAGATGCCTTTACTCACCATAACCTCATTTACAAATCGCCTGTTGGCATCGAGTCGATAAACGATCCTTCTTTTGGTGAGTGGGTGTGTGGTGGTGGTGAGCAGGACGGTGAATCCTGTGACCCTGTTGATCTTAACTCTTGCGGTAGTGGCAAATGCCGGTCGGAGATTAAGGACAGCATTGCGTGTCGCGGTTATGGGCCTCCGGGTGTTGCTGCAGGCCAGGGTGCTTTGGGCCTGAGCCCAGGTATTACGCGCGATGGCTTTTACAATGAGTTCCCGTCGCATGGTCTTTTCTACTGGAACTCGCATGCGTTTAATCTCACTAATGAAGATGGTGTGTTGCGCGTGTGGCGGAACATTAATTTTGCTGAAGATCGTCGCTTCAGAGCACAGGGCTTGAGCAACGGGCCCAACATCTTTATTGGCAACGGTACACCTCCTTTTGAGAAAAGAACCGTTTGCAGAGATTACGTTTTTGATCAGGGCGACGGCCTGCTCACCCTCACATCGCATACGCATAAACGCGGTGAGCGCTTCTTTATGTCGGTGGGAGATGAAGAAGTCTACGAAACCTTTACCTATGACGAACCGCTGTTCAAAGTGTTCGATCCTGCGCTGATCTTTGACAGCCCGAATCGAGAAGAGCGAAAGCTAAATCACTGCGCAACTTACAATAATGGCGTGAACGATGACGGCTCACCCAATATTGAAACGGTGGTGCGGCTCTCCAGAAGGCCTGTTAATGCGCGGGCCTGTAAGCCCACCGCCTGTGTGGCGGGGAATATCGGCGGCAGCTGTAATGGCGCAGATGACGACGCGGCTTGCGATTCTTCGCCAGACGCTGGCGATGGTTGGTGTGATGCTTGCGCGATTTCAGGCGCGTTCTCAAGTGATGATGAGATGTTTATTTTGATCGGCTCCAAGCTGCCCAACCATAATGAGCAGATTCCGCCCGAACAGTAGTCTTTGCAGGCATAAACTGAGGGCTTAGGTCTTTCGTTTGGAATTCACGTAAATCACTGAATTCAAATGAAAAGTGAGACCTAGGCCCGAAAATCCCCCATTGTAATGTGATCAGCCTCCCGTAATTGCATGTTCGGCTCCGTGAATGTACGTAGCTAACGTAATCTGGGAGCCTGTCGATAACCGATCTGCAGGTTATCCAGGGACGAGTTCTGACGTTATGCCCAAGCAGTCTGGTACAGGTATGACAGTAGGTGATTGCCTATTGCGCATACTATGCACAACCGTTATTTGGTTGGGCATCGTCACGCCGGTGCAATCTGCAGTAGAGCCTTCCGCGGGCATCCATCTGGCACTCAGTAGCAACCTTACTCTTAAGGTACCAAGCCAAAAAGAACTGGCTGCCATTTTCCTGGGCCAAAAGCGCCACTGGAAAGACGGCACTCGGGTAAAAATTGCCATTTTGGCGGCTCCCGATGAGCAGCGAAAGTTTCTGAGCGCAGTAGCGCGCAGAAGCCCCGGCCAATATTGGGCGCATTGGCGCAATATTGTTTTTTCAGGGCGCGGCATCATGCCCAAGATCTTCGACACCGAAGAAGAGCTTCTTGGCTATTTGGCCACGGAAGAAGGCGCTATAGGGCATGTGATCAATACAGAGCTGGCTGGCAGTAAGGGCGCAGCTACATTGACGATCGACGGGGCGCAGGAGCCATGATGCGAATCAAGCAAGTGTTCATGCCGTTGCTAGCGCTGCTGATAGTTTTGTTGCCTATGCAGACTGCCATTGCCTACGAGTTAGGCGATTGGGATATTCATGGCACCTTCTCACAGGGGTGGATTCACAGCGAAGACAATAACTTTATCAAAGACAGTAAAAACGGCACCTTTGATTTTCGTGAGTTTGGGGTGAATGCCTCAACGCACATAGGCGAACACTTTTCTCTCGGTGGCCAGCTTGTGGGCAGAAAGTACGGTGTCATCGGTGATGACGAAATTTATGTGGATTGGCTAAGCGCCACTTATTCGTTTAGCGACATGTTTGGCGTGCGTGCCGGTGTGTTGAAAATACCTTATGGGTTTTACGGCGATACCCGAGACATTGATTCGCTGCGTACGCAAATCTTGCTACCGCAGGGCGTATACGCCGAGTCTTATCGCGGCTCGATTAATTCAATGATTGGCATTGCGGCCTTTGGCACGGTGTATTCAGATACCTGGGGCTCGCTCGATTATTCTGTGCAGATTGGGCAGAGCAATATCAACAAAAGCAGCGGTGAACTCAGCAGGCTCGCCTCAGACGTCGAGGTGGTTATCGATGATGTTGATGAGGGCGACGCTGGTGCAATTAAGCTGTTGTGGAATACGCCTATTGTAGGTTTGCGTTTGGGCACGACCCTCACCAAAAGCGAGTTCACCCTGATCGGCCCTTCCGAGAGTTTGGTCGGCATAGCGGGTACCTTCGAGTCAGCACTGGATGACCAGTATTCGCTGACAAACTCCATTGAGTACTCGTGGGATCGCATAAAGATTTCGGTTGAGAGCCTCTATAACAATAACGAATCAGATTTTGCGCTTGACCTGGCGGCATTCACGCCAATACGGACCAAGACAGAGTTGACTGCCTACTACGTGCATGTGGACTACTTTGCTACACAAAGCCTTACGCTAGGCTTGGGCTACTCTGATTTTTCTGTCGATATGGAAACCTTGTCTAGCGTTGCCGCACCAACCAGCAAAACTGAGCAAGACGGCTACTATTTTTCAGTGCGCTATGACGTGAC
>JBGCFE010000186.1:0-10040 GCA_045106775.1 Halioglobus sp.
ATCCAGAGCCGCGCACTAGTGAGCCCGGGAATATCCTGCAAACCCAGCGGTATACCCTCAACGGATACCGGATGAAAGCTATCGCCCTTACCAACGGAATAAACAATTTTGGTGCCGTCAGGACTAACGCGTGCTTCATGCGCAACGCAGATAAGCTTGGACGTTGTGCAATTGTAAATGACCTTGACGTTCCCATTCAGATCATCAATAACAACATCTGCCTCTGCCAGCCCGGTGTTGATACGGCCAACATCACTGGCGTGTTGCCAATTCGCAGCCTCTTCCACCACCGTGCCTGTTACCGGCGTGTTCGCCCTCGGCTGACGCGTATAAACCAAACGCCACTCGCCGGGCGCTACTGAGGCAACGGCCTCTGCTTCAGTGATACCTTCTGCGCGTAGAGCGCCACCCAGCAACAACAGAGCAAAACACAAACCAAATTTACTTGGGATCGCTACGCTCATTCTCAACGCGCTTAACTTCAAAACACCCTCTCCTACCGCCGCAAGGCTGCCATTCGTATCGACCAAAATCAGCGAAACCACCCTTGCCAGTGTTTTCGCTGCTCACCATCTTAGCCTGCCCTGCGCTCGTTGTGTAATTGGGCTATTGCTTGAGGTGTGCTATCGAGCTGGTACTGCTATTCTTACTTGCCAAAGAACTACCCGAATATCTATTTTTTATATGCACCGCTTTAGCGCATTTTCTGACCCTTCTCTAGGATAAAGCCATGCTTCAATTAACACTTTTTCCCCTGCGCAATACCCTGGCCAGGGCCGCTGTTATAGCAGCTAGCCACGTTCTAGTGATAGGCAGCGTTTATGCCAATATTGATGACAGCGGTGTCAGCACAGGTAGTGTTGGCAGTGGCCAACAAGCCCAAACCTCGCCGTCACTGACTCCTCCTGAAAAACCTTACACAACCACCGAGCAGCGGGAGCCCTGCACAACGTACGACCCAATGCGCAAACCACACTTCGGCGATTTTCACGTACACACCGCACTGTCATTTGATGCCAACACTCAAGACACTCGCAATTTACCGGCGGACGCCTATCGCTTTGCCAAGGGCGCGCCCATGGGCATCCAACCCTACGACGAAAACGATCAGGCAATGCGCACCATACAATTGGATCGCCCTCTGGACTTTACGGCAGTGACCGACCATGCAGAATTTATGGGTGAAGTGCGCATGTGCACTACGCGCGGCCTACCCGGCTACTGGCACCCAGTCTGCGTGTTACATCGCTATCGCCCCAAGCTCACGTTTTTGACGCTGGCCGCAGCAGGTATCAGCTACAAACACCGTTGGGGATTTTGTGGCGACGATTCACAGGAGTGCCTAAAGTATGCCGCCAACGTATGGAGTGAGGTGCAAGCCGCCAGTGAGGCTGCTTACGATCGCTCCAGTGATTGCAGCTTCACCAGTTTCAATGCCTATGAGTGGACAGCAAGCGCGGGTACAGGCGAAAACCTCCACCACAACGTCATCTTTAAAAATGAAAACGTGCCAGACCACGCCATGAGCTGGATCGAAACACCTTCACAGGTGCAGCTGTGGGATTACCTCGATCAAGAATGCGTGGCCAACACACCCGGCTGCGACGCTGTTGTCATTCCGCACAACTCTAACCTTAGCGGCTCACTGATGTTCGAAACTGCCCGAGTGAGCAGCGTGAATGTGCCGCCAGAACCTGTGACAGCAGAAGAAGCTGCCCGCCGCGCCCACTGGAACACGCTGTTTGAAGTGATGCAGCACAAAGGTTCATCGGAGTGTGACAGCCGCCTGCCTATGTGGGCCGAAGATGAGTACTGCGGTTTTGAAAAAATGGGCTACGACCGGTTTGGCGGCAAAAACACCGGCGACCTGCCGCTGGCAGAGCTGGGAATACTGGGTGTTTTTCTCGGCGACGAGATGACCCCTGAAACTATTCCACCCAAAGAAAACAACTTTTTGCGATACGCGCTAAAGAAAGGGTTACAGCAGCAAGAAGAACTGGGTGCCAACAGCTTTAAGTACGGTTTGATTTCAAGCACAGACACCCACATTGCAGCGCCTGGCCTAACCATGGAAAAAAACCACCCTGGCCACGGTGGCGCAGGCATGGGAGCTCGCGATGGCGTGCCCGTCGGCCTACCTGACGAACTCGAGTATAGCCCCGGCGGGCTAGCGGTGTTGTATGCCGAAGAAAACACACGCGATGCGCTGTTTGCGGCTATGCGCCGGCGCGAAGCCTATGCAACGAGTGGCACCCGGCCAGTAGTGCGCTTTTTCGGTGGTTGGAGCTACTCCGCCGATGCCTGCAGCAATCCGCAAATGGTAGCCACAGGCTACGCCGATGGCGTACCCATGGGCGGTGACCTGCGCGCTCGCCCAGACGCAACCTCCAACCCCAAGTTTATTCTGTCAGCGAGCATGGACAACGGCACGCCCGAATATCCCGGCAGCCCGCTGGAACGTGTACAGCTTATTAAAGGCTCCTACGTCAATGGAGAGCTGAAAGAAGAGGTGCTCGATGTTGCTGGCGGTGACACCAATGGTGAAGGCGAAGCAACGGTAGACATTCATACCTGCGAGCAAACAGGTTCTGGGCACGCACAATTGTGCAGCGTTTGGGAAGACAAAAACTTTAACCCTGAAGCGCAATCGTTTTATTACACCCGAGTATTAGAAACGCCGAGTTGCCGCTGGAGCCAACGCCTGTGTGCCGATGCCGGCGTACGCTGTGAAGACCCTGCCACCATACCCGAAGGCATGGAAAACTGCTGCGCACCTGAACACAAAAAAGTCATTCGTGAACGCGCCTGGAGCTCGCCCATTTGGTACACACCCACCACTTAAACCCAGACGACGTTGCGTGTCCGGCCTGTGACTTGATGGTGCACATCGGGCAACTCCGCGACGGCGACACTGCAGTGTGCCCACGTTGCGGGCATTTCATCACGCGGTTTCGCAGTGACGCCTACAATCGTGTGCTGGCATTTGCATTCGGCGGTTTGATCCTCCTTTTACTTGCCAATAGTTATGACTTTCTGTCTTTCGCGGCTGGCGGCGCAGAAAGTCAGATTACCTTGCGCGAAACACCCGGCGCGCTCTGGGCAAATGGCATGCCGTTAGTCGCTGTGCTGGTTGGCGCTTTTATTATCGGCATACCCGCCATTATTTTGATGGTACTGGTGGCACTGTGCGTCCCGTTGCATAGTGGTTACAACCGGCCTTGGCTACCCACGTTGGCTAAAGCAGTCATACACCTCCAGCACTGGGCAATGGCCGAGGTATTTATCATTGGCGTGATAGTGTCACTGGTGAAGCTCTCGTCCATGGCAACGGTGGTGGTTGGGGTTTCCTTCTGGGCCTACGCGGGTTTTACCGTCTGCTTCTTACTGGCGGTGTCTAACCTCGATCGCTACCAGACCTGGGAGCGCATCGAGCAGGTGTCAGCGGTTTGACGGTAACCAGTACAGCCAGCGAACATAACCTCGCAGCCTGCGAGATGTGCCTGAAGCTTATGCCAATAGACGCTCAGCGCTGCTCGCGCTGCAACAGTAAACTACATCCGCGTAAAGCAGACAGCCTCCAACGCACACTCGCCCTGCTCATCGCGGCATGCCTGCTTTACATTCCGGCAAACCTGTACCCAATTATGTACACAGAGCAACTGGGAAACGAAGAGGCCAGCACAATATTAGGTGGCGTGCTTTTGCTCATCGATTTAGGCTCCTTCCCCATTGCGCTGGTCATTTTTATTTTCAGCGTGGTCGTTCCATTAGGTAAAATATCGATTATGTTTTATCTCACCTGGACTGTTTTCGGGCACTCGCCTTTGACTCAACGCCAACGTGCTATTTTGTATCGCGCAACGCAGTTCGTCGGCAAATGGTCGATGGTAGACGTGTTTGTCGTGGCAATTTTAGTTGCCTTGGTACACTTAACCGGTTTGATGGTGATACGCCCCGGCGTGGCTGCCCTATCTTTTGCGGCAGTAGTAATACTCACCATGATTGCTACAGAAAGCTTTGATTCAAGACTAATTTGGGACAATGGCGACGAGGCAAAACGTGAACTCTAGCGAAGCAACCATTACGCGCGGCAGCCGCATTTCTGGTGTGTGGCTCATCCCACTACTTGCTCTGCTGATGGGAGCCTACGTTGTACTACACGCGTGGTGGACGCGAGGGCCGGAGATCGAGATAGCGTTTAAAACCGCCAGCGGCCTTGAGCGGGGACAGACGCGGGTCAAGTATCGCAACGTCGATATGGGTGTCGTATCGGAAGTGCGTCTCAATGAAAGTATTGATGGCGTCATCGCCAAGGTGAAGTTGAATCGTCAAGCTTATCCACTACTGCGCGACGATACGCGATTCTGGGTAGTCACAGCTCGCATTGGCCTGGACAGCATTTCAGGCTTAGACACCATTTTGTCGGGCGCCTACATACAACTTGCGCCAGGCACAGGCATTGAAGGCCAACGGCGCTACGTGGGGCTGGAGCAGCCGCCGCAAACACCGACTGGTGCGCCGGGGCTGCGCCTTGAGCTAACCAGCGAAAGTGCCTCTTCGATCAGTGCCGGCGATATTGTGCTGTACAAAGGCTTCGAGGTTGGCCGCGTAGAAAGCATGGAGCTGGATCTGTCTGACCGGCAGGTTCGCTACGTGATTTTTATCGACGCGCCCTATCACGAACTGATCAACAGCTCTGTGCGATTTTGGGATGTCAGCGGCATTTCTGTCAGTGTTGGCGCCGACGGCGTAAAAGTTGATACCGGTTCTGCAGACACAATTTTCCTTGGCGGTGTTGCCTTTGGGCTGCCCGAAGGTGTCGGCGAGGGTGACGTCGTGGAAAACAACACGTCATTTAAGTTGTATCAAGACTACGACGACATTCTAGAAAACCCGTATCGCCGCGGCGCGCACTATGTCGTGTCGTTCAACCACTCAGTGAAAGGATTGCTGCCGGGAGCGCCTGTGGAGTATCGGGGAATTCCTGTAGGCCGAGTTGAGCGCATTATGCTCAGAGAATCGATACAGCGGGCGGCAAAAGCGGAATCACAGGACAGCGCCACGCCCATCCCCGTGTTGATCTATCTTGAACCTGCCAGGCTGCAGCTACCCGATCGCAAAGAATCATTGGAGCAGTTGCACCAAATTCTCATCAGCGGTGTAAACGCCGGACTGCGCGCAACACTCGAAACAGGCAGCCTGTTAACGGGCGCAAAATACGTTGGCATTGATTACTACGACAACATCGATGATGCGCAGATGGCCACGCTATTGGGCTACCCACTGTTACCGAGTATCGACAACGGGCTGGGTCAGCTCCAGCAGAAAGCAACCGCAGTGCTGGACATGCTGAACGCCCTACCACTGGATGAAACAGTTTCAAATGCTAACGCAGCGATCGATTCGCTCAACGGCGCGTTGAAGGGTTTGGACACAATGCTCGAAAACCAGAGCACTCAGAACTTGCCGCAGCAAATAGAGCAGACCCTAGGCGACCTACGAAAAGCGGTCGCAGGTTTATCGCCAGATTCACAGGCCTACAAATCACTCAACACCAGCCTATCGCGCCTTAACCGCGCGCTAGCCAATTTTGAAACTCTTTCGCAAACGCTTGTGGAACAACCCAATGCGCTTATTCTTCCCACCAATCCTACTCCCGATCCGCAACCGGAGGCGCAATAACATGGCCAGAATGATTGCTGCCCTTGCAACGCTATTACTGTTGTCCGCATGCAGCACATCCACACCGCTGCCCAGCTACTACCTGCTGCGCAGCGATATAGAAGAAGGTACCCGCGCGTTGCAGACTTCAGCGCCCTTTGCACTGGGTAATCTCGATATCGCGCCCTATATCGATCAGCCGGGCATGCTGTTAGAGACGCAAAGCGGAGACCTTCGTCCGGCGCGCTTTCATCTCTGGGCAGAACCTCTGCGTGACGGTGCCGAGACCTTTCTATTAACGGCCATTTCAAACGCCAGCGGCCATGACATTCTGCCGTGGCTGCTCAACCCCACGGCAACGCGGTTCGATATTCGTATTGATCAGTTACACGGCACTTACGATGGCAAAGCAAAACTGGTCGCGCATTGGTGGCTCTATGACGGAGACTCTGCCGGGCAGGTTTACGAGTACGCAGGCACCGAGGCCTTAACGGTTGATGGATACGGCGCGCTGGCGAAGGCGCAACAGGCGCTACTGGACGAACTGGCAAAAGCTGTGGCAGCCACACTGCAGCCGCGTTAGATTGGCAGCGGAATAAAAACAGAAGACACAGCGTGCACCGCCGTTGTCACTGCTCGATTAGATGAATCACTGGCGACTCTGGCCATCATCTCCTGCAACACAATAATCTTCCCAAAAAGGCGTTCAAAACTCAGATTATCGACCACACCCTGATACTCATGCGTGATCAGGTAGTGCTCGCCAGAAGGCTTACGGGCATTTTTCAACTTCCACAGCAGTACTTCTACGTTACGTGCACTGGTCAGCAACACCTTCGCATCAAGCTGATCAGTAAAGAACATCTCCGGCTGATAAGCGTACGCCTGGCGAAGCATGCTATCCAAACCCACGATCAACGCGAACACTCTGTCACCGTTGTAAGCGGGATCAAAGGCCAAATTCATGGCTTCTATATCCTGTCTACCGCGCAGCTCCTTAAAATCGAGCTTATAGGCATTGTCGCGCAGCTGTTGCAGCCGTTCATCTGCGCTGCGCAACTTCCCACGCAACAACTGATCAGGGTTGCGTTTGTAGAGTTTGACCATCAACTCACGTACGGCTCGGCGAGACTCAGTAATAAACTCGTCGGCAACGAGGTCTACATCGGTCTTCACCAGATTCTTGAGCTCATAGCCCGCGCACCCAGACAGCAGGGATGACAACAGGCAAATAGCCAAACAATAATTAATCGCTCTCATGCGGGGGATTCTAGCAGCGCTGGCACAGCTTCCGTGAGCACGCCGACTGGTAATATGTTCGGATACGGGCAATCAATTCATCAGTTGCCGTTTTCTTTGCTAGTATTAGTGAAAAGCGAAGAAAGAATAATCAAATAGCATTTGATGTTGAGAGTGACGGGGCTGTCACTGCTGCTGGGATTGGCAGCGCTCGTGGCCATGCTCTATACAATTTTCTTGCCGCCAGGCACGGATCAGCCGGCAGCGAGCAGCCTCCACTGGACGCCCACGCCCGGTGATGGGGTTAATACACAGCCAATATCCCTAAATGAACACGGTGAAGCCGTTCTCGTGTTCCAACAAACCAGTTTTGAAGCCAGCCAATTCGCCTACCTCTATCTGGCACTGCAGAATAGCAACAGCCAGCTTACACCGCCCTCTGTGACGCTCAATTGGACATCTAGCAGAGATGCCCAGGCACCGCGCTCTTACACGCTTGAGACACCCAGCTATGACTCACTATGGCTAGCCACCGGCGAGCTGCGCGGGTGGGAAGGCACGATCACCAAGTTCAGTCTTGCGCTGGCTGGCGGCCCAGACCAACCCTTAGAGATCGACGACATTGCACTACACCCCCCGAAACTTGAATACCAGTTGCGTGCCATTCACAGTGACCTAACTGCTTTTGTTCGCTGGAACCGCTCGTCGATGAACTCCCACACCGGTGTTCGAGACACCTCTTCGTTTTACCCCACTATTTTATTTGCCGCTTTTTGGCTCGCTAGCTTAGCGGTGTACGTGTTGCTTACGCTCGTTGTAAACCGCATACGCTTTCAATGGGAAGTGATAGGGCTGGTAACGCTAGGCGCGTGGATTGCTTTAGATATGACCTGGCAAGTTCAGCTCGTACAACAGGCTGCCAATACACGCGACACCTTCGCTGGAAAATCCACAACCGAAAAATTGATGGTGGGGCCAGACGCACAGCTCTACGCGTTTGTTGATGCTGCAAAAGAAAAAATCACGCAAGACAATGCGCGAGTGTTCGCCGCTTCCAGCGACGACTACACAGGTTTACGCGCCGCCTATTACCTGTATCCCAATAACGCGTTTTGGAGCCTTAAGCGTGATGAGCTGCCGCCTCGATACTTTTTGCGCAGCGGCGATTACATTGCGCTGCTTAACCCCAACAATGCTGACACAAATCTGTCTGCGAATGTGTTGACGCTGCCGCGCGGTGAGCTATTGGTGGACACCTTACTTTCAATGCCTGCTGGCACCCTGGTGAAGGTGCAGTAGTATGGATTTGCTCACAGCGTCTTTCGCATTACTCATTCCTGTAGCACTTGGCTCAGCCTGGCTGCGAGTACTCGTACCCGCAGAAACACCGGCCAGAACGGCAATGATAGTCGGGCATGGCACGCTGATCGGACTGCTGGCAGTTACCGTCATTATGCGCGGGCTGGATGCAGTGGGCAGGGGCCTAAACTTCTCTGAGGTTGCATGGATTGCTGCGGCATTGATCGCGATTGCACTGCTTACCGAATTTTTTCGCGCTGCGAACGCGCCATCAACAGAAGAAAAAAGCAGGGCCAGCGCATGGTCGCAGCTCTCACTGGGTGGGCGCCTTTTGTTTTGCGCCCTTCTCATGCTTGTGATCTGGCGAGTCGGCATACTCGCTGCAGAAGTTTACTGGCGCCCGCTGTTTCCCTGGGATGCGACAATGCACTGGGCAACAAAAGCGAGAGTTTGGTTTGAACATCGCTCAATGGTGCCATTCACCAGTGAGTTGGATTGGCTACGCTCTGGCGGAGAAGGTGCATACGTAGACAGACACCCATTCTATCCGCCCACAATCCCACTGCTGCAAGTGTGGATGAACCTGGCGCTAGACCGCTGGGATGAAAGTTTGATGAACCTACCCTGGTTGACCGCTTTCTGCGGCTTGGGCCTGTGCTTTTTTGCGCAACTGCGCGCTGCAGGCCTAACCTTACCCGTGGCGATGGCAGCCACTTATCTCGTACTTTCTATGCCTTTGTTGAACATCCATGTAGCACTGGCTGGCTACGCCGATCTTTTTTTAGGCGCTACTTTCGCCTGCACACTAATGGCACTGCATAACTGGTCGGTGAGGCGCGAACGCTGGCAGGCAGCTCTAATGCTGGTATTTGCAGGTGCATGCTACCTGATAAAAAACGAGGGGGCGATTTGGCCCATGACAATCATCCCCGCAATCATGGCAGCCTTCATGGCAAGAAGGGAGGCAGCTAAACTGTTTTTCTTACTCTGCCTGTTGGCGCTGTTCGGGTGGCTGGTAGTGCCCAAAGACTGGGTACTTGCAGGCATACCGCTAAACCAACTCACACCCACGTTTAACCTCAAGGCACTCGTCGGTGTGCTCACCAGTGTCTTCGTGCACAACAATTGGCACTTTTTTGGCTATCTAATGTTGGCGCTTGTTTCGCTGGGCGTTTTGATTCCCGGCGGCCTGACCCGCGACTTCCTTCCACTGACCGTGGCATTGGGCTGCGCCGTTGGCTTGTTTTTGTCGCTTTTTCTATTTACAGGTTTTGGTTGGGCGGCATCCAACTACACCGCCGTTGGCAGGCTCAGTATTCAAATTGCACCGGGGCTCGCGTTTTTAGGCGCACTACTTTTTCACGAAGTTCTGGAGCGGCGAGGCTTTAGACGGCCGTTTGGAACAGGCCGATCATAATTTAAACCGCTCCCTGAGAAACTGCGAAACCCCATCCTCATCGTGGTGGCCAATAACCGCCGTCGCGGCCGCCAACACCGGCGCCTTCGCGTTACTCGGTGCGTAACACTCATCTGCCATAGCAAACATGCTGAGGTCATTGTCACTGTCGCCAAAACAGATCACGCGGCTAACACCTAGATCTTTCTTCAGCAGCTCTATCGCGCCACCTTTGCTGGCATCATTGTGATGCACGTCGATCCAATGCCAACCTTCGCCTTCAATGGCAATGCCGGCATAGGCGATCAAATGGGACTCTTGCGCAACATGCTCTGCCACTGAATCAATTGCCTGCGCCTCACCCAGTGCACTGATATTGGTAATCTTTGCTTCACTGGACAGATCATTCAAATCTGCGATGCGTAAGCCTCGATCGCGAGCAAAC
>JBGCFE010000187.1:0-3654 GCA_045106775.1 Halioglobus sp.
CGCCACTCTTCCGTATTCCCATCATGCGAAGCCTTCACCCCACTAAACTCATCGAGGTAGTCATACACCTCATCGGGCATCGGGTTACTGCGCACATCCAGAAAACGCAGCCCCTTCAGTGAATCTATCTTGATATCTTCCATCTTGTTATCAAACAGATAGACCTTCTGGAGTATTAAGGATTCAGGAAACACCACGCCTAGAATTTGGTTCTTCTCTGCCTTTACTTTTTTAAGTAACGCATTCGATTCCAGATTTAGCCCCTTCAATGCATTACCAAAGAGATAAAGCACCTCCAGAGATTGATTGTTCATTACATCAATCTGCTCTAGCCGGTTATTGGCCAGGTTCAGCGTCTTCAAATTTGTCAGTGCGCTCACATCAATCTGCGCAATCTGGTTTCCAAAGAGCGACAACGTTTCTAGGCTGGTGAACTCGCCAATCCCTTCCGCGCTTTTAATATCGGATCCATTGCAGGTCAAGGACACAAGCTCACTGGCCGAATTCACCTTGGCCTGCTGCATCACAGCGGCCACACATTCAGCAAGCTGCTCATCCACTATTTCGGCAGCTATAGCTGGCGGCATGACAAATAGAGCGGCAAAAAACGCTGGAGCGGCAAAAAAACACCTACGAGGCAAGTAATCGCTAACCCATTGTTTTATATCTATCAATTGAAGTATTTGATTACCTGCTTTCGCCGATTTAGCCAAAAATGCAAAAAATTTCAATTTCACTGCAACCCAATCGCACTTTGCGTCGCATAGGTAAGTGAGGGCGGCAAATTCGCCCCATTTGCCCATGCAAAGCACCTTCAAGACAGGTGCCTGAACACATACTGGAGAAGACACAATGTTATCAGATTACTTGGTTCGACCAACGCTCGGTAAGAAGCTCGCCGGGCTAATGCTGGCTACAGGGTTAAGCACTGCGGCCTCGGCGCAGCTTCCCGTTGCTTTGATAGGCACAGATCAAAACGCTACTACTGGCGTTGCAGACAATATTCGCGATTTTCTGTCTGCGAATCGCGGCACCAATGGCGGCGGCGACCAAAGCTTGCAGAGCGGCGACGCACTAATGGGAACCGAATCTGCTGACGTATTGATTGGCGCTCTGGGTATCGATGCCCTGTTTGGCTATGGCGCTAACGATGTACTGATTGGCGGCACAGAAGACTTTAACCCGTTCAACCGTGATCGCGCGTTTGGCGGCGAAGGTGACGATACGTTTATTTGGGCGCCCGGTGACGGTAACGACTTTTTCGATGGCGGCGAAGGTGTTGATGTATTGATGATCGGCCTGATCGGCGAAGAGCGCGATTCAGACGGCGGCACTGTTGGTGCACCCTTCTTTAACGTTAGCCCACCCAACGCGGATGGCAGCCAGGACTTCGATGGAATCTTTTTAGAGTCCTCCAGTGGCCTGCCTATTGTCAACGTTGCAGGTGGCCCAGGGTTTTGTGACGTCATTGATGGCAGCACCGATAGTGATGAGCAAGCAGAACTCGATAATCTGCGGTTAGACCACATCGTACGTTTCGCTTTGCGAGGCCCGGCCGGCGATGCAGGCAACCCAGACACTGGCTTGCGCATTGCAGTACATCTTGAGAATACAGAATTTCTAGTGTGTGGCGGACAAACGCCCGGCGAAACAATTGTATTAGACCTTACAACCTCGCCGCCCACGCAGATTGATGTCTCTTCTCTGCCCGAACAAGCGTTCGCACTTATTCAATAAACCTCGACCAATTTAAAGGATTTATCCGCCATGAAATATTCAATAGGTAACAACTACAACACGAAACTGGCCGCTAAAATTGGCCTTAGCCTTGCTATGACAGCGGTGATCACCGCTTGTGGGGGTGGCTCTAACAACAACGGTGAAGCGATTATCGACGAAGAGATAGTGACACCCGCACCTCCGCCACCACCGGCACAACCCGCACCTGTGGTTAGAAACGTAATTTTGGGCAACGATAGCAACTCTATTGCCAGCCCACTGCTTTCGCTAAACCCTCAGGGTCCAGGTGGCTCACCTAACCAAAGCTTACGCGCGGGTGATGTTCTGCAAGGAGGCGACACTCCAGACGTGATCATTGGCGGGCTGGGTGTCGACTTTCTTCTGGGAGGCGCAGGTAACGACGTTTTAGTCGGCGGCACCGAAGACTTTAACTCCAACGTTGACGGCGACGAGCGCGGCGCAGACAACCGCGATCGCGCATTCGGTGGCGAAGGTAGCGATGCCTTTATTTGGGCACCGGGTGATGGCAGCGATTTCTTCGATGGCGGGCCTGGCGTTGACGCAGTGATATTCGCTGTAGTCGGCGAACAGCGCGATAGCGACGGAAGCACAGACGGCGCACCATTCTTTAACGTTAACCCACCCAACCGAGATGGCAGCCAGGATTTCGACGGCATTTTTCTTGATGCTACAACCAACTTGCCACTGGCACGCGCCTCCAATAGCCCCGGTTTCTGCACGGTGCTTGACGACAGCACAAACCAGGCTGAGCTGGATACCCTAGGCTTGGATCACCTTGTGCGCTTTAGCCTGCGCGGCATAGCCAACGCGTTTGACGCCGGTGATCAAACGGAAGATGATGGGCTGCGCGTAGCCATTAGCCTTGTAAACACGGAGTTTCTTGTTTGCACAAAGCGTGATTTCGTGGAAGACGGGGGCGTCGATAACATCCAGGTGCTGGATCTGACGACAACGCCACCTCAGGTAGCCGCTATAGAAGATCTTCCCGAGGCTATTCAAGAGCTGCTGCAGTAACATAATCGCTAACCTGCCATTTAGCAGAACAGCGGTTAAGTAGAGCAATGAATGTGACGGGGCCTAGCGTAAAATTTAGGACCCCGTTTTTGCAAGCCATTTACACGCCACACGCACGAGGCCAACGTTTTTTGCTAGACACTACCCTCAACTCAGGCAGTTCAGACGATCAAACTAAGGGCGACAGCCATCTTGAGACTCTGCTAGCACGTTGCGCCTTACGCGATCAGGCAGCCTTTAAAGCGCTATACGACGAGGTTGCCGCGAAACTTAACGGCATCGCAATACGCATAACAGGCTCACGTGACATTGCCGAAGATGTATTGCAAGTGAGCTTCACCCAAATTTGGAACGACTGCAAAACCTACCGCCCCGATATCGCCCGCCCCATGACGTGGATGACATCCATCGTACGCCATCGATCCTTGGATCGACTAAAGGCAGACCAACGCAGAGTACGCGTAATAGACGATTCGATTGAGCTAGAGATAAACGAGCTAGCCAGCAGGGAGAAAGGTCCCATGGAACACTTTGTATTAGAACAAACACGAGATGATCTTAGCGAGTGCATGGAGCGGCTCTCGGAGTCGCAACAGCGCTCAGTGATGCTGGCTTACTACTACGGTTTGTCGCGCGAAGAAATTGCAACGAAACTGGATACTGCCGCGGGCACGGTGAAATCGTGGTTGCATCGCGGATTGAAGAGGCTGGAAGAATGTCTCGCGCTTTAAGGTATACAAAAGAAGAAGTTCAAAACCGCATCGCGCGGGACTATGTCGTAGGTACCCTCTGCGCTCAGGCCAGGCGACGCTGCGAAACACTGAGGAAGCAGCTACCGGAGCTTGATCAGAAAATTTATGCCTGGTCGGAAAAGCTACA
>JBGCFE010000188.1:0-4633 GCA_045106775.1 Halioglobus sp.
TAGCCGCGATTACTACATTGCCGCTGGAAGCACGGGTGAGCACTATTGGGTATTCTATGATCGCCTTGCCAAGCAGTGGCTTATTCAAGGCATTTTTTCCTGAATCAACATTTTTAACTACGTTTTCGCAAGGCCCTGCAATACCTGTAATGCCTCTTCGGCCCGCGCGGAGGGCACAAACACATGATCATGATGGTAAGCGGCAATCACGTTAGCACTAATACCTTGTTCCGCCAGCGCCGCCGATACAGCAGCAGTAAGCCCAATCTCATCAAGGCCAGAGCTCAAGCCCAACGTAATGCAACAAAACGACTCACCAGGTTCAAGGCCCGCCTGTAACGCACGCTTGCGCGGCAATACCGCCGTGAGGCCTTCAGGCTCGACAAAGGTAGCAATAGGCGCTGCATCAACCACATCCTGCAAAGACGCGTTAGGCAGGCAACAAAACACAAAATCGTCGGGTAACAAATGCGGCTCTAGTGCCGCAAGCATTTGCGATACTGAACGCATTACCTACTCCTAATCTATGGCGGTATCGATACCGGTATCCTTGCCATCGAGACTGCGCGTATTCTTCTCCTGCCAGTAGCTCTGCACCTCTTGCCGCCCTTTTTTGTCTGCCCAATTGGTCAGGGTTTGCCTGTCACTCTCATGCGTATAGTGAGGCACGGCATAACCGCAGGAGGTTTGCACCATATCAACATGCAGTAAAAACACCTGCCTTGCGCCAGTATAAGTTGGGAACAGCCCTGTCAGCTCCTCCCAACGCTCATCACGCGGATGCACAACCGTAGCAGAACCATAGAGGCGCAGAATCAACGGCTGCTTATCAAAGGAACAGAACATTACCGTCATGCGGCCATTTTCCAGCACATGGGCTGCAGATTCATTACCGCTACCGGTAAGGTTTAACCACGCCATCGTTGAAGCATCCATTACGCGCAGGCTATCCATACCCTTTGGCGAAACGTTCACTCTACCTGCAGCACCCGCCGTGCCGACAAAATACAGGTGCTGACGACCAATAAAATCAATGTGATCTTTGTTCAGCTGCGCAAATTGCTCTGCCATACATTACCTCTCCAAAATCGCTAACGCTTACTGCGCATCTTCGCAATCCACATACGCGTCGGGCAAAAATCGCGGTGAACAGATTGCCAGAAAAACCAAATCTTCATCGCCTACAGTGGCAATGCGTTGGCGCTGCTGTGCTGGAATGAGCACCACGTCTCCAGGGCCCACTTGTTGCGGTTCTAAATCACCTACCTCGACACGGCCGCTACCCGATACAACAACATAGCGCTCGGTAATACCACGCAAAAAGTGCCAGCGCGTTGTTTTGCCGGGCTCAAGGCGGGCCCGCGCAATAGACACTTGTTCATCGTCAGGCGTATTACACAGCTCTGTAATAAAACAACCTTCATCAAAAAAATATTCCGCCGACGTGTCCAGCGGGTAAACAGCAGCTTTCACAAACAATAACCTTTTCAGTATTAGATTATGGGTACTTTACCTTTCCAGATACGTTAGCCCAATCGCCAACGCCAGTAACACAATACCTACGACGTCTATCAACATCACTTTATACAATGCGTCGTTATAGCCACCTTGATGAAACATGAAAACAAGAAAGCCAACCATCGATATTGCTGCCATGGTCATTGCCGCTGGGCGATACAGGGGCACAGCAACCGAATACAGCAAAAAGCCGCCGATCAACCCAAACAGCAAAGCTCTATGCCTAAGCAGTATTGCCAGGTTGTTATCCAGTTGTGCGAGCGCATACGCCTGCGACAATTTGTCGGCAGAAAGTACGCCTGCAACAGGCGCAAAGTTAATCAACCCAACCAAAACCAACAACAAAGAAATGACATAACCCATAAAAAAGCCCTCGGCTATCTTACAAACATTACCCACGTGAAACCGCGCCAAAACCATAGCAGCACAGCCAGGGTATGAATAGCATATTGAGCGCAATCGCCCATGCTGTTAGTGTCCCAGCCAGCAGAAACATTGAGCCTTGGAGACTACAGATGTTTACCCACTATTCGCGCACAACGCTACTGAGCCTTGCACTACTGGCCACCCTCAGCGCCTGCTCAGACGACGAAACCATCGGTGCGCAGGGCAATACAGAAGCCACCCAGGTTACCGCCAACATGAACGCAGCCGTTGCGGACTCACTCAATCTGGCCGACGAACAAGACTTTTTAGATGCCAACCGAGGCTTGATAGCGTCACCCGATGCACTGCAGGTTGAAGGCCCGCGCGACGGCATCATCTGGGACATGCCAGGCTATGCATTTGTCACCGGAGACGCACCCCCATCAGTTAATCCTAGCCTATGGCGCCAGGCCACACTCAACAATATCCATGGCTTATTCGAAGTCACCGACGGTATCTATCAGTTGCGCGGCTTTGACTTATCCAACATGAGCCTTATTCGCGGCAAGCGCGGCTGGATAGTGGTTGACCCACTCACCACCAGGGAAACCGCCAGCGCAGCCATGCAGTTTGCAAGAGAACATCTAGGTGATGACCCAGTCACCGCCATAATTTTTACGCACTCACATATTGATCACTTTGGTGGCGTGCTTGGGATAATTACCGCTTCAGAGATTGAGGCAAGCGTTAAGGCCGGGCTTGAAATTATTGCGCCTGAAGGCTTCATGGAGGAAGCCACCAGCGAGAACGTGATGGCAGGCACCACGATGAGCCGCCGCTCTATGTACATGTACGGCAGCCAACTAGAGCACTCGCCCAGAGGCCATGTGGGCTCTGGGCTAGGCAAGAGCCCCGCCTTTGGCAGCCCTGGCATTGCTGCACCTACCCGAGTGATCACCAAAACCGGTGAAACGCACACCATCGATGGCGTGGAATTTATTTTCCAAAACGCACCGGGCTCCGAAGCACCCGCCGAACTCACTTTCTACCTACCCAAACAAAAAGCCTTTTGCGGTGCAGAGCTGGTATCGCGCAACATGCACAACATCTACACGTTGCGGGGCACAAAGGTGCGTGATGCGCGCATGTGGAGCCATTACATAGACGAGGCGATGCAGCTTTTTGATAACAGTGAAGTGTATTTTGGCAGCCATCACTGGCCGCTATGGGGCAATGATAACTTTATCGATTTTATGTCAAAGCAACGCGACACCTATAAGTATATCCATGACCAAACGCTGCGCCTGGCTTCAAAAGGCCTCACCCCCAAAGAAATTGCAGAAACTATTGTGTTACCCGAAGCGCTTCGCCAAAGCTTTCCCAATCGAGGCTACTACGGCACGCTCAAGCACACTGCAAAGGCGGTGTATCAGCGCTACTTTGGCTGGTACGACGGCAACCCTGCCAACTTAGACCCGCTTCCGCCCACCGAAGCTGCCACACGCTATGTTGAAATGATGGGCGGCGGCGATGAAATTCTAGAAAAAGCCCAAGACTATTTCGACGACGGTGATTACCGCTGGGTTGCGCAAGTACTCAACCACCTGGTGTTTGCCGAACCCGATAATGACGAAGCTGCACAGCTACTGGCCGCCACCTACGACCAACTTGGCTACCAGGCAGAATCTGGCCCCTGGCGCGATGTGTACCTCACCGGCGCGCTTGAACTCAGGCAAGGCACGCCTGAGGAAGGCACCGGTATAGACGATGCTGTCGATCTCATTCGCGCCACACCGATTGATCAATTCATGGGCTTGCTGTCTGTGATGCTCGATGGTGAAAAGGCAGATGGCCGAGAGTTTACCCTTACCCTCAACTTCACGGATTTAGCCGAGGTGCACACTCTGGAACTGGCCAACGCAGTACTTCATCACCGCGCAGGCGCAAGTGCCTCAGAGCCAGACGCAACCATTGAAATTACGCATGAGTTATTTATCCAGATGTTAACCGGGGGCGCCGGCGCGACGGACATTCTCTTTTCAGAAGACGTTTCAGTTAGCGGAAAAAGAATAGAGCTGGTGAGATTTTTTGGGCTACTGGACCCGCCAGACCCGGTATTTGAAATCATTCGCCCCTAAAAGCGGCTTGCCAGATAGGCGTAGTTGCGGCCAGTGTTAATCGCTTGACCGCAATGAGCGCCTTACCTGAAAAAAGCGCCAGACACCCACACCCAAAATAATGGCCCCGCTGCCCGAAAGCGCCCAGCCAAGGAGAAGATAACCCGGGTCTGCCGCAAAATATTGCAGTAGCACCACACCGGCTGCCAGCAGAGACAACGCTGTTCGCACATAGGCGAGAAACGTGCGCTCATTTGCCAGCCGGGTGCGCTCTAGCGCCAGTTTCTGCCGCAAATTAAGGGGTGGGTTTTCCTGCATACATTCCTCTTTATTCGGCAGAGTAAAAACTACTTGGGTTTGGCCCTATGCCAGCGCAATGGCTTAGCGTGCTCTCGAACAACCTCACCTTTTGCCTCAAGATCAAGCTGCACCGTTTTTGCCCACCATCCTGCCGTTTTACCGCCCGGAAAAAGTTCTTCAGGCAAATGCTTCTTTACTGCCTCTGCCAACTCTTTCTGCGTAGAACCTGGCGAAGCTTTCGGCAGCACGCGTAAAAAGGCCTTTTTCATTGCGCGATATTTTGCGGCATCTACATTGGTAACACTACCGGGCACATTAACATTCTCGACTGC
>JBGCFE010000189.1:0-10272 GCA_045106775.1 Halioglobus sp.
TCCGTGTTAGGCAACGCGCTAATGACGCTGCTTGGCATAGGGGTAAAAGTGGCTACGCTGCCAGTGATTGCTTTGGGCGTGGGTATTGGCGTGGATTACGGTATCTATATCTACAGCTCCCTGCAGACCAACCTGAACACGGGCGCCAAACTGAGCGAGGCTTACTTTCGCGCGCTGCGCTCAACAGGTACAGCCGTAGCATTCACCGGCGTCACCTTAGCCATTGGCGTAGGCACGTGGATCTTCTCTCCCATTAAGTTTCAGGCCGACATGGGCTTGATGCTCACGTTCATGTTTTTCTGGAACATGATAGGCGCGCTGCTGTTGCTACCGGCGATGGCATGGTTGCTAAGAATAAAGCCCAGTGAGCCACCGGCGGAAGAAAAAAGCCCCGAAGCCGCTACCTGAACTGTAGATCGAGCGGCCCTGCGCCGCTCTGTAGCCAGTCACGCAGCTGGTTAGCCTCTGCGGTGTATGTGCTGCACTCTGCAGAATCTAGCCCCAACCGGCGCAGGGCGTTGATAAACCAACGATCGATCGTTGGCGGAAACAGCGCAGCACCGGGTGTGCAACAGATGTGATGCCAGTGCAGCACTCCTGCCTCCCAATACAGAACCTCGCCATTCGGGCTTAAGGTATATGCGCACTTATTCCCTTTGGGAGCTTCGGGCCCATCGGGTACCGATCGGGCCACAATCACCTGCGTGCTTTGGTTAGGCATCGCCAGTGAAACCAGTTGCCGATAGTAACGCGGCTGACCCACCCCAAGATCGAAACAGCCAAGACACAGCTGGTGCTTTTCGACTGCGCCCACTGGCTTGGCAGAGAGTGACTGGCTAGCACCACCCAAAAACTGTAGATACCACGGCTGAGCTTCCAAGCTAGCAGCGCGATAAAAAACATCGCTCACCCAAGCCAAGCGCTCAAGCGGCTGCCCAGTCATTGCAATATGCGTTTGATAACAATAGGTTGCTGCGCTATCGATCCAGGCGCGTCTTGTCTCGGGCACGTTCTGCAAAGCATGGTCTGCGCGATGAGAGGCTGCCATTTCGTCTAACTCTCGCGCACTTAAAGGTGCCTGCTCTATTGCGTTTAACACAGAAAGTTCCAGTGGCTGCACGGGCTAACTCTCAGCCGGCATTGTCAGGGCGATTTCGTGAAACACTGGCTCGCCCGCCGCATTGCTGTTCACCCAATACACGCCTACGGTGTTAGCGCCCTGCTTAAAAGGCGCTGCAGGCACCATCACGGAGAACTGGCCACCCTCGCCTCCTTCAGTAAACACCTGCCCGGCGCCCTCAACTCGCCCGTTAACGGTAATGACCACCGTGTCGTTATTGCCGATCTGCTCCTGTGTGACATTCAGCTTCCCAATAACCCGCGCCGGCGCATAGGGCGATGACAAATACACCTTCTCGTATTGCTGTGGTCGAACAAGACTTGCTGAGACACCCTCAAGAGGCACTACACTCAACGACGCAGCAGAGCGCCCCAAAAATTCGCGCCCGGGACCCATGGCAAACAAATTCGCAATTCCATTGCCAGTTTCCGCACCAAACCATTGCTGCTTGAAATCCAGAAGCCATTCGCGATTCTTTAAATCGCTCTGCTCTAAATACATAGAAGCACCATAAATAGATCGTACGTTGATAACGCGATCGGTGGGCGCAAGCTCATCCAACAGCGAAAAACCATCCATTGTCCACGGCGACTTCACTTCAAGTACGTCTGCTATCGTGGGCACAATATCAACGGTCTCTACGAATTTATCTGAGATAGCCCCTTTCTTTTGCCGCGGATATTTAATCAGCAGAGGCACCCCTGCTATCTCGGGCATGTTATTGGCGGTGGTGGTGCGCCTATGGGCGCCCATCTTAAAGCTGGCACCGTGATCGGCGGTAATCACTATCATCGCTTCGTCATAAATTCCCGCATCACGCAGCGCGTTGATTAACTTACCCAGCAGAGTATCAACATACTTCACCTGTAAGAGATGACGCTGAAAACCCTGCGCCATTAGCCAGGGCTGTTCGTTTACCCATTGGTCACGTGCCTCCTTGCCATTCACGAAGGTATCTCTGTACTGCTTACCTGAAGGCAGATATCGCCAGGGTACATGAGGTAACTGCACATGCTGGAAATACAGAAAGCTCTGCCTGCCAGGCGTAATCTCTTTTAGCGAATCTTCGAACGCCGTGCCATAGTCTTTTCGAATGGCAGAGATAACACGATCACGGCTTTGATCCTTAATGGCGTGCACGATTTCAGCCTCCGTTTTTTCGGCTTTGTCGATACTGACAGGCTGAAACTCTACCGGTTTTTGTTCAAAGCCCATCCAGTTTTCATCGATAGCCGGTAATAGCGTGGTGTACTGCGTGGGAAAAAGCAGATGCGAGTAAATCACCCGCAAATCACTGGCCAGAGACATCAACCCCTGCCGCAAACCAACAGGCGGCGGCGCAGAGCACAAATACTGTGTGCATAAAGCGGTAATAGGTTCAAACGCCGCAATGCCGTAAGTGCGGCCCAGCAGCGCAAACACACTCTCAGGATAATCCACTGCGTTAGGAATATAGGTATGCACCGGGTAGCGGCCGGTCAGTATCGCTGGTATGGCATTGAGAGAACCTGCGGCAACGGTGGTTGCGTTGCGATACCAGGTAGCATCAGCGGCAAGCGCCGCAAAGGCAGGAAAGCTGAGGGCATCTATCGTGCGATCGGCCGACATAATAGAGGGAGTAGGCAGCTCATCAAACACCACAAAAATAACCGGTGTACTGCTCTGCACCTCTGGCCCCAATACATGCTCTTCCACGCCAAACAACACCTTGTTAATCGGCGAAAAAAAGAGAAAAAACACGGGGACAATAACCGCTGCCAGACTCAGTAACGAAAAGAACGCAGACACCGCCGGCGCGCGCAGATAAAGCACCGCAGTAGCCAGAGCAACAGCGCCTGCTATAAGCAGCGTCTGCACTCCACCAAGAGGTTCTATCTCTGCTACCGAGTTAAGCACTTGAATAGCAACTGCGCCGACAAGGACACCGATGGTCAGCGCCATAAAAACGCGATAGACGCGCGGGCTGAGCAGCCGAGTAACCATTGCAATGGCCCATACCATAAGCGGAAGCAACACACTTAACACTGCCACAGCGATGAATACTTCCTGATTCTCGACCTTGCGAGCCACAAAAAATTCGGGGTAACGCCCCAGCAAATCGTAGCCTGGTTGAACGAGCGCGATAGCAAGTGCACCCGCCAAATGGCAAAAGGCCTTAAGAGGCCCAATACGTGCGGACGACACCTGCGTTTGACTCACGCCAGTTGACCAAAGACGAGATAGAGCCTGTCGTCTCTTTCTAGTAAACCCGGCGATTGTGCCAGTGCTCGACACTTACCATCGACATTATCACCCGTCGCAATATCGAACTGATATCCGTGCCATGGGCAGGTAACAATGCCCTCTGCAGACACGGGCGCGGCATCAAGCGGGCCCAGCATGTGCGGACAGGCCGCACTATGTACCACCCACTGGCCGCCATGATGACGCACACAGTAGCTACCCTCCTCGGTATCAACCTTATTGGGCGTTGTCTTAGATAGCGCTTTCACAGATCCTACCAAAATCTCAGACTCGCCAACGTCAGCTGACGCACTGCGCCTGGCACGCGCATCCAATGCAGATTGCCGACCCTGCATCAGTGATTCATCTTCGTCATACAACAGCGCGTACTGCTGCTGCAATACGTCGAGATAAAGACCCACCTGATCGTCCGGCACCTCGATAGAACTGTAGAAGCGCACATCAACCTGAATACTTTTGTCACTCAAGGCTGATGCCTGCGTATGAATTTCGATGCTTGCAGCCGGACCGGAAATCACGCTCGTCGCCCAGTAATGGCGCTGTGAATCAAGCAGCAACTCAAGCTCCTGCCAACCACCTTCACCCAGTGCAGGCAACGCTCTAGCACGCCAACCCCACTGCCCCGAATCCATTTTTTGAATATCGCTAAACGACGAGGCATGCACGTGTGAAAGGTGCTCCCAATCCAGTGCGTTTTCCATCATACGGGCCATGCTGACAGGCAGCTCGCGCACATAATTGCCTAAATACTGCAGTTGCTCAATGCGCTGGTAGTTAACCGATGTTGGCCGCTCGTCCATGATGTCGTTTCGCCCGAACCTGTGTCTCGATTACGATGAATAGGTGGCCTGCAATTATCACACAGATGCAGCGGGTTTACGCGCAACAATACTCGCCAACGCCCGCTTGCCACTGCCATCTGCTGTTGGTTCCACACCCTCTTCGCTGAACAGCACATCCCACTCCGAGAACACATCTTCTAATTCACCATGCTGCAATAAAAAATCGGGGTTTTTTGGCCTGCCGTACTGCGCTTGATCTACGGTAAAGGTTTGGTAAACCACCAGACCGCCGGGCGCGATAGCGTTTTTTAGCGGAGTGAACAGAGGGCGATGCAGGTATCGGAACACAATAGCGCCACCCCACAAATGCCCCTCTAGCGGCGCTGAACCCGGCACTTCAAAATCTACAGACCAATACGCCGGCTCACCGTTGCGTTGCGCCAACGGAGTCGAACGCGGCCCGGGTCGCCGTGTTTCCTCCAGCGTTTGCTGGATAGCCTCAAGGCATTCAACCTTCCTGTCGGCAAAGACCACATCAATTCCCATCGCCAGTAATGCCAGCCCATTACGACCATTGCCACAGGCAAGATCAATCACGGGGCCTTTCTCTGCAGCCGCGTGAAGCTGCGGGGAGAATTGTATTAAAAGGCCAGAAGCGCTTTCGGACACGTGTACTCTCTCAAACGATTAGTGGTCACCGGGTTTCTTTCGCTAAGCTTGCCTGCCAACACGAATTATCGACTAAACTACGCTCTCTTCCCAGCGTAACCAACAGGAACAAAACATGGTCAAGGCCTATGCAGCAATGGCAGCCGAAGCAACACTCGAACCCTATGAATTTGAATTCGGCCCGCTGGCCGACAATGCCGTTGAGGTAGACGTACAGTATTGCGGCCTGTGCTCCAGTGATGTGAGCATGATCAACAACAGCTGGGGGCGCACCACGTATCCGCTGGTACCCGGCCACGAAGTGATTGGTACAGTAGCAGCGGTAGGCTCTCAAGTTAAACGGGTAGCCGTGGGCGATCAAGTAGGCCTGGGCTGGCACGCAGACTACTGCATGGAGTGCCATACCTGTATGTCGGGTGATCACAACCTCTGCGCAAGTGCAGCGCCTACGATCATTGGCAGGCACGGCGGTTTTGCCGAGAAAGTGCGCGCCAATGCGGCCAGCGTTGTTAAATTACCTCAGGGCGCTGACCCAAAAACCGCCGGGCCACTTTTCTGTGGCGGCATCACCGTGTTCAACCCGTTGCTGGAGTACAACGTAAAACCCACCGATAAGGTAGCCGTCATCGGCATCGGTGGATTAGGCCATTTGGCGATCAAATTTTTGCGCGCCTGGGGCTGCGAGGTTACGGCATTCACTTCTACAGACGCCAAACGAGCCGAAGCCATAGAGATGGGCGCCGTAGCGACGATTAACTCAACCAGCAGCGCTGATATCGAAGCACATGCCAATGAGTTTGATTTGGTTCTCTCTACTGTCGGCGTCAACTTAGATTGGACGACTATTTTGACGACGCTTCGCCCCAAAGGCAGGCTGCATCTGGTGGGCATTACCGTAGAGCCTATGGCTATCGGGGTAATGTCGCTACTGCGCCATCAAAAAGCAGTGTCCGCTTCACCGGTAGGCTCTCCCGCTGCCATTGCCACAATGCTGGAATTCGCAGCGCAGCACGATATTCAGCCGCAGATTGAAATGTACCCGGCCTCGCAAATCAATGACGCCATCGAGCGCCTGGAAAGCGGCAAAGCCCGGTACCGCGTTGTTATCGATATGCAACGCTAACCCGCTTAACAATGCTGAGGGCCCAGATCAATGATTGACTACACAGACAACACCGTATTAGTGACCGGCGCCGCCTCAGGCATTGGCCGAGCCTTAGCCGAAGCACTCAGCGGGCGCGGCGCGCGCGTGATTTGTGCAGACAAAGATAGTGATGGCGCGAACGCCACCGCAGAGGCCATCGGCCGAGGCGCCATCGCAATGGCCTGCGATTTATCGGAGCCCGACGCGGCAAAAAAAATGGTGGCAAAGAGTTTTGCCGAGCGCAATCAGCTCGACCTCATCTGTTCCAACGCGGGTATTGGCATGAGCGGCAAAGTGGCCGATCAAGCAATCGACGATGATGCAGAGCTACAGGCGCTGTTCGAAGTGAATTTTTTCGCCGGCCTCAAAATTGCGCAGGCGTACCACGCGCTACTGGAGGAGCACGGTAAACGGGGCAGGCTCATGGTGACGGCTTCAGAAAACTCGCTGAGTGTACCCAGTGCCGTAAAACGCTCGAGAATGGCGTTCTATGGCGCCAGCAAGCACGCCTTGTTGGTGGCACTGGAATGGATGCGCATTGAGCACGAAGGCGGCCCATTAACCTTGCACGCGCTGTTACCCGGCGCCGTCTATACCAATATGATTTCGCCACTGTTGCCCGACCCCGAACAGGCGCCCGCAGAGTTAGAACTGATCATGCCTGACGAATGCGCCGAGCGTGCCCTGCGTGGCATCGATGAGGGGCTCTTCTATATACCCACGCAACACCATCTGCTGGACGACATGGCCGAACGGCGAGACGCCATTGAGCAGGCCTTGAAAGTACTGAACATCTAATGGCAAAAAAAGGATTCCTCTGGCTTGCCTTTATTCTGTTCGCCGCGATCATGTACACATGGTCTGTGGGTTCGGCAGTTTTTTATGACGACCCTCTTCCTGGCGCACCAATCGCTGTGGAGCGCCCTGAAACCTCTGTTACCACTTCAGAAAATGCACAGAGAAGGCTGCTGTTTGGCGATCTCCACGTACACACCAGCTACTCCGTAGATGCCGCCCTCACCGACACACCGGCAAGCAAGGGCACGCCGTACACAACGCCTGCAGACGCCTGCGATTTCGCACGCTACTGCTCGGCACTGGATTTTTGGAGCATAAACGATCACGCCGAAGGCCTAACCCCATGGCAGTGGGATGCGACGCGAGACGCAATACGGCAGTGCGATGCGGTAACCGATGCGAACAATCCTGACATGGTGTCTTTTCTAGGCTGGGAGTGGACTCACGGGCCTAAAGACGGCAGCCCCGCCACCCACTGGGGGCATAAAAATGTGATATTCCGCGATACCGCAGAATCGCAGGTACCTCGCCGCGCGATTGCCTCGCGGGATTTGTTTCGTGCACCCAGCCAATTGCCAGCAGCCATTCGCGGGCTAGCCTGGTTAGCGATGAGTCGGCTTGATTTGGAGCAGTACCAATCACTGGCCAAACACATTCAAACGCTGGGCGAGATGGAAGACTGTGGTGATGGCGATGTTCGCGCCCTAGCCAATGATTGCTTCGAAACAGCGCCAACCCCAAACGCGCTATTCGAAAAACTGGATCAGTGGGGCTTTGATGCGCTGGTTATTCCGCACGGCATGGCCTGGGGCAATACGAACCCAGAGGGTGCCGACTTCAAGTACCAAATGGATCAATTGAACGATAAATACCAAAAACTACTTGAGGTGTATTCCGGACACGGGAATTCGGAAACCTTTAGCGACATTACCATCCCACTACTTTCGGATTCTCAATGCCCCGCACCCACGAAAGGCTACACCTCTTGTTGCTGGCGCGCGGGCGAGATTATCCGGGATCGCTGCATCGCTAATGGCAATAATAATGACAAAAATAATGACAAGACACCCAACACCTGTGATGACAAAGCCGCAGCTACTCGTGCGCTGTATATGGACAATAGAACGGTAGAAAGCCAACTGAGCCCCGCCCGAGACGTAGTACCCGACAGCACGCCAGATGAATGGGGGCATTGCGATCAAGTGGTAGGCCAATTTCAGCCGTCTTACTACTATCAGCCCAAGCAATCCGCTCAATACATGCTAACGCTGAGCAACCCAGAGCAGCGTTATCGCCCAGGCTTCATAGGCTCCAGCGACAACCACTCGGCGCGCCCTGGCAGCAGTTATAAAGAAACAGAGCGGCTGTACTTCACAGACGTGAAGGAGCATCTAAATACGCAGCCGCTGATAAACAGGCCAAGTTCACGCGACGACGAGCCTCGCTCCCTTAGTAAGCTAACGCTATTCCCAGATTCAGAAGATCTTTCAGGCTCCTTTTACTACACCGGCGGCCTGGTGGCTCTGTACAGCGAAAGTAAAACGCGCGAAGACATTTGGGATGCCCTGTATCGACGCGAAGTGTATGGCACCTCCGGGCCCCGCATTGGGCTGCACTTTGAAATGATTGATGGCAACGGCCAGCACCACCCAATGGGTAGTGAGACCAAAACCCGTCAGGCCCCGCGCTTTAGGATAAGCGGTATGGGCAGCCTCAAGCAGCAACCCGGCTGCCCCGATTACGCAGTGCAGGCGCTGGGTAAAGAGCGCCTGGCCGCGCTATGCCGCAATGAGTGCTACCACCCGGCAGAAGAAGCCCATGCCATTGAACGTCTGGAGATCGTAAAGGTATTACCGGCTGTTGCAGGGGAAATTGCAGGGCAAATTGCAGGGCAAGAAGAAACAGCCGATCTTATCAAAGACCCGTGGCGAGTCGCTTACTGTGAAAAAGCGGCAACGCAGTGCGAAGCCGAATTTGTAGATACAGCGTTTGTACGCGAGGGCCGTGAGGCGGCCTACTACGCACGAGTGATTCAAACCGCGACACCCACCATTCAAGGCGACCCGCTACAGTGTGAGCTTGATGAAGAAGGGCGCTGCACCAAAACACAGCTTTGCCTGAACGAAGGGCAAGATAACGACTGCCTTTCTATGGCTGAGCAAAGAGCGTGGTCGTCGCCCATCTATGTCGAGTACTTTGTCGATCACTCTGTCGACAATCCAGTCGATGGAAAACAACAATGATTACTATGGAAAGCCTGGCCGCCATCGCCGGCACCGTTTTTGCCGGGGTGTTTCTGTTCAGCCTGTTTGAACTGGCATGGCTTTGCCTACGCAAGACCGCTGACGGGCGCGAACGCACTTCCTTCCGGCACGATTTCTCTCAGCCTCTGAGAAACTTTTCCCTCGTGGCTGTAATGAGCACCGTGCTACCCGTTGTAGGAACGGCATCATTCGCATTGCTGGGCAGCGCACTTGCACCCTACTCCTTTGGCACGGAGTGGTATGTGTGGATTATCGCGCTATTCATTTACGAGTTCTGGTACTGGCTACACCATTTTCTAAGCCACAAAGTGCGGCTTCTCTGGTGCATACATTCCCCCCACCACGCGCCCGACACGATCAATATGGTTGTGGGCTACAACCACCACCTGTTAGAAGTACCCTACATGTCGTTCTTCCTCGGCTTTATGCCAGCGCTGTGTGGCTTACCCGTGGAATTCATCATCCTCATCAATATCTTCGACGGCATGTGGGGAAGCATGCTGCATGCCAGCCCGAAAATTATCTCGCGCCGCTATGGGCCGCTGGAATACTTCATGCAAACGCCCTCTTTCCACCGCGCGCACCATGCGCAAAACCCGCGATACATGGATACCAACTACAACGCCACCACGCAGTTTTGGGATTGGGTAATGGGCACGCGGCAGGTGCTGCACGATGATGAGCCAGTGCAGTACGGCATTACTCGCGACGTTGATGTGGAGAGCTGGCGAGATGTGCAGTTTGGTGAGTTTAGTACGCTGTTTAGTGATGTGAAGGGCGCGCCGGGCTTATCGAACAAGCTGCGTTATCTGTTGATGCCGCCGGGGTGGTCGCATACTGGGGATCATAAAATGGCTAGTACACAGAAGGCGGCGCTACTCGAGAGCGTATGAGCACGGCTTACTCTGAGCGCGTCTACGTGCAGTTTCGGATTTAGTCTGAGCTTCGATTCCGGCGCGGCGGGGATAAGCCCTCGATGCTCGGAAGGCTGAGATACTCGCTTCGATGGCTTATCCCCGCCGCGCCTGATTGCAACCCTTGCCGATTAGTGCGGAACTGCGGTCTTCTATTTTATGAACCGGTGCGAAACTGCGGCAGCGAATGCAGCGGACGATAGTAGGCGGAAGCGGCCGTAATAGGCTTTGCAGCGAGTATCTCAGCCCTCCGAGCAGCAAAGCCTATTACGGCCGCTTCCGCCGGCGTACCCCCTACTTATCAAAATCCAAAGAATCACCAGCCCCAGGATTATGC
>JBGCFE010000019.1:0-57138 GCA_045106775.1 Halioglobus sp.
TTCGTTGTAGATCCTGCGTACGCCGCGTAGCTCGCGCACAACGGCCGTCGCCTGATCTTTAAGTGCCTGATTGTTGACCTGCCCTGCAATAAGCACGAAGCCGTTGTAACTCACCACGTTGATGTGAGACGCATGGAAGGCTTGATCAGCCGCGTGAATGTTCACGACTGCTTTCGTTTCAATGTTGTCGTCTTCGATAATCTGGCCAAGTGTGCGGGACGTCGGTTTCTCTTCGATCGTCCCAGTGTTCAAGCTAGCCAGTAGTGAGCCGCAGCCGGAGGTGACTGCTACCAACGTAAAAATGAGGGGTACCAGAAATAGCTTCATGCGTTAGTCCTGAGTGTAGTGGCCAAAAAGCGTGTGTTCGATCAGCGTGCACAGGCAGTGAATGATCATCGTATGCATTTCTAGAACGCGACCGGTGTGATCTGATGGAATCTGGATAACGATATCTTCATTGTCTAATAGGTTTTCCAGCTCGCGTTCACCAGCGTTGGACAATAAAACGATCGTCATGTTCCGCTCGTGTGCGGCTTGCACTGCCCTTAGAAGATTCGCTGGGCCGTCTGTACTGGTGATGCATAGAAGTACGTCACCGCTGTCGCCTAGCGCGCGAAGCGGCCTTGAAAAAACATCATTGACGCCATTAATCGTGGTGATTGCACTGGCGCCGGTGCTGTCGCTGCCTAGAGCGATAGCAGGGAGAGCGGGTCTTTCGGTTTCGTAGCTACTCAACAAATGGCCGGCGAATAAGTGGGCGACCGCTGTGTCTGGGCCGTTCCCACAGGCCATAATCTTACGATCGTTGAGTAAAGCTTGAGCCATGAGTGCGCTGGCGGCAGTCAGCTGTGGTGCCAGCGCATCGACAGACATGGAGATAATCCCAATCGTATCCTGAAACTGGGAAGAAATGGTGTCGTATGCATCCATGTGCTGTGTTCCGGTTGCGTAATCGCTAGGCTGTAAATGCGCCTTCAATCCAGCGCACACTCTGCTCAGAGTTGGATTGTGGCGGCTCAAAGGCAATGACGTCAAATCTGCAGTGACTGTTGCGCCACCGCGGATGCGATTTAAGGTAGTACTGCGCAGTTCGAATTAGGCGCTGCTGCTTGCTCCGACTTACCGATGCTGCTGCACCGTGGAAGCGCGTATTGCTGCGCGCCCTAACTTCGATGAAAACAAGCGTTTCGGAGGAGTGGGCGATGATGTCGATTTCTCCCACCTTCGTGTTGAAGTTTCGATCGATAATCGCAAAGCCAGCGTCTAGCACCATTGCTGCGGCGCGCTCTTCAAACTGATCGCCCGTTTCTCGCATTGCTTTTCATCCTTGAAATGCTAAGTGTGCGAGACAGTCTAGCTACAATGGTTTCAGTGCGCCCTTATCAAATTTGGCCGCCGATACTTCGCGCTCTATTTGCAGTTTTGGGTTCATGGTGAGAAGGCCTGTACTACCCAGTAGCAGTGCATCGGGGCCGCTACGCAGGCGCTGAAACTCTGATTGGAGCAAAAAGGCATCTGCTCCGAGAGCATTGAGCCTTGTATAGCTGTCGGAGCCTGTGTCACCGGCAGCAATTGCCACGCGTAGGCCAGGCTTGGCGCCCATTAACCATGGTGTTTCAGCCACGATGGTGCCGTTGAGGTCTTTATCCCTTGAGTCTGATAGACCACTGTAAGCGTTCGATAGTGCATAGACCGGTAAGTTGCCGGCGTAGTGAAATGCAAACAGTGGTTTTAATGAGCGTGCCTGTGCGGCGTTACGGGCAAGTAAGAATATGGCATCTGGGTCCATTCTGCGTCGAGGTTTTAGCTCTACTGGCTCGCCTAGCAGCGATTCGATCCGCTTCGCACGGGCTTCGCTTTCGCTTAGCCCCAGTGCGGTTTTTACACTTTCACTGTGTTCCTCACGCTTTTGATAAGCGCCGCTGGTGACAATACTTCCGCCCAAGTCTTCCCAGCGACGTTGGAGGGCTGCCTCTGCGTTTTCGCCCCATTCGCCGGCTGGCCGAATGACCAACGCATTGCGCGCTCCCTGACCAAATGCCATGTCGGCGAGTGTTTTTGCTTCATCTTCGGTGGACAGTGAGAGCTGGATCAGCGCGGCACCAGCCGCGGGAACGTCTGCCGTTATTCTGTTGAGCGCTATGATCGGAATAGGCCGGTTGGGCTCCAGAGTAATATCTGCAACAGCGTCTTTGCTCAGAGGCCCTATTACCATCTGTGCCTGGTTTTGGACGGCAGTCGAGTAGGCGGCATTGGCTGATTCGAACGCGGTAACATCCATCACCATCACATCGTAGGCCGCGCCACCGCTAATGCGCTCAGCAAAATGCGCAGCGAGGTACCCCTCGAGTACGGCTTGTCCGGCGGGAGCCAGTCGGCCACGCAGCGGTAAAAGGAGTGCGACTCGTCCCGGAGGCGCTACTTGTTCAGCCCCAGCTGTGAGTCCCCCTGGTAGCGGATTCGCAGCCAGGTGATCGGGGTGGTTTTCTTGCCAGACACCCAGCTGGTGGCCGAGCGTGAAGGTATTCTCTTTCGACAACAGGGCAAGATCCAGCCACGCCAACCAATCTGCATCTGTTGCGGAAATACGGGCAGCGCGCAGCTGCTCTGGCGTTGTTCGCTGAAGATTGAACCAAAGGCGGCGCTTCCAGTCGGCCGCGAATACCGCGGGTGACATTGCCAATAGTGCGTTGGCAGTTTCTGCGCTATCGAGTGTTTTGCCTTCCAGAGCCTGCATATGTTGCTTAAAGGAAAGCAACCGATACTGGAGTGCGGGTGTTAGCAGTGGGTCAATGAGTGCATTGATGCTGTTCATTGCCGTTTGTTGGTCGCCGCGCACGTAGTCAACGCGTGCTTGCAGGTAGCCGCGATAGATACGATCTGAGGTCAAAAGGCCCCTGGGCGGTATTTGTTCGAGGAGCGTTTCAGCCTGCATCCAGTTGAATTCTGCCAGTGCCTGTTCGGCGCGATAGAACTGCGCATCAAACTCGCTGGGTGGCAGCTCCAAAGAAATTTCCGGAATCGTTTCTGCGCCGTCGATCTCTTCGGGTGGGGAGTCAATGGGAGTGTTGTCGACACGGGTTGGGCCGGCGCCGCAGGCGGCTAGGGTGGTGAGTAAACCCAGGACGAAAAGACGGGTTAGTGCTGTGCGCAGGCGGCTTATCCAATCTCTCATGCTATCCTTCACCCGATTCTGGGGTTTTTAGTTGTTCAGGTTATCGTTTTAGCAGAAATCTGCTGCAGACATTATAAGGGTAAATTGTGGAATCTGGGTTGTATGTTGTTGCTACCCCCATCGGTAATTTTGGCGACTTATCTATGCGTGCGGTAGAGGTACTTAAACATGCGGATATTATAGCCGCTGAAGATTCGCGTCATAGTGCCCGGTTGTTGCAGGCGTTCGATATCAAAACGCCGACGATGCCTTACCATGATCACAGTGATGAGCGGGCTCTAGCGCGTATATCGGCATGTCTTGCCGGCGGGGGCAGTGTGGCATTGATTAGTGACGCGGGTACTCCGTTGATCTCTGACCCGGGTTACCGGCTGGTGCGCTTTGTGCAGGATGAAGGGTACAGCGTTTATCCCATTCCCGGGGCCTGCGCGGCGATAGCGGCGCTGAGTGTGAGCGGGCTACCCACCGATCGCTTTCTTTTTGAAGGCTTTCTGCCGGCGCGAGAGCAGGCGCGCAATAATCGTTTGGCCGAGCTTCGTGACACACCGGTGAGTTTGATCTTCTATGAGGCGCCGCATCGTATTGCCGATTCACTTCACTCGATGGTGCAAGTGCTCGGTGCTGAGCGTGAGGCCACGCTTGCGCGCGAATTAACCAAAACATTTGAAACGATCAAGCGCGGATCTTTGCAGGCGCTTTTCGAGTTTGTCAGTGATGATCAGAATCAGCAAAAAGGGGAGATTGTCATTATCGTATCAGGCAAGTCCGCGGCGAATTCTGAGATAGCCAGCGATGTTTCTGTTCTGTTGCAGCGGCTCGCACAGGAAATGCCTGCGAAGAAAGCTGCGGCGGTTATCGCGGATTGGTCGGGTCTTCGCAAGAAACTGCTGTACGAGCACCTGCTAGAACTCAAAGAGGGTTGATAAGCCTCTAAAATATTTTTTTGCAAACCATTGGCGCCAGCGTTAGGCTTTGCGCCGAGTCGGCTAGGCGATCGCTTTTCACAGCGTAAGTTGTTGAAGGGAGGAAAGTCCGGGCTCCATAGGGCAGGGTGCCAGGTAACGCCTGGGAGGCGCGAGCCTACGGAAAGTGCAGCAGAAAGGAAACCGCCCGTTCGCACTTGTGTGAGCAGGTAAGGGTGAAAAGGTGCGGTAAGAGCGCACCGCGTAACTGGTAACAGTTGCGGCGATGGTAAACCCCACTCGGAGCAAGACCAAATAGGAATCCGTTAGCTGTGGCCCACAGTGGATTCGGGTAGGTCGCTACAGGCAGGTGGTGACACCTGTCGCAGATGAATGATCGTCCACGACAGAACCCGGCTTACCGGCCGACTCGTTTTTTCTTCTTTAAATGATTTTGGATCGCAGTGGTTTCACGGCATCAGGCCAAAAGACCGTGATCAGTCGCTCCACGGGATTCGCTTGGTCATCACGGTCTTTTGGCCTGCTGCCTCGCTTCTCGCTGCCATTCGGCAATCATTCAACCAAGTGTTGGCGGGAGTTCAGATCGAGCTTCGAGTCCGCCTTCAGTTCCCACCTTAGATGGTCGCGTTTGGAATCTCGTGAGATTCTGGGGGCTTGGTGTGGAAAGCTATTACCACCAAGCGAATCACGTGGAGCGACTGGTAATAGCTTTCCACACCAAGACCCTGCTACAACGCAAAATTCCATCCGCGAGCACCAGAAAAGAGTGCGTTCTCGCGCGGCCATATAACCAAACGAAATAAAAATAACAATTCTTAATGAATAAACAGCCTGTAACTTAAAGTAAATCCTGAGGATAGGAATTTACACCGCTGTTTTATGTGATTTTTCTTACAATCTCAGACCCCAAAAGCTCGCCAAAAAAGCCCGAATTCACCCCTAACCGAATGAAATTAAACCACTTTTGCCCAGTGGCTGCCTTGACACCCCCTCAGCTGACGACCATAGTGTCCAGAAGTGGTGCAAAGTGGCAGTTTTTGGCTTTTTGTGGGTTTTTTGGCTTTTTGTGGGGAGAAGCCAAGGAGTTGAAGAAAATGCCAGACAAGTGGGGAAGACGACGTGTTTCGTGGAGTGCAAAAAATCAACATGGACGCCAAAGGGCGACTGGCTATGCCAGCGCGCCAGCGCGAACCACTGTTGCAGCACTGCGAAGGGAAAATCGTTGTCACCATCGATACCAAAACCTCTTGCCTGGTTATCTATCCGCTGCCTGAGTGGGAGCGCATAGAGCAGGAAATTCAAAGCTTGCCTTCTATGAAGCCGGCCGTAAAGCGTTTTCAGCGCCTCGTGCTCGGTTACGCCACTGATCTTGAGTTAGACGGTAATGGCCGCATCCTGCTGCCCGAGCCGCTGCGTGAATATGCGCAGCTTGAGAAGAAGCTTGTTTTGCTGGGGCAGGTGAACAAGTTGGAGCTTTGGTCCGAAGAGCTGTTCGTGCAAGAGCGCGATCAAGCACTGGAGGATTCACGAGGCGAAGAGGAAGAGATTCCGGAAGAACTCATTGCGTTGAGCATGTAAGTGAGCACGGCGCATGAAACGGTGTTGTTGGCGCAAGCCGGTGACGCATTGGTAACCGCGGATGATGGATTCTACGTAGATGGAACCTTCGGTCGCGGGGGGCACAGTCGTTATTTACTAGATCGCTTGGGCGCCAGGGGACGCGTGTTGGGCATCGATAAAGATCCGGCGGCCGCAGAGGTCGCCAGGGAGTTTGCAATGAGTGAAGGCCGCTTTGAGTTTTTTCATGGCTCTTTTGCTCTGCTTCCCCATCAACTGCGTGGGATGGGGATCGACGCAGTTGATGGCATTTTATTGGATCTGGGGGTTTCCAGCCCGCAGCTTGATGATGGCGAGCGTGGTTTCAGCTTTAACCACGATGGCCCTCTCGATATGCGTATGGATACCACGCGCGGTGAAACGGCCGCGCAATGGCTGGCGTACGCCACGGCGGAAGATATCGCTGTGGTGTTGAAGGAGTACGGTGAGGAGCGTTTTGCCAAGCGCATAGCCGGTGCGATCGTAGAGGCGCGCGAAGAAGCGCCCATCGTGACTACAGGGCGATTGGCAAAGATTGTGAGCGAGGCTAATCCGAAGTGGGAGAAACACAAGCATCCTGCAACGCGCTCCTTTCAGGCAATCCGAATCAAGATCAATTCTGAGTTACAAGACTTACAAGAATTATTGGGGCTAGCGTTAGATGTATTGCGCGTCGGCGGGAGATTGGTGGTTATTAGCTTTCACTCTCTTGAAGATCGCATCGTGAAACGCTACATGCGGGATATGGCCAGGGGACAGGCATTTCCACGGGGTGTACCAGTACCAGAAAGCGCTATGAATAAGCGTATGAAGCTGGTTGGAAAGGCCGTAAAGGCCAGTGCAGAAGAGGTCGCACTCAATGTGCGAGCACGCAGCGCGGTGATGCGCGTTGCAGAAAAAATAGCGTGACGGCGGAGTAGCACACAAGCGTGGCGAAGCAAGCAACACAAGAAAAAACAGCCCACGCTGGTAAGCCGTGGTTGCTGGCGAACACGTTTTTGGTCGGCGTTGTGTTGGCGGCTGCGTTTTCGAATATTTACTCCACCCACGCCTGTCGCGCACTCTATGCGCAATTGCAGTCATTGGAATCTACGCAGTGGTATCTGCAGGAAGATTATGGTCGTTTGCTTCTGGAGCAAAGCACCTGGGCTTCGCATCATCGCGTTGAAAAAGTGGCGCGAAAAAATTTGAACATGCGTGCGCCAGACTTGGCGCTGTTTGAGGTGGTGGCACAATGAGTCGCGCAAAGGCTCCGCGTGCGAAAGCTGCAGTCGCGCCTGTCGCAGTCAGTAGCTGGCGCTTCTACCTTGTCGCTTTCGCTTTGGCTGCATTGTTAGTGTTGCTGGCGGGCCGAGTCCTGTCACTGCAGGTTATGGACGTCCAATACGGGCGAGATTTCCTACAGAACCAAGGCGCCAAGCGTGCACTGCGAACAGCAGAGCTACCTGCCTACCGTGGTGTGATAACAGATCGTCGCGGCGAGCCATTGGCAGTGAGCACGCCGGTGGTGTCTATCTGGGCAAACCCTCGAGAGCTGCGGGAGTCGGATCGCTTGCCGGAGCTGGCCAAGGCACTGGGTTGGAGTGAGGTGGCTCTTCAAGAGCGGCTCACCAAATACGCCAACAAACAGTTTATGTATCTCAAACGGCACCAGGAGCCGCCAGCGGCGCGGGTCGTGCTGGCGGAAAAATTTGCCGGCGTTTATGGCGAGCGGGAGTACCAGCGATTTTATCCTGCGGGCGAGGTTGCAGCGCAGGTCGTAGGGTTTACCGATGTGGACGGTGTTGGTATCGACGGGGTGGAATTTGCCTATAACAGTTGGCTAGAAGGTACGCCGGGCAGAAAACAGTACCTTAAGGATCTGCACGGCGAGATGGTGCGCGACATCGGCGTGTTGGAGCCCGTGCAGCCTGGAAAAGATCTGGCACTGAGTATCGATCTGCGCTTGCAGACACTCCAGCACAGGGAACTGCAGCGGGCGGTGACGAGTCTTGGGGCCAAGTCGGGTTCCGCTGTCACCCTCGATAGTCGCACGGGTGAAGTGCTCGCCATGGTTAACTACCCTGTATACAACCCGAACAAGCGCAGGGGCGTAAAGGCAAACAGTATGCGCAATCGCGCGATCACTGATGTCTACGAACCCGGTTCAATTGTGAAAGCGTTGACTCTCGTCGCAGCGCTTGAAAGCGGAAAGTATTCCCCTAACACTATTATCGATACATCTCCCGGCACTATCCGCGTAGAGAGCAAGGTGTACCTCGACCCTAGCGATTACGGCAAGATGTCACTTGCGGGTGTGCTGCAAAAATCCAGTCAGGTTGGAATTACTAAAATCGCCTTAGACCTTGGGCACGAGCCTATCTGGGGTGTTTTCAATCGTTTTGGTATTGGTGAGCCTCCCGGTACGGGTTTTCCCGGCGAAAGCGCAGGCAAGCTCCCTAATCGTGCACGTTGGCACATGACTGAAAAGATGTCTCTCGCCTTTGGTTACGGGATTACCGCGTCTGCTTTGCAGCTGGCCAGTGCTTACAGCGTATTTGCCAGTGGGGGTGTGCGCCAGCCAATTTCGATGGTCTCGCTCGAGGGTGAGCTGCCCGCAGGAGAGCAGATTATCTCGGTGCGTACTGCCGCACAGATGCTGGACATGTTGCATTCGGTCACCGAAGAAGGTGGAACAGCTAACAAGGCGCGTATTGCCGGCTACGAAGTCGGTGGAAAGACCGGCACCGTGCACAAAGTCGGCGGCGGTAAGTACCTGCATGACAAGTATGTCGCCTTGTTTGCCGGCATTGCCCCAATTGAAAACCCTCGCATTGTGACTGTTGTGGTTATTGATGAGCCCAAAGGTGATAGCTATGGCGGTGGCGCTGCGGCTGCCCCCGTGTTTTCAGCAATCACACAGGGTGCATTACGGATACTCAACATTGCTCCGACCCGTTTCGAAGAGTCTGAAGATGTGTTGCTAGCCCAGGTTGATGGGGGTCTGCAATGATGACCGCTGCAACTGAGGCGAGTGTGCCCTCAATGCCTTTGTCGCAGGTGCTTGGACGAGATGATTCTGCGCTGGCCAGTATCATGATTGATGATGTTGAGCTGGATAGTCGCAAAGTGCGCGCAGGCAGCCTCTTTTTAGCCTTGCCCGGCGAGCTGCACGATGGTCGCCAGTTCATTGAGCAGGCCGTGGCGAATGGTTGCGCAGCGGTATTGGCTGAGCCCCCTACTGCAGGTTTTGTAGATAGTGTTGCGGTGCCACTCATCGAGGTGCCTGAACTGCGCGAAGAAATGGGCTTTTTGGCAGAGCGATTTTTCCGCAGCCCTAGCAGAGCTTTACATGTGGTGGGAACCACAGGGACCAATGGCAAAACCACAACCAGTCGATTGTTGGCGCAACTTTGTCGCTCTCGCGGTAAAGCTTGCGGTGTGATTGGCACGCTGGGAGCGTCCTTGACCAATGCAGTGTCTGAGGCGGCTAATACAACGCCCGACGCTATTTCTTTACAGCGTCAACTCGCTGACTGGCGCGCACAAGACGTGATGATGGTGAGCATGGAAGTGTCTTCCCATGCGCTTGTGCAGGGCAGGGTCAATGGCGTGCATTTCTCTACCGCCGTTTTTACCAACTTGAGTCATGATCATCTGGACTATCACGGCAGCATGGCTGCATACGGACGAGCGAAATTGCGTTTGTTCGCCAGCGAAGGTTTACGACATGCGCTGATTAACAACGACGATGAATTTGCGCCACTAGTGGCAGCGTCGGTTGCTTCGGATGTAGAAGTCTTGACGTATTCGGCGACTGGCGGCAGGGCCGATGTGCGGATTGAGAACGTTGAATTTGCTAGCGATGGTGTTCAAGCCATGCTGCAGACTCCCTGGGGTTCAGCGTCCTTTTCTGCGCCATTGATAGGTGAGTTTAATTTGGCAAATTTGGCAGCTGCTGTGTCGGCTGCTGTTTTGAGCGGAGAAGATTTTGCCGATGTTATGAGTGCGGTTGAAACCCTGGAGCCTGTGGCAGGGCGCATGCAGCATATCGACAACACCGTTGGGCTGCAGGTCATTATTGACTATGCACACACGCCAGATGCGCTGGAACAGGTACTTGAATCGCTACGCCCTCATGTAAAGGGGCAGCTAATAACCGTGTTTGGCTGTGGTGGCGATCGTGATCGTGAGAAGCGACAACTGATGGGGCGCATAGCCTGCGGCTTGTCAGATCGCGTTTTTGTTACCAGTGATAACCCTCGCAATGAAGACCCCGCCCGTATTATCGCTGATATTGAGCTGGGCTGTTCAGGTAGCTATGTGCTCGAGGGTGATCGCTCAGAAGCTATCTTGCAGGCGATTGCTGGCGCAGAGCAGGGCGATTGCATCGTGATCGCCGGTAAGGGCCATGAAGAGTATCAACTGGTAGAGGGTGAGCGTCACTACTTTAGTGACGCTGCGCAAGCGGCCATTGCGTTGCGCGGGAGGGAGGTGTCGTGATGCGATCGATGACTCTTTCTGAGTTGGCACCTCTACTGGCGGGTACCGTCCATGGTGACGACCAGCAAGTCACGGGTGTGTCCACTGACAGCCGCACAGTGAAAGCGGGAGATTTGTTTGTAGCCCTCGCAGGCCCAAATTTTGATGGACATGATTTTGTTGGCAAGGTGGCGGAGCAGGGTGCGGTTGGATTGGTGACAAGCCGTGAAGTAGAGAGTTCGCTGCCGCAGTTGAGAGTTAAAGATACGCTCGCGGCGCTTGGCCGCATTGGTGAGTTTAACCGTTCTTTGTATTCGGGCAAATTGATCGCTGTTACCGGTAGTAGCGGCAAGACCAGCGTAAAAAACATGCTAGAGGCTGTTTTTTCTCAGGTTGGAGAAACGCTTGCGACGCTGGCTAACTTTAATAATGAAGTGGGCGTACCCCATACCTTACTGCGCCTGCACCCGGGCGTCGAATATGCAGTGGTAGAGATGGGCGCCGCGAAAAAAGGTGACATCGCATGGCTCAGGGAGCTGGGCAAGCCGGACGTAGCGATATTGCTCAATGCTATGCCTGCCCACTTGCAAGGTTTTGGTTCGCTGGAGGGTGTGGCTAGCGCCAAAGGTGAAATGTTTGATGGTCTCAGTGATAGCGACTTCGCAATCATTAATGCCGATCAACCCTGGGCAAAACAATGGCGCAAGCGTGCGGGTGATGCGACGGTGCTCGATTTTGGTTTGGACACTCCTGCCGCAATTACTGCCCGAGAAATCTCGCTGCATGGTTTTGAGGGTGTGAGCTTCACGGCGTCTACGCCAGAGGGAGATGTTGCCATTCGGCTGGCACTACCGGGTCGTCACAATGTCGCCAATGCACTGGTGGCTGTGGCGGCTGGGCTAGCTTGCAAGGTTCCGCTAATGAAAATTCGCGATGGCCTTGAGTCTCTTGCGCCAGTCGAGGGCCGCCTGCGTGTCAATACCACGGCAGCTGGCGCCGCCATTATCGATGATTGCTACAACGCAAACCCAGGTTCAGTGAGAGCTGCAGTGGAAATGCTGGCCAGCTGTTCAGGAAAACTAACGTTGGTGCTGGGCGCTATGCGAGAGCTGGGTGACGATAGCGCGGCGATGCACGCAGAGATTGGTGAGTACGCAGCGCAATCAGGTATTGATCGGTTTATCGGTGTAGGGGATGCGCTTTTGCCGGCCGTTGAAGCGTTTGGAAAACAGGCGATTTGGTGTGCAGATAGAGAAGAGGCCGTTGCAGCGCTGCAATCTGGGTTAACCGCGTCAGACACTGTACTGATTAAAGGTTCGCGAAGCGTGGGTATGGAGAAAGTCCTTCAGACGCTACTCGATGAGCCCGCATCTGGAGCTGCACAATCATGCTGATGTTCCTTGCCGAGTACCTAACCCAGTTCGAAAGCGGTTTTCGTGTTTTTCAATACCTTACGCTGCGAGGAATCTTGGCGGCCGGCACCGCGCTGGCAATTTCATTGTTGGTAGGTCCGCTGTTTATACGCAAGTTGAGTTTTCATCAGGTCGGCCAGTCAGTGCGCGATGATGGCCCCGAGAGCCACCTCAAAAAAGCAGGAACACCTACTATGGGTGGGGCCTTACTTTTGGTCGGTATTGCTGCAGCCACTCTCCTATGGGGTGATCTTCGCAACCCGTACTTGTGGATTGCACTTTTGGTTACCGGCGCTTTTGGCGCAGTCGGTTGGGTTGATGATTATCGCAAAGTCGTGGAGCGCGACTCGCGCGGCTTGCCAGCACGGTGGAAATATTTTTGGCAGTCTGTGGCGGGACTCGCAGCGGCCTGCTATCTATATTTTGCGTTCGATACGCCGGTAACTACCGCGCTGTATGTACCCTTCTTCAAAGACTTTGCCTGGAGCATGGGGCCGCTCTTTATTGTGCTGGCGTACTTTGTGATTGTTGGCGCAAGCAATGCCGTCAACCTGACCGACGGGCTTGATGGTTTAGCGATTCTGCCCACCGTTATGGTCGGCAGTGCGTTGGGCATTATTGCGTATCTTACGGGGCGCGTTGATTTTGCCGAGTATCTGCACATTCCCTATGTCGCCGGCAGCGGCGAGCTCGCCGTTTTTTGCGGGGCGATGGCTGGCTCCGGTCTTGGCTTTCTTTGGTTTAATACGTACCCCGCTCAGGTTTTTATGGGAGATGTGGGAGCGCTAGCATTGGGTGCTGCGTTGGGAACTGTTGCCGTTATCACTCGTCATGAAATCGTATTCTTCATCATGGGTGGCATATTTGTGCTGGAAACAGTGTCGGTAATATTGCAGGTGGCTTCCTTTAAGTTGACGGGCCGTCGCATATTTCGCATGGCGCCTATTCATCACCATTTTGAATTGAAAGGTTGGCCAGAGCCGCGCGTGATTGTGCGGTTCTGGATTATTACTGTGATGTTGGTCCTCTTTGGTCTGGCAACATTGAAATTACGCTAGGTGACCATGAACGTGGCTACACAGTTGATCGCAAGTAGTGATACCCGGGTTGTCGTCGGTTTAGGCGCCACCGGCTTATCCTGCGCGCGCCATCTAGTTACGCAAGGCGTCTCCTTCAGTGTTATCGATACTCGCGTAAATCCACCTGGTTTAGATCAGCTGAAGGCAGAAATGCCACAGGTACCGGTGTATGCAGGCGTGTACCCCGTAGAGCTTTTGGCCGCGGCCAGTGAGGTTATTGTGAGCCCCGGGGTCGCTATGGATGATGACATAGTGTTGCAGGCCAAGGCCGCGGGTGTCTCTGTATGCGGTGATATCGATCTCTTTATGCGCAAAGCCAATGCTCCTGTTGTTGCTATTACCGGCTCTAATGCAAAATCAACGGTTACAGAGCTGGTGGGCGCCATGGCTGTCGCCGCAGGTAAAAATGTAGGCGTGGGCGGGAATTTGGGCACGCCGGCATTAGAGTTGCTTTCGCCCGAACGTGAACTCTATGTGCTTGAGCTCTCCAGCTTTCAATTGGAGCGCGCGGGTGAGTTAGGTGTGGATGTGGCTACTGTATTAAACGTCACGGCCGACCACCTAGATCGCCACCACAGTGTGCCCGAGTACCATCGAGCAAAACATCGCATTTTCTTTGGCTGCAAATCGGCGGTGATGAATCGCGATGATGCGCTAACCATCCCTCTGCTGCCCGAAGATGTGGCGCGCGTCAGCTGGCGGATGAGAGAGCCAGAACTGAACGGTTTTGGTTTGCGAACAGTGGAAAGCGTTGAAACCCTGTGCCACGGATTTGATGCTGTAATGCCAGTTGCCGATTTGGCGATGGCAGGGCGGCATAATATTGCAAATGCACTGGCAGCTTTGGCGCTAGGCCACAGTATTGGGCTGTCGATGTCTGCGATGGTCAGTGTGCTGCGCGTGTTCACAGGCTTACCGCATCGCTGCGAGCCGGTTGTTGAACATGAGCAGGTGCGGTTTGTTAACGATTCCAAAGGGACAAATGTCGGTGCTGCGCAGGCTGCATTGGAAGGCCTTGGCGGTAACCGCGATATTGTTCTGATTGCTGGCGGGCAAGGTAAGGGTGCGGATTTCGCCGTGTTACAGGGGCCGATTGCAGAGCACTGCAAGGCTGTTGTACTGATCGGGGAAGATGCCGCAAAAATGCAGTCGCAACTTTCAAACGCTGCGACGGTTTATCTTGCAGACTCAATGCGCGAAGCAGTGAGCAAGGCAGTCGAGATAGCTGGCCCTGGTGATTGTGTTTTGCTCTCTCCGGCCTGCGCCAGCTTCGATATGTTTTCGGGGTATGAGGCGCGCGGAAATGCATTCCGCAATGAAGTGATGGTGCAGTTGGGCCTTGAAGCTGAGGCGAAGCAATGAGCATTTCGAATGCAGCGCCGTTTTCTGTCGGTGCCCCCGACTTTACGATGGTCGCAACATCAGTTGCCCTGCTTTTAATTGGTTTAGTGGCGATTAGTTCGGCATCGGTTGAGTATGCAGATTGGCATTATCAAAATGCCTGGTACCACACCCAGCGGCATTTGATTTATCTCTTTGTCGCATTGAGTGTCGCCGTTGTTGTGTACTTCGTTAAGCCCGAGTTTTGGTTGGTGACTGGTTGGGCTTGGTTGTTTATTGCATTGGCGCTTCTAATTCTGGTGCTGGTTCCCGGCATTGGCAAAGAAGTGAATGGTAGTCAGCGCTGGTTGCCACTTGGGCCGTTTACGGTACAGCCCTCCGAGTTTGCGAAGCTGGCAGTGGTAGTCTACCTGGCCGGTTACATGGTGCGTAGAGAGCACGAAGTGCGCCACCAGTGGCAGGGTTTCCTGAAACCCATGGCCGTTCTGTTTGCCACAACCCTGCTGTTAATGATTGAGCCTGATTTTGGTGCCACGGTAATCGTAGTGGCAACCTCTTTTGGCATGTTGTTTCTGGCGGGTGTCAAACTCGGCCACTTTTTATTAGTGCTTTGCGGCGCGCTGGCAGCACTGGGCGTTTTGCTGATTAGCGCACCCTATCGACTCGAGCGTCTAATTGCGTATACGAACCCTTGGGCAGATCCGTTTGGTAGCGGCTTCCAGCTGACGCAATCGTTGATAGCGTTTGGACGCGGCGAGTGGATTGGTGTTGGGTTGGGGAATAGCATTCAAAAGCTGTTCTATTTGCCTGAAGCCCACACCGACTTTGTGTTTTCAATTTGGGCGGAAGAGACAGGCTTTGTTGGGGCGATGGTTGTTATTGGTTTATACGCCGCGCTGATTGCCAAAATTATGTTGGCTGGGCGCAAAGCGCTGTTTGCCGAAAACCCTTTTGGCGCCTACGTCTGCTATGGCGTAGCACTGGTGTTTGCTGGTCAGGCATTCGTGAATATGGGTGTAAGTTCAGGCTTGTTGCCGACCAAAGGTTTAACGCTACCTTTTGTCAGTTATGGCGGTACCAGCCTTATTGTTTGCTGCGCCATGCTGGCGTTGGTGTTGCGAATAGATCATGAGACAAAAGTGACGCTTGCAAAACCTAAGCGTAAGAGGGCCAGACGGTCATGAGCGCTCAAGTCACAAAAGTCTCTGAGTCAGCCAGTGGTCGGCGGCCCATGATCTTAATGATGGCGGGCGGTACCGGGGGCCATGTTTACCCCGCGCTTGCAGTGGCAACTGAACTGCTGGCTCGTGGATATCGTGTTGAGTGGGTCGGCACCAAGCGGGGCTTGGAGTCACGCGTAGTACCGGCAGCCGGTATTCTCTTGCATCACCTTTCGGTGCGCGGTGTTCGTGGCAAGGGTGTCGCCGACAAACTTCTAGCGATTGTATCGTTGGGTATGGCCTCATTGCAGGCGCTTTGGGTTGTGTTGCGCCGCGCCCCCGGCTGTGTTGTTGGAATGGGAGGGTATGTCGCCGGCCCTGCGGGAATCGCGGCCTGGTTGTTGCGCAAGCCATTATTGATTCACGAGCAAAATGCCGTTGCCGGTACAACTAACCGCATGCTGGCGCCGTTTGCGACACGCATAGTCACCGGTTTTGCTCATGCGTTTGATAAAGCCAGTGACGGAAAAAGCGTCAAAGCCGTCAAGACAGTCGTGCTTGGCAATCCCGTGCGCAGAGAATTGCTGCTGGCCAGAGAGAATTACGTTTACGACTACGCAGGGCAGCGGCCACTAAGGTTGTTGGTTGTTGGTGGTAGTTTAGGTGCCCAGGCTATCAATGAGACGGTGGCTGAATTTGTGACCGAAAACGGCACAGAAAATGTCGAACTGTTTCATCAAACCGGCACTGCGCACTATCAATCTGTTTTGGATTCTTATGGCCCAGATGTGCCGAGTAATGTTCGCATCGCTGCGTTTATCGAGGACATGCAGGCGGCCTATGCGTGGGCTGATGTGGTGTTGTGTCGGGCTGGTGCGCTCACAGTTGCCGAATTGGCAGTAATGGGCCGTCCAGCAATCCTGGTACCGCTGCCTTCTGCAATCGATGATCACCAGAGTGCGAATGCTGCAGCACTGACTGACGTCGGTGCCGCATTGCTGGTATCCCAGGAATTGCTTTGCGCTAAAGGGTTAGCGCAGACCTTAGCCGGCTGGATAGCACAGCCTGACGCTTTGCGGGCAATGGCCAGGGCCAGCTTTGCCAGCGCAACCCCGGATGCTGCACAGCGCGTAAGCGATTTGTGCGAGGAGTTGCTGCATGCCTGAGTCGCGCAATGCCTACAGTGTGCCCGAAATGCGTCGTATTCGGCGTATCCACATGATCGGCGTAGGCGGTACCGGTATGAATGGTATCGCCGAAGTGTTGGTGAACCTTGGCTATACCGTGGCGGGCTCTGATTTGCGCGCCAGTAATGTTACGCGTCGATTGCAGGAGAAAGGCGTCGAAGTGTTCATTGGCCACAGTGCTGACAATCTGGGCGCTGCGGATGTAGTGGTGACCTCCAGCGCTGTTGATGAAGCAAACCCGGAAGTTAAAGCGGCTAGAGAGGCCCGCATTCCTGTGGTGCCACGCGCTGAAATGTTGGCAGAGCTAATGCGCTATCGGCATGGAATAGCGGTAGCGGGAACGCATGGGAAAACCACCACAACGAGTCTAATCGCTGCTGTGTTTGCGGCTGCAGAGCTCGATCCAACGTTCGTCATCGGCGGTTTGGTAAATGCCACCGGCAGCAATGCGCAGCTGGGCGCCGGTCGTTTTCTTATCGCCGAAGCCGATGAGAGTGACGCCTCTTTTCTGCACCTTCAGCCCATGGTGACTGTCGTCACCAATATCGAAGCAGACCATATGGAAACCTATGGCGGCGACTTTGCAGTGTTGCGTCGTACCTTTCTGGATTTTTTGCATAACCTGCCGTTTTACGGCGTCGCTGTTCTGTGTATCGATGACCCGGTTATTCGCGCATTGCTGCCGGAAGTTTCGCGACAGGTGATTACGTACGGTTTTAGTGAAGACGCCGACTATCGCATTGATGCGATGGCGCCCGACGGGCTCAACACGCAGTTCACCGTGCAGCGGCCCGGTGAATTACCTCCGCTGCCTATCAACCTTAATATGCCCGGTACACATAACGTATTGAATGCTACAGCAGCCGTCGTGGTAGCCAGTGATGAAGGTCTGGATGATCAGGCTATTTCGCAGGGGCTTGGAGAATTTAGCGGTGTAGGCCGCAGGTTTACCCAGCTTGGTGAGCAGGCGTTTCCTGAGGGTGCGGCTATTTTAGTTGATGATTATGGTCATCATCCCACTGAGATTGCGGCAACGCTGGAATCTGTGCGCCAGGCTTGGCCTGATCGTAGAATGGTGATGGTTTACCAGCCGCACCGTTACACCCGAACACGTGATCTGTATGAAGATTTTGTTGCCGTTCTCTCCGGGTGTGATGTGTTGGTATTGCTTGAGGTGTATTCCGCGGGAGAGGACGCCATAGCGGGTGCCGACAGCCGAAGCCTGGCCCGCAGTATCCGACAGCGGGGTCAGATCGATCCTGTGTTCGCCGAAACGATTGAGGAAGTACCCGGCGTACTCTGCGCGATGATTGAAGACGGCGACGTTCTGGTTACCCAAGGTGCGGGCAACGTGGCGCAACTGGCTCAGGATATCGATGCAGGTGATTTCTCTTCGGGGGTTTCACTATGAACGCTAACACAGCGATGCCATCCACAGTCGCAGTGGTATGCGGCGGTGACTCTGCCGAGCGCGAGATTTCGTTGCAAAGTGGCGCGGCTGTTGTTGAGGCGGCCCGCGAAGCCGGCTTTGACGTTATTGAAGTGGATCCGCAAAGGCGTGGTTGGATTGAGTCATTGCAGGCTGTGGATATTGCGCTGATTGTTCTGCATGGCCCCGGCGGCGAAGATGGCGCGGTACAGGGCGCACTGCAGACATTGGGCGTTGCCTACTCTGGGTCTGGCGTATTGGGCTCGGCATTGGCGATGGATAAGCAGCGCACTAAACAGCTGTGGCAGGGAATTGGTTTGCCGACCCCGGGGTTTGAAACGTTGGGCGACAAAACTGATTGGCAATCTGTCATCGACTCGCTGGGAACTGTTTTTGTGAAGCCTGCCTGTGAGGGCTCCAGTATTGGTATGAACCGCGCTGAAACGGCAGCGGAACTAGAGGCGGCGTACGCCGATGCTCGCCAATATCGGGGGCCGATTATTGCAGAGCAGTTTGTTGATGGCCCTGAGTACACAGTTGCTATTCTGGGTGATGTCGCGCTGCCGTCGATTCGCCTTGAAACAGACAATACTTTCTATGACTACCAGGCAAAATATTTGTCGGATGACACGCGTTACCATTTGCCTAGTGGCCTGAGCAGCGAAGAGGAGCAAGAAATTGCTGATCTCGCGTTGCGTGCGTTTCAGTCTTTGGGGTGCGCTGTCTGGGGGCGCGTCGACATCATGCGCAATGTTGACGGACAGTTTTATTTGCTGGAAGTGAACACAGCGCCCGGCATGACTTCGCATAGTCTGGTACCCATGGCAGCCAAGGCCAGCGGTCTGTCAATGCCAGCGTTGACTGCGCGTATCGCCGAGTTAAGTCTGAAGGAGGTGCGTTGATATGAGTCGCCCACTTATGCAGCCAAGTATCATGAGCGAGAAACCAGCGGGCAAGCGCAGAGCAGGCAAGTCAGTGAAGGGCGCGACGCGTAAATCGCCGGAAAAAGCTGGCGCTTCGCGTGATTTTTCACTGTGGCTAAATCGAGCGCTGGTTCTGTTTGGCGCAACGGTTGTTGTTTTTGCGGGTGTAAAAACGTATCTGTGGATAGAAGCGGTGCCAGTGCAGCAAATTACAGTGACCGGCGATCTTGCGCATACCCAAAGAGATGTTGTTCAAGAGATGGTTAACGCGTCGCTGAACGAGGGCGGGTTTCTGCATGTGGATATGCAAACCATGCGTGATCAGCTCGAAAGCCTGCCTTGGATTTTTGAAGCATCAGTGCGGCGCAAGTGGCCCAACGCATTGCAAATCGATGTTATTGAGCAGTTGCCTATTGCCCGTTGGGGTGAGCATGGCTTTCTCAATCACAAGGGGGGCGTTTTTCGTTCTGACGTTGTGCTTGAGCAAGGCTCTTTGCCATTGCTGCGCGGTCCGGAGGGCTCTGCTCCGGCGCTGATGGAAAAGTACCTGCGTCTTATCGATATTTTGAAGCCTATTGGTTTGTCGGTAGAGCAATTGGTTTTGGATGAGCGCGGTGAAATTGAGGCCGAGCTTAAAGGTGGGATGCGTTTGGTGCTGGGAGATGAGCAGTTTTTGGAGCGCATGCATCGCTTTGTGGCGGTTTACCGCAAGGCCCTTTCGCCACGTATTGCAGAGATCGCGCGAGTCGATTTGCGCTATGAAACAGGTTTGGCGGTTGCGTACCGCGAAGATTCTCAGGTGGCAGGACTTTAGTAACACATTTAGATAAACAGTTTGTGGGGAGACACTGCCATGGGCAGCGTACAAGATAAAAAGATGATCGTTGGCTTGGATATTGGTACCTCCAAGGTCGTTGCTATCGTGGGTGAAATCGGCCCGGAAGGCGATATCGAAATAGTAGGCATCGGTTCAAATCCCTCCAAAGGAATGAAGAAAGGTGTCGTGGTCAATATTGAATCGACGGTGCAGTCGATACAGCGCGCTGTGGAAGAAGCAGAATTAATGGCCGGATGCCAGATTCACTCAGTGTTTGTCGGTATCGCAGGCAGCCACATTCGTAGCCTGAATTCGCACGGCATCGTGGCCATAAAAGATAAGGAAGTTTTCGGCTTGGACCTGGAGCGTGTTATTGACGCAGCACAAGCAGTGGCTATTCCCGCCGATCAAAAAGTGCTGCATATCCTTCCGCAGGAATACGTGATTGATAATCAGGAGGGGATCAAAGAGCCGTTGGGTATGTCTGGTGTTCGGTTAGAGGCCAAAGTGCATCTGGTTACCTGCGCCGTCAATGCGTCACAAAATATCGAGAAGTGTATTCGCCGTTGCGGCCTGGAAGTGGAAGAAATCATTCTGGAGCAGTTAGCTTCCAGTTACGCAGTGTTAACAGAAGACGAGCGTGAGCTTGGCGTTTGCCTAGTAGATATCGGTGGCGGTACAACGGATATCGCGATCTTTACTGAAGGGTCTATTCGGCATACCGGCGTGATTCCCATCGCCGGAGATCAGGTTACTAACGATATTGCCATGGCTCTGCGAACGCCCACGCAATATGCAGAAGAAATCAAAATTAAATACGCCTGCGCGTTGACGCAGCTGGCCGGCCCCGACGAAACCATCAAAGTGCCGAGTGTGGGCGATCGTCCGCCGCGCGATTTATCGCGGCAGTCTTTAGCTGAGGTGGTGGAGCCGCGCTATGACGAGCTCTTTACGTTGGTTCAAGCGGAACTGCGACGAAGCGGTTTCGAAGATATGGTTCCGGCAGGCATCGTTCTTACCGGTGGAACATCAAAAATGGAGGGCGCTGTAGAGCTAGCAGAAGAAATATTTCATATGCCTGTGCGGGTTGGTTTTCCGCAGGCCGTGCAGGGTTTGACAGATATCGTGCGCAATCCGATTTACGCCACCAGCGTGGGTCTGTTGCAGTACGCAGTAGAGCATCAGGGGGAAGGCAGTGGCGCCGCGGGTAAAACCTCGGGGTCATCAGAAGGGTTATTGGGCAGAGCGAAAGCTTGGCTGCAGAATAATTTTTGATTTTTAGTTTGTGTTTTTAGTGTTGTACCAAAAGAGCGTCGTGCGAAAGTACGGCAGATTATATTAAGGGGAGTAAGACCATGTTTGAATTGATTGATAACCAACCATCAAATGCTGTCATCAAAGTAATCGGTGTGGGCGGAGGCGGCGGCAACGCGGTCAAGCACATGATCGAGAACGACGTTGAGGGCGTTGATTTTATCTGTGCCAACACCGACGCGCAGGCGCTTTCGAATATTGAATCGAAAACTGTGCTGCAATTGGGTGGCGACATCACTAAGGGCCTGGGGGCGGGCGCTAATCCTGAAATTGGCCGCGCTGCTGCAATGGAAGATCGTGAGCGTATAGCTGACTCTCTAAGTGGAGCGGATATGGTGTTCATCACCGCGGGCATGGGCGGTGGAACCGGCACAGGTGGCGCGCCAGTTGTTGCTGAAGTAGCGCGTGAGCTGGGCATTCTTACCGTGGCCGTGGTAACACGTCCATTTCCGTTCGAAGGTAAGAAGCGTCTCAATATAGCGCACGAGGGTGTCTCTGAATTGCAGCAGCACGTGGATTCGCTGATTACCATTCCAAACGAAAAGCTGCTTGAAGTGCTGGGCAAAAACACCAGTCTTATGGATGCTTTCAAGGAAGCGAACGATGTACTGCTGGGTGCTGTTCAGGGTATTGCTGACCTGATTATCCGTCCGGGAATGATCAACGTTGACTTTGCCGATGTGCGCACTGTGATGTCTGAAATGGGCATGGCGATGATGGGCACTGGCCACGCGAAAGGTGAAAACCGTGCGCGTGAGGCGGCAGAAAAAGCAATCAACAGTCCATTGCTGGATGATATCGATCTGGCCGGTGCTCGTGGCATCCTGGTGAATATTACCGCCGGCTACGATCTGTCTCTGGGTGAGTTCTCTGAAGTGGGTGACACCATCGAAGAGTTTGCATCTGAAGAAGCGACGGTTGTTGTGGGTACGGTTATTGACCCTGATATGAAAGAAGAGCTGAAGGTCACTGTTGTTGCTACTGGCCTGGGTAGTGCAGTAGCGCGTAAGACCTTGCAAGTGGTTGATACAAAGGTTGCGGCGCCGGCGCCTGCGCCTGCGCCAGAAGTTGCTCCTGAGACGGATTACAAAGAGTTCGAACGTCCTACTTCTATGCGTAAGCCACAGCGTCGTGCCCCTGGCGCGCCCGGTGGCGGTGCCGAAGCAGGCAGTGACGACTACTTCGATATCCCAGCGTTCCTTCGCCGTCAGGCGGATTAGTTAGCGATGTAGCCAGTGCTACCCAATTGCGTGCCCTTTATTGGCACCTATTGGGTCGCACCTGTTTCAGGTTTCGTGCAACAGCACACCCTACAGCGCCCAGTTGAGCTTAGCGGTATTGGCGTACATACCGCGGCTCTCGTTCGTCTGGCGCTTCTACCGGCGATGCCTAATACCGGTATTGTTTTTCGGAGAGTAGATTTATCACCACCTATTGAGATTGTCGCAGAGGCAGCGAGTGTTACTGGCACCCAATTCGCCACCACACTGACCGCCGGTGCTTTCGATGGGCAAAGTGTTAGCGTAAGTACAGTAGAGCATTTACTAGCTGCCCTATTGGGTCTGGGCGTTGACAATTGTGTAGTGGAGCTCGGCGGAGGCGAGGTGCCGATTATGGATGGCAGCGCGGAGCCCTTCGTAAAGCTCATTCAGACGGCAGGGCTTTTGGGTCAGCCCGCTCCTCGATCGTATCTTCGTGTCACGCGCCCGATAGAAGTCGCTGACAAAGACAAAACGGCCTGCTTTTTACCCCATGATGGCTTTCGCATTTCATTCACCATCGATTTTGAGCAACCTGTATTTCGCGGGCGTCCGGTACACGAGGAATTCGACTATAGCTGCGCGCGATTCACTCAGCAGATCTGTCGGGCTAGAACCTTTGGTTTTCTTACAGATGTTGAGGCGCTTCATAGCCGTGGTTTGGCTTTGGGCGGCAGTCTGGAAAATGCAGTGGTGTTGGATGACCACAGCGTACTCAACCCAGAGGGGTTGCGTGATGATGGGGAGTTTGTGCAGCACAAAGTACTCGATGCCATGGGTGACCTCTCTTTACTGGGTAGCCCTATCATTGGTGAGTATCGAGCTCATAAGGCTGGGCACACCCTAAATCATGCTGCCATTACTGCCTTATTGGCAGCGCCGGATGCCTGGGAGAGGGTCACCTTCAGCCAAGGTAAGCTGCCGCCTGATTGCTACCGGACAGGGCCTCTCTGAGCACCCAATGTGGCCACATGTCGCCGTTTGGCGACATGGTATTCGAACAGTGTTTATGGCATAGTTGCGGGCCAAAATTGGCTGGCCGTTTAGATCGACGCTGAACGAAAGTAGACGCTGAATGAAAGTCATTCTAATAAGTAAAACGCTGGGTTCCTCCCGTTCTCTTGAATTGGGCAGATGGTCGCGCGCATTGGTTTCTCTGTGCTGCCTGGGCCTGCCCCTGGGGCTCATCGCCACCGGATATTTTGTTGGTCAGACCAGCGAGGCTCGCTCCGAGCGCGGCGCGGCACTCGATAGCCTGCAAGAAGAGCTGGATGAGCAAGCCGGCGACTTTGAAGACCTGAAAAAGCTCTCTGAAAGCCAACTTCATGCGATGACCATGAATTTGGCTGAGTTACAGGCTCGTATGACCAGAATCGACGCTCTGGGACAACATCTCACAGCCATGGCTGATCTCGAAGAGGGTGAGTTTGATTTCAGCCAGCCACCGGCTCTCGGTGGGCCATTGAGCGGCGAGTTCAATGTCGATTTCTCGGCGACGGATTTGGGCGGCGAGCTTGGTCGGTTTAAGGCGCAGCTAGAAGATCGGGAAAGGCAGTTGGACGTGCTTGAGTCACTGCTGAGCAATCACAATCTGCAGCAGCAGAGCTGGTTATCCGGTAGGCCCGTTGAAAAGGGTTGGATTTCCTCCTATTACGGCAAGCGCACCGATCCTTTCAGTGGCAAACAGGCTATGCACAATGGTCTGGACTTTGCGGGCAAGGAAGGGTCTAACGTCATTTCGGTCGCTGCAGGTGTAGTCACGCTTTCAGGGACCAAATCTGGCTACGGCCATGTCGTGGAAGTTTCGCATGAAGATGGTTTTGTCACCCGCTATGCCCACAATCAAAAAAACCTGGTTGCCGTGGGTGACGTTGTTCGGAAGGGCGATACCATCGCACTGATGGGTAAGAGTGGCCGTGCTACTGGCGCTCACGTGCACTATGAAGTGTACAAGCATGGCCGTCCGGTCGATCCCTCCAGCTACGTGGCCCGCACACGCCGCTGATCTCACTTCTTCCGCTGAATAATTGTGTCCGGCCTAGGTTGGGCGCGCCGCCTATCTCAACGATGAAGAATTGTCATGATTAGTAAAACACTGAAAACCATTTTTGGTACTCGCAATGGCCGTGAGCTGAAGCGCATGGGTAAGGTCGTTAAACGCATCAATGCGATGGCCGACGACATTAAGGCGCTAAGTGACACGCAGCTTGCCGCGAAGACTGAAGAGTTTCGCACTCGGTTAGCCGACGGCGAAGCACTGGATAAGATCCTGCCCGAGGCATTTGCCGTTGTGCGTGAAGCGGGCGAGCGTGTGCTTGGCTTGCGTCATTTTGACGTTCAGCTAATTGGTGGCATGGCGCTGCACGAAGGAAAGATTGCTGAAATGCGCACCGGCGAGGGCAAGACGCTGGTGGCCACGCTGCCTGCCTATCTCAATGCGTTGAACGGCAGCACTGTGCACCTGATTACTGTGAACGATTATCTTGCTACGCGAGATGCTAGCTGGATGGGGCCACTCTACAATTTCCTGGGTGTGACTGTCGGCGTGGTGCGCTCTGGCCAAAGCCCGCAGGAAAAATACCAGGCATATCAGGCAGATGTTGTTTACGGTACGAACAACGAATTTGGGTTTGATTATCTGCGCGACAACATGGCCTTTTCAGTTGAGGATCGTGTGCTTCGCGGTCTCGATTTTGCCATCGTCGATGAGGTTGATTCAATTCTCATTGACGAAGCGCGAACGCCGCTGATTATTTCGGGGGCGTCTGAAGATAGCTCCGAGCTTTATAAGCGGATCAATGGCTTTATTCCAGGGTTGAGAAAAGCCGAGCTGGTAGAGGGCGAGGGCCCACGCGGTGGTTTGGCGCCAGCCCCTGATGATGACGGCCATTACACCATTGACGAGAAGCAGCGGCATGTAGAGCTAACCGAGGCGGGTCACGAGCATATCGAAGCAGAAATGATCAAAGAGGGTTTATTGGAGGAGGGCGATAGCCTATATGGCGCCACAAACCTGAACCTCCTGCACCATGTGTACTCTGGTCTTAGAGCGCATGTGCTCTATCAGAAAAATGTTGAATATATCGTTCAAGATGGGCAGGTAGTGCTGATCGACGAGCACACTGGCCGTACCATGGCTGGCCGGCGATTGTCTGAAGGCCTGCACCAGGCGATCGAAGCGAAGGAAGGCGTTGCTATCCAAAGTGAAAGCCAAACGCTCGCGTCAACGACGTTTCAAAACTTTTTTCGCCTGTATGGCAAGCTCGCCGGGATGACCGGCACAGCCGATACAGAAGCGTTTGAATTTCGTCAGATCTATGGTTTGGAAGTGCTTGTTCTGCCAACCAACGTGCCGCAGAAACGAAAGGACATGAATGACCTTGTGTATTTGAGTGTCGACGAAAAGTTCGATGCCATTCTTGCCGACGTCAAGGATTGCATGGAGCGTGGGTCACCGGTATTGGTGGGAACGGCATCGGTTGAAACTTCTGAAGCAATGTCGGCGCGCTTTAAAGAAGTGGGAATCGAGCACAAGGTGTTGAACGCAAAATACCACGAGCAGGAAGCTGAGATTATTGCGCAGGCTGGCAGGCCTGGTGTGGTGACTATTGCTACGAACATGGCGGGGCGGGGTACCGATATTGTTTTGGGTGGCAACCTCGAATCTGAGTTAGAAAGTGTCAGTGAAGACGATACTGCTGCTCGTGAAGCGATTCGCACAGATTGGCAAGCCCGGCATGAGAAGGTGCTTGAGGCCGGTGGCCTACATATTTTGGGCACTGAGCGGCATGAGTCGCGGCGCATCGACAATCAATTGCGCGGCCGTGCTGGCCGGCAGGGTGACCCGGGCGTTTCGCGTTTTTATCTCTCTATGGAAGACAACCTGATGCGCATTTTCGCCTCCGACAGGGTGAAAGGCTTTATGCAGGCGTTGGGTATGGAAAAAGGCGAGGCCATCGAGCATCGCATGGTGACCAACGCGATTGAGAAGGCGCAGCGTAAAGTAGAAGGCCGCAACTTTGATATTCGTAAACAGCTTCTAGAATATGATGACGTGGCCAATGATCAGCGACAGATTATTTATCAGCAGCGCGATGATCTGTTAGGCGAAGCAGATATCTCGGAAACGATCACGGCTATTCGTGGCGATGTTGTCAATGACACAATAGATAGCTACATTCCGCCGATGAGCGTTGAGGAGCAGTGGGATGTGCCAGCGCTTGAGCAGCAGCTTGAAGCGGAGTTTGCTGTGTCTCTGCCTCTGCAGCGCTGGTTGTCTGAAGACGACAGCCTGCATGAGGAATCACTGCGCGAAAGAATTCAGGCTGAAGTCCAGAAGGCTTACGAGAAAAAGGCCGGTGATGTTGGCCCCGATATGCGCCAAATCGAAAAGCAGATAATGCTGCAGGTTCTGGACACGCTATGGAAAGATCACTTGGCGACAATGGATCATTTACGCCAGGGTATCCATCTTCGTGCATATGCGCAGAAAAACCCGAAGCAGGAATACAAGCGCGAGTCGTTTGAGCTCTTCGAAGAACTTCTGTCTAACCTTAAGTACGAGGTTGTTAAGTTTTTAAGCCAGGTGCAAATTCAAAGCCGTGATGAAGCCGAGGCGATTGAGCGGCAGCGGCGTGAGCGGGCAGAGCGCGAAAAGCTCGCGTTCGAGCATGCTAAGGCTTCCGGGCTGAATGTTGAGGGCGAAACGCAACCTGCTGAGCAGGATAGCGATGTGTCTCCGGCGACCTTTACCCGCGACCAACCCAAAGTAGGCCGTAATGAGCCCTGCCCCTGTGGCAGCGGTAAGAAGTACAAGCAGTGCCATGGCAAACTCTAATGTCACACACTTTCTGCTAAGAGAGGCTTTCTAGCAATGGCCGTTGGTAATGGGGAGTTGCCTGAATTGCTGGCCGTTCCCGGTATTCGATTGGGGACGGTTAGCGCCGGTATCAAAACGCCAGGGCGGTCTGATTTAGTGTTAATTGAGGCGGCGCCAGAGTCGCAGTGTGCTGCCGTTTTTACGCAGAATGCCTTTTGTGCTGCGCCTGTCACAGTAGCAAAAGAGCACCTTTCTCATTCACGCCAACCACGATATCTTCTGGTTAACACGGGTAATGCAAACGCTGGAACGGGAGCCTCTGGTATAGCCGATGCTAAAGCATGCGCAAGTGCAGTAGGCCGTGTTGCGAATGTTGCTCCAGAGTCGGTGTTACCTTTTTCTACGGGAGTTATCGGTGAGCCACTGCCTGTTGACCGTATCCAAGCGGCTATCCCAGAAGCCGTAGAAGCACTAGATTCACAGGGGTGGGCGCGAGCAGCAAAAGGTATCTTAACGACCGATACGCGCCCTAAAGGGCATAGCGTGAAGTGCGCTGTGGATGGCCTTGACTTTGTTGTTACCGGGATTGCCAAAGGGTCCGGAATGATTCGACCCAACATGGCGACGATGTTGGCTTACCTGGCGACCGATCTAGCGGTTGAAAACGCACTACTTCAAAGGCTGCTGTCGCGAGCGGTAGAGTTGAGCTTCAATCGCATTACTGTCGATGGCGATACCTCAACCAATGACGCCTGTGTCATGTTGGCGACAGCGGCAGCGAAAAATGAACCGCTCACAAGTGAAGATTCAGCGCTGTACCAGACGCTCTATGAGGCCGTGGAAACAGTCTGCATAGCGCTTGCTCAGGGGCTGGTGCGCGATGGCGAGGGTGCGAGTAAGTTTGTCACAGTACTAGTCGATCAGGCGGAGAGTGAATCAGAAGCGCTTGAGGTGGCCTATACCATCGCGCATTCCCCGCTCGTTAAGACGGCATTGTTTGCCAGTGATCCTAACTGGGGTCGTTTGCTGGGCGCCATCGGCAGGGCCGAGGTAGAGGCACTTGATGTCGACAAAGTGGCCGTGTTTTTGAACGGTACGCTAATTGCGGAAAAAGGTTGTCGTGCGGCCAGCTATACTGAGGAGCAGGGTGTTGCGGCGATGGCGCCAGATGAAATTACCATTACCGTTGAATTGGGCCGGGGCGACGCGCAAGCGACGGTTTGGACAACCGATTTTTCATATGACTATGTGCGAATAAATGCTGAGTACAGAACCTGACGCTGTTGTTGTCCATGTAGCGGTGGGCGTGATTCTTGATGAACAGAGTCGCGTGTTGATTTCGCGCAGGGCCGCTAACGCCCATCAGGGTAATCTATGGGAGTTTCCTGGCGGAAAGGTGGAGCCGGGGGAAACGGTGGTAGAGGCTCTGTCGCGTGAATTGCAAGAAGAGCTCGGGATTGCTGTCGTTAACTGCGTTCCATTGCTGGTGATAGAGCACGATTATTCTGACAAAGCCGTCCGGCTTGACGTCCATGTTGTTGATCAGTTTGAAAATACTGCGCAAGGCTTGGAGGGACAACCGCTATCGTGGGTGCTCGCCGAAGATTTAGCGGGGTACGATTTTCCGGCCGCAAATGTGCCTATCATTGAAGCGGTGATGCGTCATGTTGAGCAGCGCAGCGATTAGTGTGAAACCAAGGGCCAGGTAAAAGTGTGGTTGCTAGGATTTAGTCGGTTTTAGTCTTTTCAGCCTGTTCCAATAGTTGCGCGTGCAGCTTAACCACCAAGTCGTCCAGCGCTTCTAATGGCCCCGAGTTGTCGATCACGACATCGGCAAGGGCTAGCCGATCCTCCCGGGCAATCTGCGCAGCCATGATTCTTCGAACCTGCGCTTCATCATTACTGTCACGCGCCATAGTGCGCTCAAGCTGGATAGACTCGGGAACATCGACCACGACGACAATGTCCACGAGATCTTTTTGCGTTGTTTCCAGAAGCAGAGGGGAACTCATTACGGTATAGGCACTGGTAGACGCCTGAAGTTGTGAAACAATTTCTTCGCCTATCAAGGGGTGCGTTAGTTGCTCTAACCAGCGGCGCTCCTGCTCATCTGCAAACACCTTTTGGCGCAGAGCCGCCCTGTCTAGAGAGCCATCTGCAGATAGTATGTCTATGCCGAAATGGTCTGCGATAGCTTTCAGAGCTGGTTTACCCGGCTCTACGATTACTCTTGAGGCCAGGTCAGCATCGACAACGGTAATACCCATTGCTTCTAACCGTTTGGTCACTGCAGATTTACCGCTGCCTATTCCACCAGTGACGCCTACGATCATTGTCATAGCAAAGTCCTATTTTTAAATGGCGACCAAAGCGTGTGACTAGCTTACGCCTAGAGCTGAGTAGTAGTACTGCGAAATGGTGTCACCCCATAGCAGGGTAATCCATCCAGCCATAGCGAGGTAGGGCCCAAAGGGCATCGGGGTGTCTTTGGAGCGGCCTCGACTAACGATCATGAAAATACCCAGCACGGCGCCCACTACGGAAGAGAGAAGAATAATCAATGGAAGCGTCTGCCAGCCCATCCAGGCCCCCAGAGCTGCCAGGAGTTTAAAATCTCCGTAGCCCATACCTTCTTTTCCGGTGACTAACTTAAATAGCCAGAAGACAGACCACAATATGAGATAGCCTGCGGCGGCACCGATCACTGCGTCGGCTAGAGGAACGTATGTCTCGAAGACATTGAATAACAAGCCCATCCACAAAAGAGGGAGGGTAATGTCATCCGGTAGCAGTTGATGATCAACATCAATCATCGTTAGCGCAATAAGAGCCCAGGTAAAGAGGACGACCCCAAGAAGCGCCATCGGCACATGAAAGTAAAAACCCAAAAGCATCGTCATGATGCCAGTGACAAACTCTAAAATAGGATAGCGCTTTGCAATTGGCGTAGCGCAGCTGGCGCACTTACCTTTCAATATCAAATAGCTGATCACGGGGATGTTTTGCCAGGGCTTAATGGGAGTGTTGCACTGCGGGCAGTGGGAATTTGGAAATGCCAGTGAAAGAGGGGTGTCGTTATTCTCGCCTTCTATTTCCAGTAACTCATAGCACCCCTGACGCCAGCGAGACTCCATGATGATAGGCAGACGGTAAATAACAACGTTAAGAAAACTGCCAACCATAAGGCCAAGAAACAAGAGGACCGGTGGTAGCAAGGCCACCACTTCGGGAGAGAGTTCTGTCATAGGTGGCCGCTGAGGGTATGTGTTAGATAACCGAACCAAGCATAAAGATAGGCAGGTACATCGCAATCATTAATCCGCCCACCATCACACCCAGTACCGACATGATGAGGGGTTCCATTAACGAGCTCAGGCTATCCACCGCATTGTCTACGGCTTCCTCGTAGTGGTTCGCCACTTTGTCCAGCATCTCATCAAGCGCACCCGATTCTTCACCGATGGATACCATCTGCAATAGCATATGCGGGAAAAGGCCTGTGGATTTAATCGAGTTGTAGAGTGTTGAACCGGTGGTCACATCGTCGCGGATGTGTCGAATTGCTTTGGCATACACCGAGTTGCCCGCTGCGCCTGCCGTCGAATTGAGCGCATCGACTAGTGGTACACCCGCAGCAAAGGTGGTCGACAAAGTTCGTGAAAAACGAGCGATGACAGAGTCATGAACGATAGTGCCCACAACTGGCATACGCAATGCAAGGCGATCCAAAAACTCTGAGAATGCTACCGATCGCAGTTTGATCTCTCTAAACGAGAAGACTAAGAAAATAATTCCGGCCAGGATTATCCACCACCAAGCTTGAACAAAATTGGAGAGGTTTAGAACCATTTGAGTAAATGCTGGTAGTTCAGAGCCAAAGTTTTTGAACGTTTTGGCGAAAACCGGGACAACCTTGATCAGCAGGATGGCGCAAACAATAAGCGCTACGCAGACAACCGCTATCGGGTAAGTCATCGCTTTTTTGATTTTTGCTTTTAGCTGTTCAGTCTTCTCTTTGTAAGTCGCTACGCGATCTAGCATGACTTCCAGCGTACCCGAGTCTTCACCTGAGCCGACTAAACTGCAGAAGAGTTCATCAAATTGCCTTGGGTGTTTTGCTAAGGAGGGAGCAAGGCCACTACCTGAAGCAACATCCACACGGATGGTGTTGACCAGCTCACGCATACGGGGCTTTTCCAGACCGTCTTCGACGATTTCGAAACTTTGCACAAGCGGTACACCGGCTTTCAGCATGGTCGCCAGCTGCCGAGTGAAAATGGCTATGTCCGCCGGCTTGATCGGCTTGCCCTTGCCGCCAAATAAAGGCTTAGGCTTTTTACGTACGCTTTTGGGCTTAATACCTTGTTGGCGAAGCTGTGCTTTTGCCATAGCCTGGCTGACTGCGTGAATTTCGCCTTTGCTGTTGCGGCCTGACTTATCTATGCCGCTCCAAGTGAAGATATCGTTTTTGATTGCACTAGTTGCCATGATTCTATCCGTCCCGTACTACTGCTTGTTCTATCTGAATTGCAATAATGTTTTTCACACGTTGTTAACGTGTTGGTGTTAGTCCACCGTAATTCTATTCGCTTCCTCTAAACTGGTTAGCCCAGCCGAGACTTTGCGTAATGCCGCCATACGCAAATCAAAGAAACCCTCTTCGCGAGCCTGTGCGGCGATCTCTAGCGAGTTTCCTTCTTCCATAATGATACGCGCTATAGTTGGCGTTACGCGCACAACCTCATAGATGCCCACTCGACCTTTATAGCCATTCAGGCACATGTCGCAGCCGACGGCTTTCATGATGTTGCCTTTGTCGATTAGATCTTGCGTGAAGCCTTCAGACAGCAGTGTTTCGTTAGGTACTTCGTCCATCGGTACCGCGCAATGGCTACACAGGCGTCGTGCGAGTCGCTGCGCAATGATTAAGTCAACAGATGAGGCGACGTTGAACGCTGGAACGCCCATGTTGAGCAAACGCGTGATGGTTTCCGCTGCGCTGTTGGTGTGCAGTGTAGAGAGCACCAAGTGACCCGTTTGAGCAGCCTTGATCGCGATCTCTGCTGTCTCCAGGTCTCGAATCTCACCCACCATGATGATGTCGGGATCCTGACGCAGGAAGGAGCGCAGTGCTTCGGCGAAGTTAAGTCCGACCTTGGCGTTCACATGAACCTGGTTAACGCCTTCAAGGTTAATTTCCACCGGGTCTTCGGCGGTTGAAATGTTGCGCTCAGCTGTATTGAGAATATTCAGGCCGGTATAGAGTGAAACTGTTTTACCTGAACCTGTTGGACCCGTCACGAGAATCATACCTTGTGGTTGATTCAGAGTTTTGAGATACATCTCTTTTTGTTCTTCTTCATACCCCAGAGCGTCGATACCCATTTGGGCGCTGCTCGGGTCAAGAATACGCAATACGATCTTTTCGCCATACAGTGTTGGCAGTGTGTTTACACGAAAGTCGATCGCGCGATTGCGCGAGAGTTTCATTTGAATTCTGCCGTCCTGCGGAATGCGGCGCTCGGAGATGTCCATCTGCGACATGACTTTGAGTCGAGCTGCCAAACGCGCGGCTAGGTTGCGAGGTGGCTTGACCACTTCCTGCAAAACACCATCAGTACGAAAACGAACCCGATAAGCCTTCTCGTAAGGCTCGAAGTGGATGTCAGATGCGCCCTGTTTGATGGCGTCGATCAACACCTTGTTGACGAAACGCACGATGGGCGTTTCATCAAGATTCTCGCCGGTATCCTCACCTTCGCCGGGCTCGACCCCTGAAGAGATATCCACGTCGTCCAGATCAGAGGCATCCAGATCATCCAGACCATCAGAAAGCGTATCTTGTGACTCAACCCAGGTGGCCAACGCTTTGCTAAGGGCTGCTTCTTCAACCAGTACCGCATCGGTATTGATGCCGGTGTGAAATTTGATTTCGTCGAGCGCTGCCAAATTGGTCGGATCAGAAACGGCGATGAACAAGCGGTTGCCGCGCCGGTAGATAGGCAGGGCACGATGTTTGGTAACAAGGTCGGCTTCCACTAGCCCCAGTGGCATAGCGTCAGAGTTGAGAGCCTCAATATCGAATAGGGGTACACCAAACTCATGGGCCGCCACTACTGCCACTTTATGACTGTCGACGTTTTTCTTTTCGACCAAGTATTGTACGAAGTGTTGTTTCTCGGCCGCCGCCTGCGTTTGAGCCTCAACGGCCTCCTGGGCGCTGATTAGCGATTCCGCCACCAGTCGACCAGCGAGTCCACTGAGTTGTCCGCTCGCTTTATCGTTCATTGAAACTGAACTCCTGCCTTGAGAGACATCGCCCATAACGTGTTGTTTTATTTGGAAGATTGATTATAACCACGTCTTATACCTGCGGGCAGCCTCAGTTAAGGGTTAAATGTTACAAAATCGAAAAAATCTCTACTTTTTGAGTCAAATACGGTGGTCAAAGCGGGCTCTAAAAAGGCCGCTGTCAGCCGCGGCAATTGGGTGGAAGCTGGTTTGTTTCCATTCCGTTTTCTGCGGGTGGTATACACGTCCAAAATACCGTTTCAGAACTGGTAGATGGAATCAGTTGCAGCAATTTACCGTCAGCAGTTGTGCCAGGTAGTTTGAACGTGACTGTAATGGTACCGGGCCTGGGCTGCGCTGTTACTTCAAGCTTGCTGATGAAGGTAAACGAGTCGTACTCGTCAGGAGCCGCCAGGCCTGCTTGGCCGTTGCCACCGGGCATGCTGCCCACGTTGTAATAGTATTCACTGACGGAAGTTTTTGCCTCAGCAGCAAAGGCCATACCTTCAGCCACTTTCGACCGGATTGTGTAGTCGCCATAAACGGCTAAAGAAATCACTGCCAAAATGCTCACAATGGCAACAACCGCCATAAGCTCGATGACGGTAAAGCCGCGTTGACCAGATACTCTGGCCTGATACGCATGAAGTTGTGCGCAAATATGGGCGTCTATTTCGGCTGCAATAAGTTTGCTATCTATCGTGGTGGTAGATTGCTCAGCCTCCTTGGTGGGGCTGGCTTGCACTGAGTGCCTGCTATGCATCTTCGTCATTGGTCTTGAACTCCGCCACTTCATTGCACAGCGCCTCAACAAGCTCCGCACATTCTTGACCACTGGCTTGTGCAGCTAACACTTGCTCTGCGAGCGTTTTAGTCTTGTCTACTTTTGTTCTTAGCGCAGCCACGCTGTTGTTTATGGCTTCACCTTCTATCTTGAACATGTCTGAATCTCGCAAAGCGATATCGCAGGTAAGGTCGCCCTGGCCAAGCTTCGACAGCTCTCGAGTAAAGACATGTACAGGGCCGGCAATCCTGTGGCTGGCGCGTAGGCTGCCATACCAAATAGCAACGATGAGGATAAGCTCTATCAGACCGATCACCAGGGCAGTGTTTGTCGGAATACTGAAAGCGGTCTCGCCAGGCATCACGATTTGTGTGATTAAAAACCCGTTCACAAGCAGTACTGCCAGCGCAGCAATCATCAGAGAGTACTGATACTGGAACTTCTTGTTGATGACGATGGTATTGCGTCGGTTGTCCATTGACTGGTCCGGTTATGTCGCTTTCATATGCGAGCGTAAACTACACATTCTGTTAGCGGCAAGCGCCGGCACGCTGTTGAGCGACAAAAGTGTTGGAAGTGTGAAGCAGCGCAAACGGCGTTCGCTGTGTGCTAAGTATCGCGCAAAATTGAAGTGGTAATAGTTGGTGCGTTTGGTGAAAGTTCGGTTTGGTAGGGCTAGTTCTTACAGTTAGTGAGTGGCGTACTACAGTCTTTGGCTCCGATGCGTTTGTTAGTGACAAAATGTGTCACAAACCAACATTAGCTGTCTTCCTGAGAGAGTATTGAAGCAGTAGCTGTTTTCCACGTTATGTTGTTGCCTTGGTTTTAAGTTGTTGAAAAAAAAGGAAAATAATTATTTTCAGCGGTGTTGTGTTCGAGTTGGCACGCAAACTGCTTTTAACCTATTGCAAGCAGTTGGCGTGCCGCAGACAGGATGGTCTGCAAACGTCTTTCAAACTAGAAGTGGAGAAGTAAATAATGAATATCCAAAAACAAGCTCAAAAAGGTTTTACCCTAATCGAACTGATGATCGTAATTGCGATCGTTGGTATTTTGGCTGCCATCGCGCTGCCTGCTTATCAGGACTACATTGTACGTTCTAAGTTGTCTGAGCCAATGGCTGCTATGGCTGAAGCGAAGACTACAGTTGCTGAGTACGTTGCTGCTACTGGTAGCTTCCCATCGTCTGCAACGTCTTTCGGCATCAACACAGCGGATCGCAACGCAAGTGAAGTTATCGAGAACCTGTCTCTGGCAGATCCTGTAGCTGACTCTCCAGTGCGTATCGTAGCTAACATTAACACTTGTGTGTGGGACGGTAGCGATTGCTCTACTAATACAGACACGTTGGCTTTCCAATTGTCAGGTTCAACTAACTCTGACAACAGCATGAGCTGGACTTGTATCCCAGGTGATGACAGCAAAGCGAACAACATTCCGCTGAAGTATCTGCCTGCGAACTGTCGCGGATAGTAAACGCCATTCGCCCTTGGGCGAAAGATCAAAGCCCGGTAATTACCGGGCTTTTTTTTGTCTGCGTTTTTCTGTGTAATACGCGCAGCGTTTACCCTAACCATAACTACAACGACAATACTCGGCGCGTCTCATCAGTGAATCATCTTGAAAAATAGTAGTGCTCTGCGGAGCAATCAATTTCTGACCTGTGTGGCCGCCGTTCTTGGCGTTTTGCTTTGTATGGCGCTCTACTCGCCCGCATTGGGCGCGCCGTTGTTTTTTGATGACATTCCTAACCTATTGGACAACACGCTGGTACAGATCAGTGGAGCCCAGTTTGACGGTTGGCGTGTTGCAGCGCTCAGCTCAAGCGCGGGTGAAATTGAGCGTTCGGTGGCGATGCTCAGCTTTGCATTCAACCATGTGGTATCTGGAGAGCTTTCGCCTAACGCGCTTAAACTTACCAACTTGCTGCTGCATGTAGCGTGCGCGGGTCTGGTTTATGGGTTTACAGGGATGCTGTTTCGATCTCCCGCCCTGCGTGATGAAGCTAACGGGTCTGCGCGCAGTTCGTGGGTGCCTATGCTGGCAGCCTTGCTTTGGCTGCTGCACCCGCTTCATGTCTCGACAGTGATGTACAGTGTTCAGCGAATGGCGCAACTGTCTACGTTTTTTACCTTAGCTGGTTTGGTTTTTTATTTGCATCACAGACTGCAGTGGGCTCAGCGCAAGTTTGATCCGGTGACCGTGAAGGCACGTGCGATGCCTGTCTTTCTTTGGCTGGCGCTGCTGGGCATGCTGGCTGTTTTTTCGAAAGAAAATGGCGCGCTGCTCCCTTGGCTGATTGTGGCGACTGAAGTGGCGCTGTTTAAATCGGTTTGGTGTGGTCGGCGAAGCCGCTCTATGGCCATTTTAGGATGGGTGCTGCTTGTACTGCCGATAGTGTTTTTGGCAGTGATTTTTGTGTTTGCGCCAGAGTGGGTGCTTGATCGGTACGACACACGGGAATTTACCCTTAGCGAACGGCTTCTCACGCAGGCGAGAGTGCTTTGGTATTACGTTTCCTGGACGTTTGTGCCCAGTTTGACGCAACTGGGGTTTTTTCACGATGATATCGTGCTCTCTCGTGGACTCTTTGCTCCCGTAACGACCTTGCCTGCAGTTTTGGGGTGGTTGTTTCTATTGGTTAGTGCGTACGTGTTGCGTTCAAGGTTACCGCTATTCTTTTTTGCGGTACTTTTTTTCCTGGTTGCTCACTCTCTGGAGTCGAGTGTTATTCCGTTGGAGATGGTGTTTGAGCATCGCAATTATCTGCCCAGCGTGGCTCTGGCAATTTTCGGTGCTTATGGCTTAACTCGTGCTGGAGAAATACTGCGCAAGAAAGCGCCGTCATTCTCCGGTTGGGTTCCAGGCGCTGTTGTACTGTTGGTATTTTCGCTACTTCTTGGCACGAGGGCGTACATGTGGCGAGATGATTTTTCTTTTGCTCGGTTCAATGTGGTGAATCACCCTGAATCACCCCGCGCAAATTTTTATTACGCTAACGTGCTGTACTCAAAATTTCTTGAGGCGAGCGATGAAGAGCTAGCGGAAGACGAGCGCGCGGCACTGGCGGTGAGTGCTCGGCATTACTACCTAAAAATGCACACGTTGGATTCGAGGGACATCGCGGCGTTGGTGATGCTGTATCAGCTGGATGCATGGCATTTTCCTGGGCTTGCACAGCAGCAAGACTGGCTGTCTAAAATCGAAGCTTTGGCGGTTGCGAGGCGATTGCAGCGCTCCGATACCACCGCACTGGGTGCACTCGTGCGCCATGTACTTTCTGCACAAGATAGCCATAGCGATATGACCCGCGTTGATGCCCTGTTAGAGACCTTACGCAAGCGCGACCCTGGCAAGCTGGGCCTTTTAGCGCTGCGTTACCGTTTGTTAAAAGGGCAGCCGGAGCGCCGAGCAGAGATTGGAAGCATGTTGGAAGAGTATGTTGCCCGTAAACCCAAGAGCCGAAAGGCAGCTGCTTACCTGGCGCAGTTTCACGGTGGCTCACCAGACGATGGGGCATTGGCCGAGACTTATGCGGCAGTAGGGCGCTGGTTGGCCAATGATGCAACCTGGCAAGAAGTGTCTGAAATTCGCGCGGTTTTTGAGCCGTGATTGCGCGATTAGAACCCTTATTCGGCGGCGCGACGCTACCAGTTCTGTTAGCGAGTGTCTTGCTGTGTGTCACCGCCTGGGTCTACTGGCCCGGTATTGCCGGCCCGGAATTGCTGGATGACCGGACCAGTATCTTGATACTGAACGAGCTGAAAGATAATCCCGAAAGAGCGTTAGATAACATATTGGGTGACAAATCGGGTGCATTTGGTCGCATCGTACCGATGGCTAGTTTTGTCATAGAAAAACTGTATTTCGATGACGGGATTGCGGGTAACAAACGCACCAATATTTTGCTGCATTGCCTCAATGGCCTGCTGGTAATTTGGCTGTTTTGGTTGCTGTTTCGGCACCAGTCTATTCCGCGGTATCGGTATTTGGCGGTTGCTCTGGGTGCGCTTTGGCTGCTGCATCCTTTGATGGTCAGCACGGTGCTTTATGCGGTTCAGCGTATGGCAATGTTTGCCACACTGTTTTCCCTGCTCACGCTGTTGGCCTATACGCATTGGCGGTTGGTGTTAAACAAAGGGCATTTTTCGACTGCCTGGCTGATTTTGGTCGCAGTGTTTTTCGGGCTGGGAATGCTGTCCAAAGAGAATGCCATTCTCGTTTTGCCGACACTGTTGTTGATGGAGGTTCTGTGGTTTCGATGTGAGGGTAAAGCTGCTGATCCAATACGCTGGCTTAAACGTCTCAGCTATAGCCTGATAACGCTGGGTTTTATAGGGCTCAGCGCAGCTTTGGTTTTAGGATATGACCGTTTGGCAATGAAGTTCCACCGCCGCCCGTTCACGCTGGACGAAAGGTTACTCACCCAGGCGCGCGTAGTTTGGGATTACGTGGGCCAGCTTCTTTACCCAAATGTTCAACGTATGGGTATATATCATGATGATGTGGTGGTGTCAGAGTCGATGGCTTCGCCCAACACAACGTCGCTTGCACTCATTGCCTGGGGGGCGGTGGTTCTATCGTGCCTAGCCATGCTGCCGTTTCGGTATGGCAAATTGTTTGTTTTCGGCGTGGCCTGGTTTTTAGTAGGGCACGCTGTTGAGTCCACGGTTTTTCCGCTGGAGATGTATTTTGAGCACCGCAACTATGGCCCATCTATCGGTTTGATGATTTCGCTGGGTGCGTTGTTTGCGGCTCTAACAGCGCGTTTCTCGCTGCTAGCATCCCCACTGGTTGCGTGGATGTATGTGCTGGTGCTGTGGGCTGCCGTGCACACTAGCCCGTTGGTGATTGTATGGTCCAGTAAGCCGTTGCTAATTCTGCATCACCACAACGGACACCCCACCTCAGCTAGAGCAAACAACGACATGGCCGTTCAAATGGCGCTACATGGAGAGTTGGATGCTGCCATTGAGTATTCACAAGCTGCATTTGAGGGTAGTAAGAATAAGGCTGGATCAAATGAACGACACGGTGATTATCTGATTCGGAACCTCGCACTCAGTTGTACGGCAGGTAAGCCTCCGCCACTGGGTATTATTGAACAGATTGGCCAGCGTGACGTACAGCGGCCATTGAGTTCTGTATCTACATTGCTGACAATGGTGCGTCTATTGCAAGATGACAGATGTCCGCATATTGATCGCGTTGTTTTCGCAAATCGCATGGCGAAAATATTTCTCGTCGATGGTAAGCGGCGCGGTGCCCTTAAGATATACGGCAGTCTTGCGGTGCTGGAGAATGCTTTAGGTCGTTACGATAAGGCATTGGCTTACACAGAAGTCATTTTGCAGCGATCACCCAATCGCAAGCGAGCACTATTGATGAAGCTACACTTTGCGACTGCGCTGCAGCAACACGACGCCGTAGCCGATGCTGCAAAGCGCCTGACGGCGCTGCAGCTAGCCGGGAAATTAACAGTGGGTGAAGAACAGACCCTCGCCCTCTACATGGAGAATTAAAGCGTGAAAGTATCCATCGTTATTCCCGCAAAAGACGAAGAAATTGGCCTGGCGGCGCTGCTTCCGCAGCTGTTGCAGGCGTATCCAAATGCCGAAATTATTGTCGTAAATGATGGCTCTGAAGATGCAACAGAGCAAGTTTGTGTGGATGCCGGCGTGCACGTTGTTACACACCCATATTCAAAAGGGAATGGCGCGGCAATAAAAACAGGCGCGCAAGCCGCGAGCGGCGAGGTGATTGTGTTTATGGATGGTGACGGCCAGCATAAAGCCGAAGACGTTGGTCGATTGGTTGCGCAAATGGATGAAGGCTACGACTTAGTGGTTGGCGCGCGTAGCGGATTGCAGTCGCAGGCCAACATTGCGCGCTGGAGTGCGAATACAGTCTACAACCGCTTTGCGAGTTGGATGGTAGATCGTCGTATAGATGATCTTACATCAGGATTTCGCTGCGTAAATCGCCGCAAGTTTTTGAGCTTTTTGTATTTGTTGCCCAATGGTTTCAGTTATCCCACAACGTCGACGATGGCTTTTTTCCGCGCAGGTTACTCTGTTGGTTTTATTCCCATTGAAGTGGCAAAAACGATGGGCAAAAGCCACATTAGTCTGTGGAAGGATGGCGTGCGTTTCCTGCTCATCATTTTTAAGGTGGGTACATTGTATTCACCGCTGAAAGTGTATTTTCCTGCGGCGGCGTTGACGTCGGGCCTGGGTATTCTGAATTATGTGCTAACGATCTACAATTCAGGAATGCGCTTCACTAATGGCTCCACCTTGCTGATTCTCACCGGCGCCATTATGTTCCTGATTGGGTTGTTGTCTGAGCAGCTTACTAATCTGCAGTTCAAGGATTCCGCAGCCAACCTGAGTGATCGCCGCGCAAGCTAAGGCTTGTGTGGCCTGGTTTCACCATCTATTGGCTGCGTCTTTGCTCCTAGTCTTTGCGGGTAATAGGAAGGCTGTATTGATTGTGGAACAGACTGCTTTTGCCCGCGCGAAACCGTAGTGACTCCCTCAGAACGCCCAGCCCGTAGCGCACCGCCGGCATACCACCGATTGACGAAGCGTCGGGCGCATAGCGGGTTGGGCAGGTGACCTCCCCAATCGAAAAGCCGTGGCCGATAATTTGCAACAGCATCTGATTGTCAAATATGAAATCGTTCGAATTCAAATCCAGGGGTAGGGTATTTAGCACAGGAGCCGAAAAAGCGCGGTAACCGGTGTGGTACTCCGAAAGCTTATAGCCCACAAGAGTGTTTTGAATGAACGTGAGAAAACGATTCGCGATGTACTTGTGCAGCGGCATGCCGCCTTTGAGTGCTCCAACACCGAGAATTCGTGAACCCAGTACACAGTCAAAAACGTCCTCCGCTATCAGCGCCGCCATGGCTCGAATGAGCTTGGGTGTGTATTGGTAATCGGGGTGAACCATGATAACGATGTCGGCATTTAGAGAGAGCGCATGCCGATAACAGGTTTTCTGGTTACCACCATAGCCCAGGTTTTTATCGTGCGTTAGCACATGCTCTATACCCAACGCTTTAGCGACTTCAGCGGTGTTGTCTCGGCTGGCATCGTCAACCACGATGACGTCATCGACGACATCCCGGGGTATCTCCTGATACGTTTTTTGCAGCGTTTGCGCCGCATTGTAGGCGGGCATAACCACTACAATTTTCTTGCCGTTGATCACCTGAAAGTCCTTATGCCTGTGGCTTAGGGTGAAAAAGAAGAAACTTCTTCGCGATGAAATTAAACACCATTACGAAGAACGTGGCCACGACCTTTGCGTGGAGATAATGCACAGATGCCTGGCTTACCAGTGCCAAGAGAATTGCCTCACTAAGCATGAGTCCCACCAGCGCGATGGCAGCGAAAATCAAAAATTCTTTTCTGCTTTTTTGTGCATAACGGCGGTAGCTGAATACCCAGCGCGTATTTAAAAAATAGGCTACAACCAGGCCGCAGCTGTAACTGAAAATGTTCGATTGCAGATAGTGAATGCCGAGCAGGTCAGTGCAGGCATACAGGACAGTTAAGTCAGTGAGAAATGCGATGCCTCCGGCAATCAGGTATTTGAAAATTTCCGCGGGCATTACTGCGTCTTCGGTAGTACGTGAGTATTGTGTCGGCGCAGGTTCTCCTGTGCCGCTTGTAGCGAGGGCTGAATCCGCAGCGCCTCAGCAAAGGCTTTTGCGGCCTGCTGCTGTTTGCCCTGCTGTGATAAGGCTATGCCCAAATTGTTGAATACTGGGCCAACAAGGGGTCCTCGTGTGATGGCTTGGCGGTAGTGGGCTTCTGCGGCAGGGAACTGGCCGCGCTGCAGTGCAATGTTGCCAAGCGCCTGATAGCCGTCTGAACGTTTGGGCGCCAGCTCTATGCCAAGAGCTGCATACTTCTGTGCGGTATCTAGTTCGCCGTGTCGCAGATGATAGGCGGTGAGATGCACATACGCTTTGTGATTTGGCCCTATTTGCGCCAGAACGCTAGAAAACAAGGTGTATTGGCTTTTCCACATACCAATTTGCCAGTAACACAACACAGTAAGAAACGCGGTAAACACCCCCGTCAAAAAATAACTGCTACGCAAGTAACGGCTTTGCGTAGGCGGGAATAGCGTACTTGCGGCGATTAGTAGGCCAACACTGGGTAAGTACATGTAGCGGTCTGCATGGGCTTGTGCACCCACCTGTACTAATCCGATCACGGGCAGTAGGGAGATGAGGTACCAGCCCCATCCGATCGCAACCAAAGGTGCGCGACGCATTGCCATCAGCGCAATAACACTGACTATCGAAAGAGAAGCAGTTGGCACTAGCCATGCCCGCAGGCTGCCTTCGAGTGCAAGCGGATAAAAGGCAACTAGATTGGTAGGTACTACCCATTGCTTGAGATAAATCCAGTAGGCATTGGACGCGGTTTCGAGCCGGTCAGTGATTGAATGTGCTTCAAGGTGCGCTACCGCCTGTGCACCGTCTTGTGCCAGCACCGTTAGTACACAGGTGCCGAACGTGATCGCGATCAATGGCGTTTTATCTGCAGCCATCTTCACTAGCGATCCTAACGTGGGTGATTGCTTGTCACCCAACCATTGGCTTCGGTACACGGTAAGATCCATTAGTACCATGAGTACTGGAAGGCTTACCGCCATAGGCTTTGCCAATAGCGCGAGGGCAGTGCAGCCTAGTGTGGCGAGATAGGCGCGGGTTGTTTTCTCTTTTCTATACGTGTCGTAAAAAATGAGGGCTAACAGGAAAAAAACCGCGCACAATAAGTCTTTGCGTTCTGCGATCCACGCTACCGATTCCACGTGAAGAGGGTGAACGAGAAATATAGCGGCGAGCAAAGCTGAGGGCCAAATTCGGGTAGTCAGCCGAAGTAGTAAAACGTAAACGAGCAAAGTGCTTATGCCATGTAGCACGGTGTTGTGAATATGCGCACCGCGAGGATCTATGCCGAATAGGCTGATATCGAGCATGTGTGACAGCCAGGTGAGCGGATGCCAGTTGCTGCCATAAAAACTTGTGAGGGCCCATTGAAGGCCTTCAAACGACAGCCCGGCCAAGACCATTGGGTTGTCGATGATGTACATGTCATCGTCGTAATAGGCGTAATCGAATGCGAAGGATTGCTGATAGAGCAGCACAAGCAAGCCAACGAGGCCGGCGACAACGAAAGTGTGTGTTTGATTGATGCTAACGGTTTGTTCGTGAGAAGTATTCAAGTCACTGAGGTTTTTGCTATTCACTATTCCTCAATAGGGTAGGGTTTTCACCGCGCCAGTGACAGCGCGCTGAGCGTGAAATAGTGCTGTTCTAACCGCGCTCGCGCCGCAGTAAAGCGTCGCTGGATAGAGCGCGGCTGGTTTTTGGGCTTGTGCGGGCGCTATGCCTGCGCTCGGGCTTTCGCTTCTCTGCGGCGCGCATGAAGAACGGGCTCGGTATAACCGCTGGGCTGTTCGCCGCCTTTAAACACGAGATCGCACGCCGCCTGAAACGCTATGTTATTAGCGAAATCTCCAGCCATGTTCTGGTAACTCGGATCACTGGCGTTTTGTTCGTCAACCACCGCAGCCATGCGTTCGAGTGTTTCGCGTACCTGTTCCTGCGAACAGACATCATGACGCAACCAGTTGGCGATGTGCTGGCTTGAGATGCGCAAGGTTGCGCGATCTTCCATGAGGCCAATATGGTTAATATCAGGCACTTTCGAGCAACCTACACCCTGGTCTATCCAGCGTACTACATAGCCAAGAATGCCCTGTGCGTTGTTGTCCAGCTCACGCTGAATGTCATCTGCAGACAACCCCTGCGCGCCGCGCAGTGGAATGTTTAGAATGTCGTTTAAATCAGCGCGCGGCTGGCCAAGAAGTGATTGCTGGCGCGCCGCAACGTCTACCTTGTGGTAGTGAATCGCATGCAGGGTAGCTGCCGTGGGCGATGGCACCCAGGCAGTCGATGCCCCGGATTGTGGGTGGCCAATTTTGGCCTCCATCATCTGTGCCATCAGGTCTGGCATTGCCCACATGCCTTTGCCTATCTGTGCTTTGCCCAGCAGGCCGCAGCGTAACCCAATGTCCACATTCCAATCTTCATAAGCACTGATCCACGGCTCTTGCTTCATGGCGCCTTTTGGCGTCATCGCTGCAGCTTCCATGCTGGTGTGAATCTCGTCGCCCGTGCGGTCCAGAAACCCTGTGTTGATGAAAACCAGCCGGTCCTGCGCCGCTCGAATGCATTCCTTTAGGTTGAGAGTGGTGCGGCGCTCCTCGTCCATGATGCCCATTTTGATGGTGTTTTTGGCCATACCCAGCGCGTTTTCGATATGTTCGAACAAGTCGTTGGTGAACGCGACTTCATCTGGGCCGTGCATTTTAGGCTTAACAATATAAACGCTGCCTTTGCGCGAATTACGCGGTGTATCACCTGTTTTGTTTAAATCATGTAGCGCAATGCAGGCGGTGAACATGCCATCCATTATGCCTTCAGGGATTTCGTTGCCCTGCGCATCGAGAATCGCTGGGTTTGTCATCAAGTGTCCAACATTGCGTACGAACAGCAAGCTGCGGCCGGGCAGAACACGCTGGCCACCTTCAGGTGTGTGGAAGTGTCGATCGTCATTGAGGCTGCGCGTTTGCGTTTTACCGCCTTTTTGGAAGCTGTCCTGTAAGTCACCGCGCATGAGTCCCAGCCAATTACGATAGGCAACGGTTTTGTCCTCTGCATCTACTGCAGCAACGGAATCTTCGCAGTCTTGAATGGTGGTGAGTGCAGCTTCCATGCAAACGTCTTTGACGCCTGCTTTGTCTGTAGCGCCGATGCTGTGTTCGCGATCAATTTGAATCTCTATGTGCAGGCCATTGTGCCGCAGAAGGATCGAGTCAGGTGATTCTGCTGACCCAGTGAATCCGCGCAGCTGAGAAGGATCTTTGAGCGCGGCGCGTTCGCCATTGACCAGTGCGACCTGTAACTCGCCGTTCTGAAGGCTGTAGGCAGTGGCGTCACAATGGCTACCTGAAGCCAGAGGTGTATGTTCATCGAGTAGCGCGCGTGCATAGGCGATCACTTTGTCACCGCGAACCGCGTTGTAGCCGCCAGCGCGCTCGGCGCCACCGTCTTCACTGATAACATCCGTGCCGTAGAGTGCGTCGTACAGGCTGCCCCAACGTGCATTTGCGGCATTCAATGCGTACCGGGCATTCATAACCGGTACCACTAATTGAGGCCCTGCCAGTGTCGCCACCTCGTCGTCCACATTCTGCGTGGTAACGGTAAAATCTTCGCCTTCGGGTAGCAGGTAACCAATGTCCTGCAGAAACGCTTTGTAGGCGCCTTTATCGTAGCTCGGCCCGGGATTGGCGCGATGCCACTCATCTATTTTTGTTTGCATGTCATCACGCACAGCCAGTAGTTCCTGATTGCGCGGCCCAAAAGTACTGACCAGCTCTTCCAGTGCAGCCCAAAAGGTAGCGGGCTCTAGCCCAATGCCTGGAGCGATCTCGTTCACTAGCAATTCATGGAGTTCGGGTGCAACCTGCAGGCCGCCTTCTTGGATGCGATTGGACATGATGGAACCTCTTGTAACGTTTATCTGGCAGTGATGTATCACTGGGAAGCCGACAGTTGCACAGGCCGTACCCTAGGCGTAATAGTTTAGACGGTCGAAGCAAAATTCCCCTAATTTATCGTTTTTATCGCGACCATCATGGGGGTGAATGTTGCGGCAGTTGTGCCGCCCCTACGGGGTTGCTTCTTGCCCGTCCAACTCGCGTGCGGTATCTGCAATTAACTTGCGCACCCATCGATTGGCTGGATTATTTTGGAGCAGTGGGCTCCAGGCCATTTTGAGTTCCAGGGGTGGTATTTCAAGTGGCGGTTCCCGCAGTACTACTCTGGGATTATTGAGCTTTAGCTGCGCGGCCCGAGTGGGTAGGGTAACGATCAGGTCATTCTGCTCTGCCAGGGTCATGGCTGCTTGATAGTGCCGCGTAAACACGCGAATTTGGCGCTTTTTGCCCAGCGCATTTAGCGCTGCGTCTACCCAGCCCAGGCGCTGTACATCATCGGGGTCAACGCCCACGCCCACGCCCATACCGGTTTTGCTGACCCACACGTGGTTAGCTTTGAGATAATTCTCAAGCGTAAACTCCTCAAGAACGGGGTTCTGTGGGCTGAGCACGCAGGTAAAGCTGTCGTTCCATAGGTGTATCTGGTGAAAAGACTGCGGCATTGAATCGAAGCGGTTAATGATCATATCCACTTTTCCGCGCTCGACATCCAGGAAGCTGACGTCGGAGGGCGTCATGATGTCGAGTGTGATTCCCGGCGCCAACGTACGCAGTTTGCCAAGCACCGTGGGTAGGAGAGTGGACTCAGCGTAGTCGCTGGCCATAATGCGAAACACCCGCTGAGCCTCTTCCGGCGCAAAGGCCGCTCGAGGCTGCACTGCGTGATCTACTTTACTCAGCACTTCGCGGACGATCGGCTCTAACTCTAGCGCCCGCTCTGTGGGTGTCATGCCTTCACTTGTTCTCACTAGCAGTGGGTCATCAAACAATTCACGCAGGCGTCGCAGGCCGTTGCTCATGGCGGGTTGCGAAAGGCTCAACTGGTGGGCAGCGCGGGTCACATTACGTTCGCGCAGCAAGGCGTCGAGATACACCAGCAAGTTAAGGTCAACCCGATTGACGTTCATGGCTTACCGCCTATTCATAGCGTGAATTGATATTTGTTGTAGTATATGTTTCAAGAATTATACTCGGAATAGTTGTTATGCCAATGGGTAGCGTTAATCCCGCGCCTCTGGCTTTTTTAAAAAATTGACTAAGTTTTTACGCTAGGAGGCCTTATGGCTTTGTTTTCCACTCCCGATCTGGCCGATGACGCACCCGATGTTCAGGCAATTTGTTTGCCCTTCAATAACTACGGGCAAGTGCTGCAGTTTTCAGGGCCAGCTGTCACCATCAAGTGCCATGAGGACAACTCGCTGGTAAAGGCCTGCGTTGGCGAACCAGGCCAGGGCAGAGTCATTGTCGTCGATGGCGGAGGCTCGAAACGCAGGGCCTTACTGGGCGATATGCTGGCTGAGAAAGCGGTAGAAAACGGTTGGAGCGGGTTAATCATCAACGGGGTTATCCGCGATGTGGATGAGATTGGTGCAACCAGCCTTGGTGTTCAGGCGTTGGGTACTTGCCCAATCAAGACGGAGAAGCTGGGCGTTGGCCAGCGTGATATTGCCGTTGAGATGGGCGGCGTCACTATTCAGCCTGGTGATTACATTTATGCAGACAACAACGGCGTTATCGTTAGTCGGCGGAGCCTGCTTTAGCAGCGATGGTTTACGCGTGGTAGTTACGTGTTAGTTACGTGTTAGTTACATGTTAGTTACGCGTGATTTGTGGATCGTTCTTTGCTGAGTGCTTAGTGGTAAATGCTTCGATTCCGGCCCAGAGGGGATACGCTCTCCTAGCTCAGCGGGCTAAGATATTCGCTTGGAGAGCGTATCCCCTCTGGGCCTGATTGCACCCTTTGACGGTAAGGCTCTAGCGCTTTCCGCGAACTGCGAATAGTTGCGGTAGTGGATAGTTGCGGTAATGGATAGTGTGGAAAAGGTAGGCGTAAACGATTAAGAATGGCTTTGCGTCGAGTATCTCAGCCTTCCGAGTAAGCGAAGCCATTCTTAATCGTTTACGCCGAGAATCGCTTGCATCACCAAACAAAAAAATTCCTCAGCTACAGCTACAGCTACAGCAACCGCATCGAAAGATCCATCGCCTTACAGTCTTTAGTCAGCGCACCAATAGAAATAAAGTCGACGCCTGTATGTGCGATCGGCAGCAAGGTCTCGTCAGTCACATTGCCAGACGCTTCCAACTCCAGCTTGCCATCAACCAGTTTCACTGCAGTGGCCATATCCTCCAGCGTAAAATTGTCCAGCATTACTCGATCACAACCTGCTGCCATTGCCTGCTCAAGTTCCTGCAGGCTCTCCACTTCGACTTCAACCGGTTTACCCGGCTGCTGTTGGCGCGCGGTGGTAACAGCCGCTTGAATAGAGCCGCAGGCGTTGATGTGGTTTTCCTTGATTAGAAAGGCGTCATACAGACCCATGCGATGATTCAGGCAGCCGCCACATTGCACAGCGTATTTCTGAGCGATACGCAGGCCGGGAATTGTTTTACGCGTATCCAATAAACGCGTACTGGTGTTGGTCACGGCGTCGGCATAGTTGCGGCAGAGTGTTGCTGTGCCGCACAACAACTGCAAAAAATTCAGTGCAGCCCGCTCACCGGTAAGCAGGCTGCGCGCGCGGCCTTCGAGCGTGAATAACGTTTGGTTAGCCGCCACGCGCTCCCCATCCGCGGTTTCCCAATTGATCTGAACGTCGGCATCAACCTGTGCAAAGACTTCATTCACCCACTGAACGCCGCACATTACACCCTCTTCTCGGGTGATAACCCTCGCCCGCGCAAGAGCATCAGCGGGTATCAGTGCTGCGGTGATGTCACCAGAGCCTATGTCTTCTGCCAGGGCAGCGCGCACGTTGGCAACCACCGCTTCATCAATAGCAGCGTTTTGGGCAGGTGTAGTGTTTGGATGTGGGCTCATACGGGTGTTCGCTATGCTTTCTCGATAAGCACGATTGTACCAGCTACGTGTTACCGCTGTTAGCCTGAAGTCTAGTTCACCCGCCTCTTGATGAGACTGTCGGATGCGGGGGGGTTACTAAACCAGTTAGACTGGCATTGGGTTTTTATCAGGTGCATAAAATGAGCTATGTGATTGAGGGTGGTTGGCTGCGAGAGGCACAGCCTGTCGGCTCTCCAAATTGCGAACCACGGCCAGTTGGTAACGTGCCAGAGTTATTGGTAATCCATAATATTTCTCTGCCCCCCGGTGTTTACGGCACCGGGTGTGTAGAGCGTTTTTTTACTAATTGCCTTAACTTTGATGAGCACCCGTTTTTCGAAGAAATTCGCGACCTACGCGTTTCAGCGCACTTGCTGATAGAGCGCAACGGCGCACTGAAGCAATTCGTTAGTTTCGACGAGCGCGCCTGGCATGCTGGGCAATCGTGCTATCGCGGCCGCGATAACTGCAATGATTTTAGTATTGGTATCGAATTAGAGGGCACCGATGACGAGCGGTATACCAGCCTTCAGTACTTTCAGCTGTCGTTGGTTTCGCGCGCGCTTATTGCCAGCTACGGGGCTTTGACTAGTGAGCACATCGTTGGCCACAGTGATATTGCGCCCGGCCGTAAAACCGACCCTGGTCCATTTTTTGAATGGGAGCGGCTGCGTTCCTCTCTAGCTGGCAGTTAACCGCTCGCGCGCTGACGCTACCTGGCACCAACCACTACGAAGAGCGATTGTGATTGCTCTGTTCACGTGCAGGCTGAGGGATAGCTGCTAAGCTGATAGGTAAAAAGTAGCTGGGTTTGCCCTTACGATGACGCATGAATCTACAGTGACATCGCCCGATACGGATCTCACTCTTCCCTCGGTCGTTTCAGCGAAACAAGGTGTGTATGCGCGCAATGGTCTATTTTTGACCGTATTGTTTCACCCCGATGTTTCGCGTATTGGGCAGGTGGCGCGGGTGCCGGTCGAAGATCCGGCTATGCCCTGGGTGCTTGGTCGTCGATCACCTGCGTTCGCACACCCCGTTCCTCGCGAGGAGCAGGGGCAGGAAAAAGGAGAGCCTTTGCACGACCCGCACGTGAGTCGCCGTTCGGTGGTCTTGGCGTTTGATGGGGAGACGCTGCAGTTGAACCGTTTTAGTGGTTCTAGTCGTGTGCGCATCGCAGGCACAGAGTTGCACGAAACACTCACTTTGGGGCCAGACGCGTTGAAGCAGGGCGTGCCTGTGTCTCTGGGTCATGCCGTTGTTCTGTATCTGCACATGTCTGACTCCGTCCAGTTACCTTCAATTCGCTACCCGGGCAGCGAACGTTTGCTGGGGGGTAGTGCGGCAATGCAAAAACTGCATCAGCAAATACGGTTGGCCGCGCAGAGTGCAGATGACGTATTGATTCGCGGTGAGACGGGCACCGGCAAGGAGTTAGTTGCAAACGCGATACATGCTGCAAGTGAAAAAGCTGCTGGGCCGATGGTGAGCGTTAACATGGCCGCCATTCCAGTAGACTTGGCGCCATCGATGTTGTTTGGTAGTGCAAAGGGTGCCTTCACTGGCGCAGACAAACATTCCATAGGGTATTTCGAAAAGGCTAATGGCGGGACACTGTTTCTCGACGAAATAGGCGATTGTCCCACCGCTATTCAGCCGCAGTTGTTACGTGCGCTGCAACAGCGCGAAATACAGGAGGTGGGTGGTGCTGTGCGTGAAGTAGACGTGCGCATAGTGTCGGCTACCGACGCGCCTCTGGAAGGTGCCGAGCATTTTAAGGCGGCTCTTCTTCACCGGCTAGGCTCCTTTGAAATCCTTGTCCCGCCGCTGCGAGAGCGCATTGAGGATGTTGGCCTTTTGTTGATGCATTTTGCAACGGCGGCTGCACGTGATGCTCGACAGGAAGCGCTGCTTCTCACAGAAAGTTCGAGTGCAGTAGATGTGGCTGCCTGGGCGGTATTCGTTTTTCAAGCATCTCGCTATCAGTGGCCTGGTAACGTGCGTGAGCTTGCCAATGTTGTGGGGCAAGTCATTCGCAAAGCACCCGAACCTCTGGCGTTAGTGGAGGTTTTTGAAAGCATGATTTCGCACCGCGCTGCTCCTGGCCCCGAAGTGTATGACCAGCCTGGTGATGAAGAGTCGCGGCAAAAATCATCGCGCAAGATGGCAGATATTGGTGATGAAGAGTTTGATTTAGCGATGCACGAAAGTGATTTTGAGCCCTCCGGTGTCGCGCGCAAGCTTGACGTGTCGCGTACGGCGGTTTACCGGCGAATAGAGGCTAGCCCAACGTATCGTTTAGCCAACGAAATTCCTGTCGCTGAGCTGCGCCAGTTGCTGGGCGAAGGAGATGACGGACTTGAAGCTGTTGCAAGGCGTTTAAAAGTGTCTTCTGCCGGCCTGCGGCTCAAACTGCGTGCAATTGATAACGATTCACGCTAGCCACTGCAATGGAATTCGATAATCAAATCGGTGCCTACCGCATTGTTCGCCTCATCGAGCGCGGTGGTCAGGGCAGTGTTTATCTAGGTTACGACACACTGCTTGAACGCCGTGTCGCGATAAAGATCTACGACTTGCCAGCGCGGCGATCAGAGCGAAAGCGCCTTGTTGCAGAAGCGCAGTTAGTTGCCAGTTTAGACTCTCCCAAAATAGTGCCCGTACACGATGTCATTGAGTCTGGTACACATCTGGCCATGGTGATGGCTTATGTGCCCGGTTGTTCTTTGGAGGAGCTGCTGGCCAATCGGAGGCCCTCTATGGATAGTCTGGTTACGGTGGGTACCGATGTGGCAGGCGCGCTGGCGATTGCCAGACAAGAGAGAATTGTGCATGGCGATGTAAAGCCCGCGAATGTGCTTATTTCGGCTGACGGGCACGCAAAGCTCACTGACTTTGGCATCGCCCGTCAAGAGAGTCGAACCTTTGTTAGCGGGCGAGCGGGAGGTAGTTTTTGGTCGCTAACCCCCGAACACCTGCGCGAAGAGGAGATCACTCAGCAGGCGGATTTGTATGCCCTTGGTGTCTTACTCTATCGGATGTTGTGCAGTGCGCACCCGTTTGCGGTGAAGGGGGATCTTGATACGCATCGTATGCTGCAAGGGGCAGTGCTGCCTATAAGCGATCGTATTCCTCCAGAAATGGAGGTGCCACACATTTTGAGCAACCTGATCGATCGGTTGTTAGACCCAGATCCACGGCAGCGACCGAATAATACCCGCGGAATAAGGCAAGTTCTTCGAGATGTCTCCCGCGATATTCCTATGTCGGTGGGGAGTGCATTGTTACGAGAATCTAAGCCTTATTTTCGAGCAGAGTCTCCAGAAGATATCCCCCTGCAGATACCCAGTGAGCTGGCACGTTCGGGCCGCTCGCGAAAAAAGGCGCCAGTGGGCGTCTTCGAGCAAATCGGCTACTGGTTTACCGGGTTGCGTACAAATGTGCGTTGGCTGATTTTGACTCTCTTGGCGACGGGAGTAGTAGTGCTCGCTTTTTATCTGGTGAGCTTGGGGCCAACTGTCGTTCACTTCTCTGCGCCTGTCACTGAAGTAGCAGATGGCCGTAATTTGCCCGATGAAGTTTCTAAAGACTGGTTGTTGGATGAAGTGCGCGCGGTGGTGCGTGAGGAGTTGGGTAATATCGATGTTACTGGGGCCGTCGGTACCCTGACCCCCAGGGTTCTGTACTCTCGTGATGCTGCACCCAAGTCTCCTGTGAGTTTTGATGAAAAAATTGACATCTCAATGCGCTGTGGGGAATCCGTGTGCATTGTTTCTATAGTCCGTTCGAATGACAACAAGCGCAGCAGTGAGCGCGCCGTGCTTCTCAAAGGAATGCCTTTGTCAGAGTGGAAAGACGCTGTTCGTCATGCCGCACGCACTGCATATCGCTAGCAGAAACACCTTTCTGGCTCAGTGCTATGCAAACGCAATGGACGTTGCCAGTACCATTTGTGCGCCAAAATACAGCGGTGTTCCCCATAGTGCGTTTACGCGGGAGGGGTCGATAAACTGACGTCTTGCAACCGCCAGATCAGAGGCGGCGAACGCCCAGGCACCTACCACAACAAAGGGCGCGGCGGGGTGGCCTATTGTGAACCCCGCGCAGACTAACATCGCAGTGATAACCACAATATACAGTGCAACAGGAGCTTTCATGGCCGCAGGTATATGCGGGTGCAGCCACCGGCCAACTAACGCCAGCAACAGAACTGCGGGCACCGCACTTGCTAGAGCGGCGCCGACATTCATGTGTAATTTGTAGAACGCAACGGCAAACAGCAGATGCCCGCACAGAAACGCAGTTAATCCGGCCAAAAAACTCTTTTGGCTGTCGGGCATTAGAAAAAGGTCGCCCAGCATGCATAGAATCAGCGCAGCCAGCATCCACTGCCCGTATTGCGTGTTTGCTGCCCCCAGTGCCCAAGCCAGCCAGATAAAGGCAGCGGCCGCAATGGGCTTGCAGATATAGCGTCCTAAGCGTGATCCTCGAAGGTCTGAAACAACCAGCAGAGTAACGGCAATAACAGACATGCCTATAGGGGCAGCCATGGTGTCGAGTGGAAGGCTGTCGATCGTCATAGTTCTGTGATGCGCTTCATAAGCTGCTCATTGTGTGGAGTAGGTATGCCATACCGTCGGGCTTGTTTTAGCAAGAAGCCGGTGATATCGGCAATTTCTGTTGGCCTGCCTGCGCTTACGTCCGCCAGCATTGAAGATTTATTTTTCGCTGTGCCCAGTATTACCGCATGAACGGTTTCGTGCAGCGTTTGCGCTGTTTCTGTGAAACCGGCTGCGTAGCTCACCTGACGAATTTCGTTACACAACTGGTCTACCTGCGCGACAAGATCGGGCTGTTGTGCCAGCTCTCCATTGTGGCAGTTATTAAGCGCGGTTAGCGGGTTAATCACGCAATTGATAGCCAGTTTAGCCCAGAGAGCAGCCTCGATATGTGTATCCCAGCGGCAGTTTTCTATTGCCTGCGTCCAACCGTTGAACCAGCCCGGCTGGGTGTTCGATGAGATACCGCCGATGCGTGTTTCGCCGCGCCCGGCATGCACCACCGCTGAAGAAGTGGTCCGATAGGCACCCTCGGTAGTTGTGCCGCAGAATACGGTAAGGTCGGGATGGTTAGCCTGAATTTGCTCGGCGAGCCCCATTCCGTTGGTGAGTAGCAAAACATGACACTGCGCCTGTAATCCAGGTGCAACAGACTCGACAGCGTTACAAACGTCGTACGATTTGGTGGTAACCAGCAAATGTGTAATTGACTGTGTGCCGCCGGCTATTTTGGCAGAAGAGGTAATGGGAAAGGCGAAGTGTTCCTTAGAGCCCCCAACACTGGTCATGCTCAGGTTAAGCGCACCGTTGTTCTTATTGGCATCATAGGATGCTTCGCGCAGAATCAATGTGACTGTATGGCCTGCGCTTTGCAAAGCACAGGCCATCACCGAGCCAATGGCTCCTGCGCCTAAAATATGCCAGTGCGGTTTCGAATCCACTTCTACTGTGTCCTAACGTTCATCATGTTCTTTGTTTTGATGGCAGCCATTGAAAACTCCTCGCAGCGCATTACCATGAGAGCATGTTCATGGCGCGACTGAGGATGCCACTATGCCATCGTTTGACATTGTATCGGAAGTTGATCTGCACCAGTTGACTAACGCGGTAGATCAGGCAGCGAGAATAGTGACTAATCGCTTTGATTTTAAGGGGGTAGATGCGTCGTTTGAGCGCGAAGAGCGCAAGGTGGTGATAACGGCTGAGGCTGATATTCAGGTGAACCAAATGGAGGATATGTTGCGCAGTGCGCTGATAAAATGTGATATCGATCCGGATGCGATGGAATGTGCAGATTTAGTGGCGACGGGTAAGCAGGTGCGTCAGGTCGTAACGCTCAAACATGGCCTGGAAACGATGCAGTGCAAATCTATTGTGAAGCGAATTAAAGAAGAAAAAATGAAAGTTCAGGCGCAAATACAGGCTGATCAGGTTCGCGTAACCGGCAAGAAGCGAGATGACCTGCAAAAGGTGATGGCGATGCTGCGAGAAGAAGACTTCGGTGCGCCGTTGCAGTTCAGTAACTTTCGCGATTAGTTCGTTCCGGTGGTGCAGCTTAGGTGTCCTTTTTTATCCCGGTGCAAGCGACCGTAAAGGGCTTCGCTTACTCGGAAGTCTGAGACACTCGACACGAAGCCCTTTACGGTCCCGCCTACGTTCGAATCAACTAGCTGATACTGTGTATCTAGATATCTTATGAAAACAGCGCTAAGTTCTATTCGCCGAAGTGCGCAGCCAGGCCAAGAAGGGATAAGCTCTCCAAGCGAATATCTCAGCCCGCTGAGCTAGGAGAGCTTATCGCTTCTTTGCCGGAACCTACGCCACCAACTCACAAATTCCGCCGATCATCAAACTTTCCTGTCAGCTGAGCCAGCCTATCCAAACACCACAACTCATCGCTTAAATCGGCATCGTTCAAGCAATACCACAGCGTTTCAATATAGAAATAAATTAGCCGATACTGATTGATGGTCTCCAGCTCTATCGTGCTAGGTGTTCGCTGCAGGTAACTGTTCATCAGTCGAACCGCAGCGTGCTCACCAAGCTCATCGCCTTCAATAACCACGGCAATGTCGTAAAGGCCGCTGCCCATGGCGGCGTATTCCCAATCTATTGCATACAGTTTGCCTGCATGACGAATTCGGTTTTCTCTGAGTAGGTCGTTGTGGCATAGCACCAAACGACCGTCGCAATCCTTCACTGAGTCAACCGCTGCAACAATGTCAGATGCCAGCGCTATTAGGCCCGCTTGATAATCATTTGGCACTGCTTTGAGCTGAGTGAGGTATTGATCGATGCGTTTCTTCAAATCCAATCGGTGGCGACGGGCCGGAAGTGCATGTATTTCACGCAGCAGTTTTCCTGTAGCCGTAAGATCACGATGATCATCCGTGTCAGTGGTTTTATCCGGGAGTAAATCGGGTTGTAGGTAGGCGCAGACCATGCAGCCTAGCGTGGGGTTGAAGTAGACAGGCGCAGGCGCTAAGCCAGCGGTATACGCTGATTCTAGAGCGCGCCATTCAACTTGGCGCTGCAGGCCGCGTTTTTGTGGGCTTTGCCCGTCTATTCTGATAACACAGGGCTGTGGTGCTGACGTTAAAAAGCTGTGATTGCTTTTGCCGCTGTTCAAGGCGCGGGCAATGGTCGGCTGCGTTTGCAGCGGCATCGCGCATTGCCATTGTTGCCATTGAGCAAGCGTCTGGGCGAGCGCCTGTTCAACCGAGTGGGTTATCGGTGGTTGAGTGAAGTTGCTAGCCATTCGCCATTACTGTATTGGCAGTTCGCCCGGGATCAATTTACATACCAGCACCTGCTTGCCATGCTCTTCATAGCTTTGGCGTAAACCCTGGCTCACCAGTGCCATTACGTCATCCCACTCACCGCACAGTTGTGTGCTCATAGCGTTGGAAATTACCTTCACTGTGTTTTGGTCTGCTGCCTTGTCGATAAACGATTTGATAATGGGAATGTAAGCGTTGTCTAAGGGGTACAAGCTCAGTTCTGCAGTGAGTTTCACGTTATAAAACACCTCTTGGATTGCATCATCAGTATAGGGCGCTTACACTTCCTATCCAATAAGATTGGGCCTGTATATCCGGCTCTACGGGCGTAAATGGGTGCTACATGGCTGACGATATCGATCCAGAGGGGGCGCAGGAAGAAATAGAAGGCGCCCCGCCAGCCGTATCCAGTTCTGAGCTGCGTAAAAGCCGTCTCAGTGAATCCCGTACCGTCAATCAATATCTCTATCGACAGTCTCAGCAATTGCAGTTGATGCTGCTCAACGCGCCTGATTTGCAGGCGATGTTGGAAACGCTGTTAGTGAGTATGCCTCGGCACTTCTCTTTTCAGGTTGCAGAACTCTGGCTCTATGATCCAGAAGAAGTACTAACGGGCCTTCTGCAGGGCGCGCAGCGCTACGGCCATCAACTGCAGCTTATGCAAGACAGTTTCCGTATGCAGGAATTGTATGAGATGGAACCGGATGTTGCATTGATTGATGCTACCGACTCGCGCATGTTCGAAGTGCTCACCCACGAGCAGGGTATCGACTATGCGTTATTAATGCCGCTGCAAGATGCTGGCAGGATGATTGGCAGTTTGCATTTGGGCGTGCAGGACGAGTTTCTGCATTTGGGCGAGGCTGAAGAAGATTTGCTTGCCCACCTGGCGGCGTTTATTTCCGCCTGTTTCAAAAATGCCGTAAATCGCCAGCAGATTTCACAGTTGACCTTGCTGGATCCGTTAACACAGATCAGTAACCTGCGTGGTTTCCAAAAAGATATCGCTCGCGAAATTTCTCGTGCTCGGCGTGCTAAAAACCCGGTGACTGTACTGATGATGGAGATCGATGATTTTGATGATCTCTACGAGCATTATGGTCGTCGGCGTGCCCAGTTTGTGGTGAAAAAAGTATCCCAAAGAATATCTTCGGACTTACGCGCTACCGATATGTTGGC
>JBGCFE010000190.1:0-50430 GCA_045106775.1 Halioglobus sp.
GCGCGTTACAAAACCCAATACAGCGCTGGTCATCGGAGCAGGGCTCGCTGGAGCAACGACTGCTGCCGCGCTTGCCAACCGAGGGATTGAAGTCACAGTCATAGACGCCGGCAGCATCGCCGACGGGGCGTCTGCGAATCCACAGGGAGTGCTTTACACACGGCTTTCGACCCGCCACTCAAACCTGGTTGATTTCGCTCTACAAAGCTACCTGTTCGCCACGCAGTTCTATGCCAATTGCTTCGCCCGCGGTGCGTTGATCTCGCCCGAGGATGGGCAGTTGTGCGGGTGCTTCGCGCAAATAAACAAGGCTGAAGAACTCAAGACGCTCGCGGACCGGCTGCACAGCGTCCCGCATTTAGCCAGCGTGTTATCAGCCAGTCAGGCCAGCGATGAACTGGGCGCTGAGGTTACCCGTAGCGGATACTGGTACCCGCGCTCGGGCTGGTTAAGCCCTGCTTCCGTCTGCAGAGCATTATTAGATAATCCCAGCATTGAGGTGTTTGAGAACGTTGGCCCGGTAAGGCTGGACAGCATAGAGGGCTTATGGCGGGCGAGCGCCGCAGGCAAATCGATCAAAACCGCCGCTATCGCCATTTTGGCAACCGGTACAGCCACTAACACATTTGATTGTCTGCGCTGGCTGCCACTACAACCCGTTCGCGGCCAAACCACACAGCTGCCTGTAACAGAGCAAAGTCTGACGTTGAAAGCCGTGCTGTGCCATGAGGGCTACATTGCACCTACTGCTGGCAAAAGCCATTGCATTGGCGCCTCTTTTGGGCCTGGTGATACAGAGGATGCAGAAAGAGTCACTGAACATCAGGACAATATTCGCGCATTACAAAATGCCATTCCCAGTTGGAGTTCGTCACTTGGCGGCTTGGAAAGTGACACGCTAAGCGGCAAAGTTCGCTTCCGCTGCGCGAGTAACGATTACCTGCCTGTTGTTGGCCAGGTGCCAGATTATGACGCGTTTTGCAGCACGTATGCTTCTTTGAGAAAAGATGCAGGAAAACGCATCGCGCAATCGGGCAACTATTTGACTGGGCTTTACGTGAACACTGCACACGGCTCTAGAGGCCTGACGTCAACACCGCTAGCGGCAGAATGGTTGGCCAGCGAAATCTGCAACGAACCTCGGCCATATTCACGCAAGTTAAGTCGCGCGCTAAGCCCTGCTCGGTTTATCATTCGGGGTCTAAATCGTAACCGTATTTGAGTACCTAGTGCCCAAGCTGCCACTCCTCATCTTCAGCCTCTTTGCTGTATCCGCACCTGCATCTGTAGAGGCCGTTGAACGCTACTCGTACCAGGTACTGGATAAGCAGCCGCTATCGCGTGCGCTATTCACACAGGGCTTTGAAATTCACGATCAGCAGCTTTATGTCAGTTCAGGCAAGTACGGAAAATCCAGGCTGCTGCGCTTTGATCTCGCATCAGGTGAACTTGAGACTGCTAAAAATCTCAGTTTTCGCTACTTCGCAGAAGGCCTGACAGTGTTAGACAAAAAAGTCTTTCAGCTCACATGGCGCTCTAAAAGAATGCTCGTGTACACAAAAAGTGCCTTCGAGAGCATCGGCGCCTATACGTTGCCAGGCGAAGGCTGGGGCCTCACCAATGACGGAAGCTCACTGATTTTCAGTGACGGCAGTGCCACGCTTTCATTCATGGAGCCAAGCTCTGGCAAAATCACAAAGACAATAACCGTACGCGAGAACGGAAGGCCTCTGAAGAGGTTAAACGAGCTGGAGTGGATCAACGGTTCCATTTGGGCAAACGTCTGGCTCACCGATAGAATCGTAATCATCGACCCTGCAACAGGCTCAGTAACGGCCAGTATCGATCTCGAGAATCTACTTCCGGAGCAGGAGCGCATTGCAGGCACAGATGTGCTGAACGGCATCGCTTTCGACAAATCAAACGGAGCCATCTGGGTCACGGGCAAACACTGGCCCTGGCGCTACCATATTGCGTTAAAACCGGCATCAGGCAGCAAACAGGCACAATCAACAACACTTTCACGGTAGAATATCTGCCGCGTCTATTCATCACGAATTTTTGATAGAGAACATTATGAGCGACACGAACGCAGCCACTAACGCTGCCGATACAAATAAAACTCCTGCTACAACATCCACTCGCCGTGCTGGGCATCCCGCGTTCACCCTAGTTCGCGAAGAGACCGTAGAAGCTCTCAATCTCCATGTGGAGCAATATGAACACAACGCAACCGGCGCAATGCACTACCACCTCGCGGCACCGAGTGACGAAAACGTTTTTTTGGTAGCGCTGCGAACAGTGCCACATGACTCCACAGGCGTGGCACACATTCTTGAACATACAGCACTGTGTGGCAGCGAACGTTTTCCCGTTCGTGATCCCTTTTTTATGATGCTGCGCCGTTCGCTGAATACGTTCATGAACGCCTTCACTAGTTCTGATTGGACGGCCTACCCCTTCGCCAGCCAGAACCGTAAAGACTTTAACAACCTGCTTGATGTGTATTTAGACGCCGTATTTTTTTCCCGGTTGGACCCGCTGGATTTTGCACAGGAAGGCCACCGTGTTGAATTTGCGGAACCTGAAAACACCAGCAGTGATCTCGTGTTCAAGGGCGTAGTTTTCAATGAGATGAAAGGTGCCATGAGTTCGATAACCAGCACGCTCTGGAGCAGCCTGTGCGAACAGCTATTCGAAACCAGCACCTATCACTACAACAGCGGCGGCGACCCAAAGCACATTCCAGACTTATCCTATGAGCGCTTAAAAGCTTTCTACGAGAGCCACTATCACCCGAGCAATGCCATATTCATGACATTTGGTGATATCAGTGCGGCTGAGCATCAAACTCATTTCGAAGAAAAAGCACTCTCGCGTTTTGAAAAACTAGACCAGCGTATTCAGGTAGCGCCTGAGCGCAGGCTAAGCGCCCCTAAGCGAGTGCAGGACACCTACGCGTTTGATGAATCACCCGACACCGCTGATCGTACCCATATCGTCATGGGCTGGATGCTGGGCGAAAGTTCAGACCTCGAACAGTTGCTTGAGGCGCAATTGCTTTCAAGCGTACTGCTAGATAACTCCGCCTCGCCACTACAAATGGCGCTAGAGACTACCGATCTGGGTAAAGCGCCGTCGCCGCTATGCGGGCTGGAAGATTCCATGCGCGAGATGGTCTTCTGCTGCGGCCTTGAAGGCAGTGAAGCCGAGCGCGCTGACGCACTGGAAACACTGGTATTGCAAGTTATTGCCGATGTGGCAGAAAACGGCGTTGAGCAGGAAAGACTGGAAGCTGTTCTACATCAGTTGGAGTTGCACCAGCGTGAAATCAGTGGCGACAGCTACCCCTACGGCCTGCAGCTCATCCTGCAGTCGTTAGGTTGTGCAACACATTACAGCGATCCGATTGCAGTGCTTAACCTGGACCCGGTCATTGCCAAACTACGCAATAACATTCAAAACCCAGATTACATTAAACAGTTAGCGCGCAGACTACTATTGGACAACACCCACAGAGTCACCCTCACGCTTGCACCAGACACCGAGTTGTCTGAAAAAAGGGCGGCAGAAGAAGCCGAGCGCCTTGCAAAAATGGCCGCGGGCATGGATGAACAGGCGCGCAGCGCGGTGGTGAAGCTTGCCTCAGACCTTGAAGCAAGGCAGCAACAAATTGACGACGATAGTATCTTGCCAAAAGTTGAGCTGGCAGACGTACCGGCAGCTCTGCCAGAACTGGAACGCAACGAATCAAACGTTCAGGGCACTGCCCTAACCACCTATGCCAGAGGCACCAATGGGCTGGTCTACCAGCAGGCCATCGCCAGACTGCCCGCACTTGACGACTCGACCCTGCAAATTCTCCCGCTCTACACCAGTTTCTTAACCGAGATGGGGTTGGGCAAAGCTGACTACCTATCAGTACAGCAGCGCCAATCGGAAACCGTTGGCGGCATCGCCAGCTATACCAGCATGCGCGGCCAAACAGACGATGAACAGGTTGTCAGCGCGAATATCACTCTATCTTCAAAAGCCCTTCTGCGGAATGCGCAGGAACAAAGTGCGCTGATGTTCGATACCGCTAATCACGTCCGCTTTGATGAAACCACCAGGCTGCGTGAGCTTATCAGCCAGCAGCGAGCACGCCGTGATCAATCGATTACCGGCAACGGGCACGGCCTGGCAATGGCGGCTGCAAGTGCAGGCATGAGCCCTCTGGCCCTGCTACAGCACCGTCAGTCTGGTCTTGCCGGTATTGCTGCGCTTAGAGAACTCGATGACAGTTTGGCAGAGCCTACCGCGTTGAACGACCTGTCTGAACGCCTGGCTACGCTGCATGACACATTATGCGCACAACCCCGCCAACTGCTGTGTATCGCCGAAGAAGAGCATCTGCAGCAAGTAGCGCAGCTGGCACTTGCGCCCTGGAGTAATCGCATAGCCACGGAATCTGCTGCTAATGGGGAAGCGCAAAGCGCTGAATTCTCTCTACCTGGTATCCGCGAACAACGCAGGGAAGTGTGGGTAACCAGCACGCAGGTAAACTTCTGTGCCAAAGCATTCCCTACCGTACCGGTTGATCATGATGACGCGGCGGCCCTGACGGTGCTTGGCGGCGTTCTACGCAATGGTTTTCTGCATCGCGCCATCAGAGAGCAAGGCGGCGCGTATGGCGGTGGAGCCTCGCAAGACTCAAGTGTGGCAGCGTTTCGGTTTTACTCTTATCGCGACCCTCGCTTTACAGAAACGCTCAATGACTTCGATGCTGCGATCCACTGGATGCTAGACACGTCGCATTCCTATCAGGCATTAGAAGAAGCGATACTTGGTGTTGTCGGTAGTCTGGATAAGCCCAGCTCTCCGGCAACCGAGGCTAAGCAGCACTTTCACAACGGGCTGTTCGGTCGCACCCATGCCCAACGAGAGCGATTCCGCCAACGGATTCTCGGGGTAACGCTAAACGATCTCGAGAAGGTAACCTCGCTGTATTTAAAACCGGAGCTGGCAAGCACTGCTGTGATTACCAACTCAGCCGGGCTGGAAGCCAATCGAGACACCTGCGACAAACTGGCGCTTGAGTTACGAGAGCTCTAACCCTTTCTCACCCTGCACTCGGGTTACATCATGCGATGAGCCCGTTTGTGGCGCTTATGCATTCTGCGCTTTTCATGCATTTCATCCATCTTTGCCTGCTGGTCGGCGCTCAGTAGGCTATAGATTTGCGCCTGTGTACTGGTACGGGCATACAACTTTCGGCTGGTGAGTTCACCGATTTCGTCTGCAGTTTGCTGAACGGTAGCCGCGTCAAAGTCTGCGCGCTGCTCATGCAGCAGTGTGCGAAGCTCTTTTAGCCTTTGCCTATCGGCTACTCGCTGCGCCTGTGTTTCTCCGAGCAACGCTTCCACCTGCGCCTGCTGCTCTTCGGTGAGATCTAAATGTCTCGTCATTCTTTCTAACTTTCGCTCCAGCTTATGCTCTGGGTTGTGCTGTTTGACACCATCTGTCATAGCCCAACTTGATGCAGCCAGCATAAGCGTTACTGCAACTGTGCCAACGCTGCTCAAAAGAACCTTTTGTTTTGCTGTACTCATGATATCTACTCCGGGTCGGTTCTGGAAAATAGGAGGGCGACCTTACAAGCATCGTTACCGCAAACTACAGCTGCCCTCCCGCTAACTCACAACAACAGCTTATCGCTGGCCGGCGTAAAACTCTGCCGCATCGGTGTAAAGATGTGTAAAGAATAACCGGCATATGTAAAGTCTCTACACAATGTAATGACAACGCCCTATCGCTTCTTCACACTAGGCAAATAGGCAATCGGGAGGAAAAATGAGCAACCGCGTACTCATCATTGATGACGACACAGAACTGTGCTCGCTGCTCATAGATTTTCTTACATTGGAGAGCTTCGAGGCCAGCGCCATTCACAATGGCCTAGAGGCGGTAGAGCACTGCCAGGACACGCAATACGATGCGATCGTGCTCGATATAATGCTTCCCGGCATGCAGGGGCTGGATGTACTTAGGCAGCTGCGCAAGTTCACTGAAACACCCATTCTGATGCTCACTGCCAGAGGCGAGGATACAGATCGGATTGTTGGCCTCGAGCTGGGCGCGGACGACTACCTTCCCAAACCCTGCAACCCACGGGAGCTCGCCGCTCGACTGCGCGCAGTCTTGCGCAGGGCTCAGCACACTGTCTCTTCAACCGCTCAAAGAACTCATGCAGTCGCTGGCCAGGGTAGTGTCGATATTGCAGGCACCTGCCTCAACGCATCCGATCGCTCTGCTACCTGCGAAGGCAAAGATCTTCGCCTAACCAGCGCCGAGTTCAGCCTGCTGCAGATGCTGATGAAGCATGCAGGCCATGTGGTGAGCAAAGAAGCGCTGAGTGAAGAGGCACTCGGCCGAGGGCTCTCAGCCTACGACCGTAGTATCGATGTGCACATCAGCAAGATCCGCAAAAAATTCTCGGCAATTGGTCGTAGCAACCCCATTGTGAGCGTGCGCGGACAGGGATATCAGTTTACCGTCGCTCCTCAGGGCCAAGAACCATGAAGCTCTTTGGCAACCTTTTTTTCAAAATGTTTGTTGGGTTCTGGCTTGCAACAGTTGCGATAGCCGCGAGCTGGATGCTCAGCAATGAGTACTTTGAGGAGCGAGCCGACCACGCTGCTAATGCACACGACGGAAGAAAGCCCCCGCATCGTTACATGCTGCGCACTATTTACACGCTACAGAATGCGCCCGATGAAGAGCTACAAGCGCTATTGGAGCAATCTAATGCACCCGGCGAAGTGCGTATTTATTTACTGGATGCGCAAGGTAACGATTATCTGGGCAGGGAGTTACCCGATATTGTCGTTGCTACGGCTACACAGTTGGAGCGCCGTCGCAGAGTCTCGCGGCGCGAAGAAGGGCAACGCTACGTCGCGCACAGAGTCTATCGCCCAGAGTTGGGCAAAATGCGTGCGGTATTCGCCTTCCCGCCGCCGCCATCAGAATTTGTACGAGTACTTGGTACCAGCCCTGCCCTGCGGATTTTTTTGGCCGTTGGCATCAGCGGCCTGGTCTGTTTATTTCTGTCGCGCTTGCTAACACACAGAATTACCGCACTGCGGGCTGCTTCCCAATCGCTGGCCAATGGCAACTTGGACACTAGAGCGCCCACACGGCCCAGGGGAGGCGACGAGACAGACCAACTTGCCCGCGATTTCAATACCATGGCCGACCAGCTGCAAGAGCGTATTCTTGGGCAGAAGCAGCTATTGAGCGATGTTTCACACGAACTGCGCTCTCCTTTGGCAAGGCTACACGTTGCACTTGCGCTGGCCCAGAAAGAGCACGATGGCACACACTCTGAAGCACATGACGACCATTTACAGCGTATCGAGCGAGAAGCTAATCGGCTGGAACAACTCATCGCACAACTGTTGACAAGTCAAACTGAGACCCATGACCTCGATCAACATATCGATCTACATGCGCTACTGACGGTAGTAACACAAGATGCGCAGTTTGAAGGCAGCGGCAAACAGCAACACGTCACATTCGCCAGCGAGGTCGAAGAGGCTATCGTGATTGGCAAAGGCGATCTGCTGCACAAGTGTTTCGACAACCTTGTACGAAATGCTCTCACGTACTCACCTGAAGAATCCACGATCTCCGTGAGGCTGGTAAAAGCTCAGGCTGGTGATCTGTTAGACACTTCATCAGACAACCCAATAGACAATCCACAAGACAATCCACAAGAGAACCATTCAGGCGAAGCAACCGTGTATGAAGTCATCATTCAAGACGAAGGCCCCGGCGTGCCGGAAGAAGATTTAGGCAGAATATTCAATGCGTTTTACCGCGTTGATTCAGCCAGAGCGCGTGAATCAGGTGGCTATGGCCTTGGGCTAGCCATCGCCAAGCGGGCGGCGCACCTGCACGCCGGCAGCATCGAAGCCCACAACACACACCCTGGGCTGCGGGTGACAGTTACCCTTCCCAGTGGACACGAGCAAACCGTGGCTCCCTAACATTTAAATGATAGAATTTCGGCTAACCTAATTAAGCCTCACTATTCTAAACACTGAAGAACACAATGGCCTCTCTCGATATTCAACCTATTGCCGGCGCATTAGGCGCTGAAATTCACGGTATAGATTTAACATCTAGCCTTAGTCATTCCGAGTATCAAACACTGCGCGAGTTACTCGTGCAGTATGAAGTGATCTTTTTTAGAAATCAGGATATCTCACCCGCGCAGCACAAGACGCTGGCGGAAAGCTTCGGCCCTCTGCAGCGGCACCCTGCCTACACCACTGTCGAGGGTTTCGACGAAATCACCATTCTTGAAAGCACCCCAGACAAGCCCACAAAAATTGAAATGTGGCATTCAGACATGACATTCCGGCTGCATCCGCCAATGGGCACTATTCTGCGCTCGGTTGTCGTTCCACCAAAGGGTGGCGACACGCTGTGGTCGAGCATGACAGCAGCCTATGAGGGGTTGTCAAAACCCATGCAAACTCTGCTGGAAGGGCTGAACGCCATTCACGATTTCAAACACGGCTTTAAAGAGAGTCTGGCTGAGCCCGGGGGTGCCGACCGTTTGGCTGATGCAGTGGCTGAAAACCCTCCGGTTAGCCACCCGGTGATAAGAAATCACCCCGAATCAGGCAAGAAAGTGATTTTTGTTAACTCGCTGTTTACCACGCATATTGACGGGCTACCGCGAGGTGAGAGCGATGCGCTGTTGGCGTTTCTGTATCAGCATATCACCACCGCTGAGTACACCTGCCGGTTCCAGTGGCAGCCCAACTCAATCGCCATTTGGGACAACCGCAGCACCCAGCACAAACCGGTAAACGATTACTTTCCAGCGCATCGCCAGTTGTTACGCACCACTATCGACGGCGACAAACCGTACTAGCGCCCGAGATGAATCAACTCGGCACGTCGTTATCGCGCACGCGCTGTAGGTACACGTTTATCTCCCGCTTTACTTCAGGCGCATACAGATACAAACCGAGTATGTTGGGTACGGCAATCAAGAAAACCATCGCATCTGAAAAATCAAGCACAGCACTCAGCTGAATCATGCAGCCCAGTGCAATAAAACCGCAAAATATAAACTTGAACAGGTTTTGGGTTGCCTGACCTTCACCAAACAAGTACGTCCAGCCTTTCAAACCGTAGTATGCCCACGCAATGGAAGTAGAAAATGCAAAGAGCAACGCCGCCACAGCCAATGGATACGGTGCCCAGCTGAAATGATGCGCAAAGGCTGCCGAAGTGAGCGCAATACCCTCATAACCCTGATCCATCAATCCGTTCGGATACGCAGTAGTGACGATCACCAGTGAACTCAGTGTGCAAATAACGACTGTGTCGATAAACGGCTCTAGCAGCGATACCAGCCCTTCTGAGGCAGGATCATTGGTCTGTACGGCCGAGTGCGCTATCGACGCAGACCCAATACCTGCCTCATTAGAGAACAGTGCACGTTGAAAACCGACGATGATTGCGCCCACCATGCCACCGGTAACGCTATCAACCTGAAACGCACTGCCCACAATGAGCGCAATGGCTCCAGGCAGCTCATCGATACTCATCCCGATGATAATCAAACACGAAACAATGTAGAGCACCGCCATAAACGGCACCAGCTTGCCCGCCACTGCGGCAATAGAGCGAATACCGCCGATAATTACCAGGCCAACCGCCACGGCAATGGCCAACCCAAACAGCCAGCCTTTATCGGCAAAAAAACTATTTTCACCGCCAGTAATTGTCAGAAACTGTACGTAAGCCTGGTTGGATTGAAACATGTTGCCAATGCCCAAACACCCAATAACCAGCGACAGCGCGTAGAAACCGCCCAGAAACTTGCCTCCACGCGCGAACCCGCGTTTGGCCAGATATTCTTCTAGATAATACATTGGGCCACCGGATACCGAGCCATCGGCGTTGTAGCGCCGATATTTCACACCGAGCGTACATTCAACGAGTTTGGTCGACATCGACAAAAAACCGGCAATAATCAGCCAGAACGCTGCACCCGGCCCGCCTATCACAATGGCAACGGCAACACCGCCAATGTTGCCGATACCCACCGTGCCAGAAACGGCGGTGGAAACGGCCTGAAAGTGCGAAATCTCGCCCTCAGCTTTGGGATTGTGATACTGGCCACTAACATGGCGCACTGCCAGGCCAAAAGCCCGCACGTTGATAAAACCCAGATAAAACGTAAAAAAGACTGCCGCTGTGGCGAGCCAAAGAACAATTAGCGGAAACGGTTGGCCGAACAGCGGTACCTTGTAAAAAACGACGGAAGACAGACCGTTAGCCAGCGGCCGTATGAGTTCTTCGACCTGTTGATCAAACCCCTGTGCACTCACATTTGTAGCCACTAGTAATCCAGCCACTACAATCAACAACGCCCTGCCCAAACTCATATGCTATCCAGTTCTCATTATTGTTACCCCATAGTCCCATACCACCCGAGTGCTGCCAACAGCGCTTAGGGTTTTGGGCGCAATCGGGTATGATTCTCGCTCTTTTATTTCGCAGTTTATTAGCATGCCAAACCAAATAACCGACAACACACCCATTTTGGTGGGTGCCGGACAGAGCGTTGATCGCTTAACGGACAATGCGCAACCCCCTTTTTCCTCGCCCATTGCACTGGCGAGCGCCGCCAGTAGGCATGTGCTGAACGAAACCGGGATTCCAGCACAGGCACTAGACACCATTGCCGTCATTCGAACGTTTGCTGACGCTGCACCCGCCTGGCAAGCTCCTCTGGGCAGTAGCAATAACCCGCCGGAGTCAGTAGCGCGCCGCCTGGGAGCGGAGCCTTCGCATCGAATCTACTCCAATGCCGGTGGCACTGAACCTATGGCGCTACTCGCCGAGATGTGCCAAGAAATTGCTCGTGGCGCCAAACGCGCCGTGCTGCTAACCGGCGCAGAGGCGATTGCGAACGAAAGATATGCGAAACGCCACGACCTAAAAGACGACTGGCACGAGCGCTTCGATGCTCCGCTAGACGCCAGAGAATATAAAGCGCGCTTTGCTTCGGCCCAGGAAATTCGCAGCGGCATGTTTTTACCGGCACATTACTATGCACTAATAGAAAACGCGCAGGCCGATGCACTCAATCACACTTTGAGCGAGCATCAGCGCTACATGGGTGAGATGTTCGCACCTTTCAGTGATGTCGCCGCCGCCAATCCGCTTAGCCAGAACCCCAAAGCCTTTACGGCGGAAGAGCTTGCGCTGCCTACCACGCGGAATTACCCCATAAGCCTACCGTACACAAAATGGCTGATTGCACAGGACGCCGTAAATCAAGGCGCTGCACTGGTTGTCACCAGTGTCGGGTATGCCAGAGAGCTGGGCATCGACCCCGCGCGCTGGATTTTTCTACGCGGCTATGCCGCCGGGATGGATATACCTTTATCACAGCGAGCAGACCCGGGCACCTCAGCCACCATGAAGTCCGTGCTCAACGCGGCACTGGACAGAGGCGAATGCAAGATCGCCGACGTCGACATGATCGATATCTACAGCTGCTTCCCCTGTGCTGTGCACGCAGCCTGTGACGCACTGAAGTTACCTACCGACGGCAGCATTCCACTGACCGTCACAGGTGGCCTGCCCTACTTTGGTGGCCCCGGAAACAACTACACCATGCATGCTCTGGCAGAAATGGTGGACAGATTGCAGGCAGACTCCAAACAGAAAACAGCGTTGGTGACTGGAAATGGCGGCATTCTTTCAAAGCACGCTGCGCTTCTACTCACAAACAATCCGCAAACGACCCAGCACATCGACTGGCTGGGCGACGCTCCCAAAGCACTGGATGCGACAGCGCGCTCGGCTGTGCCCTATGCTGATAACCCAACGCGCGGGGAAGTGATCAGCTATACCGTTATTGTGGGCCGCAACGCGCCTGACACTTCTGTGGTGCTCGCTAAGACAGCGGCGGGAGAGCGGTTTCTGGCGACCAGCAAAGATGAAGCGGTTGCGAGTTCGCTGCGACTACATAGTCCGGTTGGGCGGCAGATTGGGGTAACGACTGAGGACGAGGCGCACACGTTTTCGTTGGCGGCGCACTAATGGTTTGGGCGGCTTGGTTTTCTGCGATTGCTGAGATGGCTGAGATACTCGAGTTCGTACTTCGGGCCCGGCGTAAGCGCTCAAAAGTAGCTTTGCTTACTCGGAAGGCTGAGACACTCGACGCAAAGCTACTTTTGAGTGCTTACGCCTAGCTGCAAACCGGCGATTCGGTGTGTTTGCCACTAGCTAGCGCGGTGATATCGATGTCTCGCCTCAATCGCCAAGGGACACCATCAGGCCCTGCGTGGATAAGCTCTCCAAGCGAATATCTCAGCCCGCTGAGCTAGGAGAGCTTATCCACGCAGGGCCGGAATCGAAGCTCACCCACGAGACTGCACCCTCAAAAAAAGCTACCCGTTTTCAGGCGCCATCCTTAAGAGCAGCAGATCTCTCCAAAGCAGTAGGAAACAACGCCATGTTGCCGCTAGACCAATCTACCGCTAACTCCGATTTCCATATCTTCCACTGCCCATCAATTTCCACATAGTGATTAGTGTATTCACCCACCACCGTCACCACATCTTCAGCGCCAGCAATCGGTACCGCTGGATCTGAAAAAACAACATGGTCAGCACTGAGGTAAGCACTGCAGCTAACATTGCCGTCAACCACGTGCACGCGATGATTAGTAATGGCATGGCGAGTAATATCGAAGCCGTTGATAACACCTTGCAGTATCTCGCACCAGTCATCGGCCTTTCTCGGCACTTTTGGGTCGCCGGTGGACGCGCTGATATCACCGTAATCTATATACACTTCATCGGCAAAACAGCCCCGCACCTTCGGCCAGTCTTTCCCATCCAATGAGGAAGCATAGGTGTTGTAGCTATCGACACACGCATTGCGAATGCGCAGCTGCTCGATCTCTTCTCTCAGTGCATCAGACATGTAAATTCCTCTTTAAGCGCTACTATGAAGGTTATAGCGGCAGGCCACCGACAGCACCGTTCACTGACCCTGAATCGTTGTAAGCGCGCATCAACAGATCGGCAATACGCATTTGGTGTACTTCATCGGCGCCATCGGCAAACCGCGCCCAGCGGGCCTGCTGCAACATGCCAGACAACGGTGAATCGGTTGAGTAACCCAACGCGCCATGCACTTGAACAGCCCGGTCGCACACCCGCCAGAGTGTGTTTGCAACATGATGCTTGGCCATGGACACTTCTTGTTTAAAGTCCATGCCGTTTTCGATCTTGTAGGCAGCATGCAGCACCATGAGCTTGCCCGCATACAATTCCATTGCGCTGTCCGACATCATCCACTGGATGCTCTGTTTTTCGCTGAGTAAAGAGCCATGGGCAAAACGGTTTTGAGCGCGTTCAATCAGCATCTCTAACGCGAGTTCAATTTCACCTATCCAGCGCATACAATGCGCCAGACGTGCGGGGCCCAGGCGAACCTGCCCGAGCTTATGCCCGCCCCCACGCTCACCCAACAAGTTTTCTTTCGGAACACGCACATCTTTATAGAGTATTTCGCAGTGGTTATGGCTGCCTGACATCGTCTCGATATCACGAACCAATTCAAAACCGGGGGAGTCGCAATCGACAATAAAGGCTGAATTTCTGGCCTGAGGTATTTTGGCGTCTGGGTCTGTACAGGCAATGACGATGGCAAACTTTGCCCCGCGAGCGCCTGACGTAAACCATTTATGCCCGTTGATTACCCATTCATCGCCGTCTTCTACCGCGGTAGTTTGAATGAGTGTAGGGTCAGACCCAGCGACCTCAGGTTCTGTCATTGAGAAGCAGGAGCGAACGTCGCCATCGAGCAATGGCTGCAGGTAACGCTCGCGCTGATACTCGGTAGCAAAGTGATAAAGGGTATGCATGTTGCCCTCATCAGGCGCATGCGAATTCATAATGTAGGGCCCGTAGTTCACTTTAGCCGCCTCAGCTGCAACCGCCGCTAGCGCCGTTACTCCTAAGCCCATGCCACCGGCATCCGCTGGCATGTGTGGAAGCCAAAACCCCTTCTCCTTGGCCTCTACCCTCAAACCTTTAATCAGCGCTGTCCAATCATCCTTAGTAGCATCAGGGTTCGCACTGAGCTCTTTGTAACGTGCCTTTACAGTGTCATGTAAGAAGGCTCGAATACTGGCGCGGGCTGCGTCAACTTCTTCACTGAACGTAAAATCTATTGCCATACCCGCGGACTCCTCAACTTACAATGAGCGTGATATCAGTTCTTTCATGATCTCGTTTGTGCCGCCATAAATTTTTTGTACGCGGCTATCCGCGTACATGCGCGCTATAGGGTACTCCCACATATAGCCAAAACCACCGTGCAACTGAAGACACTCGTCGACAATGTCACACTGCTTTTGGGTACACCACCACTTCGCCATGGAAGCCTCCTCGGCAGACAAATTTCCCTCTAGATGCTTCACCATGCACTGGTCTACAAACGCTCGAGAAACGCATGCTTCGGTTTTGCACTCCGCCAGTTTGAATCGGGTATTCTGAAAATCGAATACCGTTTTGCCAAACGCTTCGCGCTCTTTGGTGTATTGCACGGTCGCCTCCACTGCCATTTCTGCGGTCGTCGCCGCCGACAGCGCTATACTCAAACGCTCCTGTGGCAACTGCGACATCAGCTGGAAAAAACCTTGGCCTTCGTCTTTGCCCAGCAAGTTAGCTTTAGGGACGCGGACATTGTCAAAAAACAATTCAGAGGTGTCGGCTTCCTTAAGGCCAATTTTCTCAAGGTTACGACCGCGACTAAACCCAGCGGTTGCCACACCCTCCGTGAGCGCTTCTACGATTACCAGAGAGATGCCGCGCGCACGCATCGCAGGGTCTGTTTTGCACACCACCACGATTAAATCTGCATGCTGCCCGTTGCTAATAAAGGTTTTAGAGCCGTTGATAACGTATTCATCGGTAGCATCGTCGGCCACTGCACTGGTTTTTACTGATTGTAAGTCAGACCCAACGCCGGGCTCCGTCATGGCGATAGCGCTTACAAGCTCACCACTTGCCATAGCCGGCAACCAGCGCTGCTTTTGTGCCTCCGAGCCATAATTCAGTACATAATGCGCAACTATCTGGCTGTGCACAGCATTACCGCCAGCCAGTGATGCTGCGGCTCCGCCGCGAATCATGGCATCGTAGATAACCGCTTCATGGGTAAAATCGCCGCCAGAACCGCCGTACTCCTCAGGGATACTTGCGCACAGCAAGCCAGCCTCACCAGCCTGTCGCCACGCGTCACGATCACACATGCCCTGCTTTTCCCACGCCTCTCGCTGTGGTTCGAAGGTTTCTTGTGTGAAGCGCAACGCACTGTCGTGCAGTATCCGCTGTTCTTCGCTAATCCACGTTGCGTTGAGAATACTCATTCTTACTTTCTCTACTTTCTCTACTTTCTCTACTTTTAGTTATCCATCAATGTATGACATTAGACATTAAAATTTCGGCAGGCTACCAAAGGCTTGTCCGCCAGATAAGTCCAGTAGCTGCCCATTGATGTAGCCTGACTTTTGACTGTCTGCCAGATACAGCGCCGCTTCCGCCATATCGTCCAGTGTGCCCATACGGCCACAGGGGGTAGCATTGATGTGCGCATCGATAATTGGCTGCATATCAAAAAAGGCATCGGTCATATCGGTTTGAATAAGCCCGGCAGCAATTGAATTGAAGCGCACTCCCCTCTGTGCATACTCAACCGCTGCAACCTTCATCGCGTAATCGATACCGGCTCGCGCACCCGCATAAGCAGAGAGCCCTGCCCCTGGAAGACGCGCAGTCAGGGACGAAACGGTAATAACTGACCCGCCCTGATTCATCGCGGCAGCCGCATGTTTGAAAAACAGTAGCGCGCCAATGAAACTAATTTCCAGTGTTGGCCGAATATCATCTGCAGTAATTTCTGCAATCGCAGTGGCGGCATGCACACCCGCCGAGAACACGGCGATATCGACCTTACCAGTCGCTGCAGAGGCGGCCGTAAAAAGCTGGGCTATATCGTCTTCACGCGTAGCGTCACAGGCAACTGCAGAGCCGCCAATTTCTGAAGCCAACGCACTTAAGGGCTCCTTGCGCCGAGCTGAAACAACAACATGTGCGCCTTCATCAGCCAGGCGTCGTGCGATGGCCGTACCGAAGTTCGCTGTGCCAGAAGCACCCAGAACGACGGCTGTTTTACCTGATAATGTACCCATGTTGTTACGTCCTTTTTATAATAATCATTTATTGAAAATGCTGATGATGTTATCGGATGAGCCTGGGGAACTAGCCCGTCAATTTTTGAGAAATGTCTTTACGCAAAACATCTTTACGCACCTTTCCACTTGCAGTGCGAGGAAGATCATCCACTATCTCTATATGCTCTGGAATTTTTTGCTTGGCCAGCAGTGCTTTGTCGGCGAAAGCCGCAATTTCGGCCAAGTCCAATGCCTCACCCTGAGCACTGGGGATAATGAAGGCACAGACTCCCTCCCCTAAACGCTCATGCGGCATAGCCACAACGGCCGCCTCTTGAACACCCGGGTGATCGTGTAATACATCTTCTACTTCCTTGGCACTAATGTTTTCACCGCCGCGTATAATGATATCTTTCTTGCGATCGGTGATAAGAATGGCGTTATCCTGCGTGCGCTGCCCAATATCACCCGTGAGGAAAAATCCATCCGCATCATGGGCCTCTGCGTTTTGCACCGGATCAGCATAGCCCAGCATCATGCCAGCGCCGCGCGCGGCGATCTCACCGTCTTCGCCTACGCCGAGCTCATTACCCTCTTCATCGAGAATTTTGACATCGTACGCGTAAATCATGCCATCGGTTGTTCCTGCCAGAGTTTGTTGATCTGCGGCAACAAAGCCCAGCGTGATAATGGGTGCTTCAGTGCTGCCGTAGACACGGAACGCTTTACAGTTATCCAGCGTATCCCAGGCATCATCGATCACTTGAGGTGGCACCGCTGCGCCGCCGCAGGCAAACAGCCGCATGCTCGGTAAACCCGTGCCGTGACGTTTTGCCGCTGCAACAAGCTCTACCAAAAAAGGTGTAGCACCGACGCTTGCTGTTGCCCCTACTTCGCCGATAAAGGCAACAGCTGCATCCGCATCCCAGCGCGGCATAAGCGCTGATTTAACGGGCGTTACAAACGGCAACACCATCCCGGAGCCATAGCCTGTCACATGCGTCACTGGCGAGGGCATCAACATGACATCGCTAGCGTCCATTTCCCAGAAATCCAGCGAATTTTGAATCACACGTGCAAGCGTATTGTGGCTATGCAGTACTGCCTTGGGTGAACCCGTCGTGCCTGATGTGTAAAGAATTGCCTTAATGCTGTTGGGATCTACTACGGGCAATTCATCGATATCAATTGGATCACTTTGCACCAGCTCTTCGTAACGCAACGTATTTTCATGCGCCTGTTGCGCACGTACCGTCACCACAAACTCTAGATCAGGAAGCTCCGGGCGCAATGATTCAATCATGCCTGGGAACTCCAAAGACCGTACTTGCTCCGGAATATAAATCAGACGAGTACGCGCATCTTTAAGGATAAACCGCAGCTCTCGATCGCGATAAATTGGAATAATGGGGTTGTTAATCAGGCCTAGCGCAGAGGCCGCGATATCAACAGCGACAGACTCTCGCCAGTTAGGCAGCTGGAAGCTGATAACATCACCCTGCTTCAATCCTAACTTACGTAGGCCAGCAGCCAGACGCCGAGCCTCCTCTGCAATAGCGCCGTAAGTAATCGAATCTTCACCCTCGAGAAAAATCGCCACATCATCGGGTTGCAACCGCGCTTTTTCCCACGCGCCCTGTGCAATCGTTTTATTGCCCCACAGTTCACCATCGCGGGCTATGCGCTCTGGCGTTAAAGGGTTTTGCATTCTCCCTACTCCGATTTGTTATTAAAACTAGGTAAGTGCCGACAAAATTGCTGATGGCGAGTTGTGACGGCAGACAATCAATTGAACTCGTTACAAATCTGAGAGAACGTGGCCACCATCAACAGTGATTGACGAACCGGTCATTAGTGAGCCTGCGTCTGAAGCCAGCAACAGCAATGGGCCATTCAATTCATGCAACTCGCCTGTGCGCCGTTGCGGGATCCGCTTAATCAACGCCTGGCCATCGTCCGTTTTAAACCACTCACCATTTAACTCTGTTTGAAAGTAGCCGGGGCAAAGGGCGTTAACGCGTATATTGTGTTGAGCCAGCTCCAGTGCTGCCGTTTTGGTGAACTGCACCACGGCGGCTTTCGACGCTGCATAATTGGTGAGTGCTTTTTGCACGCGTATGGCGAGTATCGATGCGATATTGACAATACTGCCGCCGGCACCCTCACTGATCATGCGCTTAGCGGCTTCGCGCGTCACATAAGCAACGCCATTAAGATTGGTATCGATAACGCTATTCCAATCGTCATCCGAAAGATCTAACAACAATTTGGGCACAGTGATGCCAGCGTTATTGATCACAACAGTGACTAACCCAAAGTGCTCCTGTGCCTCATCGAATGCCTTAGCGACGCTCGCACTTGAAGTGACATCCATTGTTACGGCAATCGCCTCTCCACCGCCCGCATTAATTTTTTCGGCTTCTTTGGCGATAAGGTCAGTGCGCCGGGCGGCAAGCACGACTTTCGCACCCGCCTCTGCCAGCGTCGGCGCGAAATGTTGTCCAAAACCGCTTGATGCCCCGGTAATCAGGGCTACTTTACCGGCCAGTGAAAAAGGCTTAAGTAGTGAATCCAAGTGGATGATCTCCTGTTGCGCGCGTGCGGCCGACTAGCCGTATACGTATTTGTCTAGGGTCTGATGAAAATGCCGAATGCGCACTTCCTGATAATTGGCGAGATAGATTTCACCTGAACGGACATTGTGCAACCCTTTCTGCACCATTTTCAGATTACTAAAATCTTGATCAAATACACGGCCAAGGCCGCCTTCCAAACCTTCCGCTTCAGAAAAAAGCTGATCTTTGTCGAGCTTCTGCACCGCGCAATCGGCCGGCCGTTCTGCGTCGTCGGGATAGCGCATCAGCACGATGATTTCCATCGTACACATTTCAGGATTATCGCCATAGGGTTTCATGCGATAAGTAAGATTGGGATGGAAGCCTGCCCAGGGTGCGAAGTTTGGAAACACAGAATATAGAATCGAATCCATTATCTCGCTGCGCGTGCAAAATTCATTGAGATCGACGCCATACTCAGGCGAGTACAGATCAAAGTAATGTTTGGCTAACCACTCGCGCGCAGACATGCCCTCAGGCACATTGATTGTTTCGCCGTCTTCCAACTGCGCTGCATGAGTCAGCCAGTCATTCACGGTTTGATTGGGCTCAATGTTCTCCAGATGCGGGCTCACCACGCCCATCGGCGAGATGGTGCGGCTGATATTGTCACCCCAGCAATCGTACTGCGAATTAGAGTCACCCAGGTAAGGCAGAATTTGCGGGTGTGTTTGAATCGTATGGTAGCTTTCGATAAACGCTTCCCAGGCGACCTTCCAATTGCACTCAATAACCTTCTCAACATGCATCGCTTTGTAGGTCTTCTCGGGCGTCCAGCGTTCGAAATGCTTGGGCAAGATACCCAGGTATTCGTCCAACGGCTTGGCCTCTGGATCCATATTGATAAATATCCACCCGCCCCATGTACCAATTTGCACTTGCGGCAGATTAAACGTTTCTTTTTCAATGTGTGGGAAATCCCACTCGCAGGGCGCGCCCAGGAAGTCTCCATCAAGGCTCCAGCGAAAACCATGGAACGGGCATTTGAATTCACGCGCGGTTCCACTATCTTTGCGTAGTTGCCGGCCACGGTGCAGGCAGGCGTTGAAGTACCCTTTCACATCACCGCTTTCGGTACGGGTGAGTACGATAGAGTACTTGGAGATATCGTAAACAAAGTAGCTTCCGGCTTCGGCAAGTTCGGTTTCTCTGCAAGTCACCAGCCAGCTGCGGTTCCATAATTTGTCGTCTTCCAGCGCCTGAAAGTCACGTGAAAAGTAGCGATCGACCTTAAGCGTGTCTGACCCCAGATACGTCTCTGTGCTCTCACGCAACGCGTCGGGTACTGGATTTACTTCCTTATCCAGCATCTCCTGATAAGACTCGCCGCGCGAGCGAGCAGCAAGCTGCTCCGCCGTTAAATCAACTGGACCAGACATGGCGAACTCCGCTATTTTTGAAGAATGGTCACCGCGCTAATACCTGGCGCGCCGTAGACATGGGTGTAAGCCAGCTTAGGATCATTGGGCACCTGATGTTCACCCGCTGCACCGCGAAGCTGTAGTACGTTTTCATACACCTGACGCAAACCCGATGCGCCAATGGGCTCACCGTTTGCCAGGCAACCGCCATCGGTATTGATGGGCATCGCGCCGTCAATATGCGTTGCACCTGACGCGATCAACGCTTCCTGCTCGCCGTGCTCACAAAAACCGTTTTCTGCCATGTGCATAATCTCTGCACCCACCTCGGTATCCTGGAGCTGCAATACGTCCATATCCTTGGGCCCAACACCTGCCATTTCAAACGCTGCCTTAGCAGCGTCAACGGTTGGCCCTGGCACTTGTTCCAATGCCATGCTGGGCGCAAACACTTCGAAAGACCCATAACGCCGCGACTTCAATGTTGCCGCCTTCAAATACACCGGTGTATCTGTGTACTCATGCGCCTTGTCAGCACGCGCTAAAATGAGCGCAACACCGCCCTCAGAGGGCGAGCAGAACATGTACTTGGTTAACGGATCGTTCACCATCATTGATGTGGCGATCTCCTCCGTACTCACCGGCTGGGTGCGCCATGCATTAGGGTTCTTTGAACCGTTGATAAACGCTTTCTCTGCCACCTTGGCCAGCGTTTCTTTACTGATACCGTAATCGTGCATGTACTTTTGAATTTTCATCGCGAAAAACTGCGTCGTCATCATCAGGCCAGCCTCGCCGTACCACTGCCCTATCCCCAGAGATTTAGGGTCGGCATTGAAAGCGCCGCGATCGTGCTTATCAAACCCTGCAACCAGCCCAACATCGTACAAACCAGACTTGATGGCGTTGTACGCAGAAATCAGCGAACTACCACCCGTCGCGCAACCGTTGGCGACATTGATAAACGGAATACCCGTTAAACCCAACTCGTTTACAAGCGCATCGGCGCTGCCAGAGCTTGCGCTGCCACCGAAAGCGAATTGGATGTCACGCCATTCGATGCCCGCATCTTTGAGCGCCAAACGAGACGCGTAGGCGCCCTGCTGCAACCCGCTGCGCGCCGGTGTGCGGCCAAAGGGGTGTATTCCAATACCTACAATTGCTACGTCCATAGCGCTCTCACTTATCCGATGTTCAAATTCAAAAGGTGGGTGGCCTGTTACTCGGCCGCTGGCGCAAAGAAGAAGTTAATCACTTCATCACCGTTTTCTTCAGTGCGATAAGGCGCAAACACAACGTCCATAGGCATGCCTATGCGCAGCTTCTCGGGATCATTCTCAGTAAGTCTGCCTTCTACCCGCAGGCCGCCGGGAAGCTCGACATATCCCACACCATAAGGTTTGAATGTTTCTGGCGTTTCACCGCTGTTATAGGGTGTTTTAGGCATGAACTGTTGGACAGTCCACGTCCACAAGGTGCCCTTGCCCGGCAACTCCTCAATGGAAACGTCTTGGCCCGAACACGCCATGCACGACTCCGAAGAGGGAAAGCTGGCGATACCACAGTGGTCGCAGCGGCTGCATAGCAAGGCTGGGGTTTCTGCAGGCCAGGTAAACAGACCTTCGGCGATAGGAACTTGTTGAGTCATGAGCGTTAAGCCTCATTAAGAGAATAGTGAACTACAGCGTTAGGCCTTGCATCCAATTGGCATGGAACCCGTTAGGGACGCGGCCTGGAATGTGTACCTTGGCGACTGGCCCTTTCGTAAAATCATCAGCGCCCAATATAGAAAGATACGCGCCTTCGTCAGGGTTATGCACGAAGCACATCAACCAGCCATCTTCCTCTTTATCGCTGTCGGGATTAGGCACATACACAGGCTCACCCGCATTCGCTTCGGCGCCGTATTCCCACAATTGCGTTTCGCCTGTTTCGAAATCGTAACGCCCTGTGCAATTGTAGCCATGGGCATCACCCCACTCCTTGCTCGATGAGGCCGCAAAGCCATAGCGATACTGTTTACCCATACGCCGCTCGTCTACCCGGGAAAACTCACAGAAGATATCCGAGAACTCTTCATTGGTAACTTGCTTATTCGCTAAGTCCAACTCCATGCGATACATACGCCGGGGCTGTTTCTCTGCACCCGTGCCCTGAGCCTGTGCAAAGGGTATCGAGCTGATCCAGATATAATCGATGATGATCTTTCCGCCTTGCTCAAAACCGTTGCAAAAGTGCCAGCTGAAGAAGGGATCGGTTTCAAAGACAATATTGTCGCCTTCGCCGTTGCGGGGAATCACAACAATTTTGGTACCGTTTTGTGGCTCCCACAAAAATGGGTCTTCGCCCTTCATAGCTTTCTCTAGCGAATGAAAAGCAGGCGCATAGAAAATCACTACGTAATTCTCTGTAATTTGGAGATCGTGGATAATGCCTTTGCGATCAAACTCTACAGGCACAGTTCGAATGTGCTTGGCCTGCGCATCAAAAATCTGCAGAAAATAATTTGGGCTGTCCCAGCGCTGCGTGCATGTCACCAGCTGGCCGGTATCGGGACAAACCTTGGGGTGTGCTGTCAGCGCATCACCCTGCGCTAATGCACCGTCGTAATCGTACAAACCCACTGTGGTCAGATCGTTATTGAGCAGATGCGGCCAACCACCCTCCCACATCGCCAGCAGCTTTTCGCCGTGATAAATAATATTGGTATTGGCTGTATTGCGTATCGGGCTGGGCTCACCGCCGGCATCAATGACTTCCTGCGGCACTTCTAGCATCTTGCCAACGCTGCCGTAAATCGTGCGGCCAAACTGACGCTCTGTTTTCAGGTGGTTGGTTTCTACCCAGCGGTTTTTGTAGCGCACCTGGCCGTCTTCAAAGTACATCGCGTGTATCATGCCGTCGCCGTCTAATGGATACACGTAATGATTGGGCTGGAAAGCGACGTTTGCGCCATCACGCATGAACGCGCCGCGCAGTGCTTTGGGCACCTCACCTTCAACGGTGAGTTCGTCCTGGCCGAAATCGCGCTCTTCTGTGACCGGGGCGTAGTTGCCTTGCAAATAGGGGTATGCGCTTAAATCCATTACTCCACCTTTCATGTTATCTGTTGAATCGATTAGGTTGCAGGCACTGCCGCATTTACAGCCTGTGAAGTGGCTGACGGGGCCGGGCAATCGATACTACCAGCTCGGAAAATTAAAAAACAGTCTCGTCTGTTTCTTTTCTATCGGTGCAGCGCTACAGTAGTTTCTGGCCCATTATCACGGAGATTCAAGCATGAGTAACTTGGAAGACCAGCAAGCATTAAGAGACCTTATGGCGCGCTACATTGACGCCGTCAATCGCTACGACGAAGCTGCCTGGATATCGACTTGGTCGCAGGATGCGGTATGGAACCTGTTAGGCAACCCAATTGAAGGTCGCGACAACATACTGGCCCTATGGCAACAGATGATGCAAACCTTCGAGTTCGCCATCATGATGCCCAGCTCTAGCCTCTTCGAGATATCCGGCGACACCGCCAAGGGGCATTGGTATTTGCACGAGTACACGCGCGATCAAGAGGGCAACGCCTCAACCATACTGAGTCGCTATATGGATACGTACGTGCGAGCAGAAGGTCAATGGCTGTACCAGTCGCGCGAGTACAACTTTATTTATAACGGCGCGCCTGATTTATCGGGCGACTTTACGCGGCCTCAGTAACCTAAAGGGGGCTAACAATAGACACTTGTCGTGAGTAGCGAACAGCTCAAAGCACTGGTCAACGCCATTCCCGAAAGCTTTGCCTCTCCTGAGGCAGACTTTCGGGCGGTGCGGGCGATGTTTAAAGCGTTTCATGGCCACCCAATCAGCGATGATCTCTCGCTATCCATCACCCACTACGGCACAGTGCGCTGCGGTGAATACTCGCTCAAGGGCGCGCAAAACGGTTGGACTGCGTTTCACTGTCACGGTGGCGCATTTGTTTCAACGCCGGTGGATGAATACCATTTTTACGCCGAACTCATCGCGCAGCGAACGGGGTGCGATGTCATCATGCCTGATTATCGCCTGGCCCCCGAAAACCTGTTCCCCGCGGCGCACGATGACTGTTACAACGCATACCGCGGAATGTTAGAGGCAGGGCTAGATCCAGCCCGCGTAATTTTCATGGGTGAGTCTTGCGGGGGCAGCCTCGCGATAGGCACCTTACTGCGTGCACGGGACGAAGGCCTACCACTGCCCGCTGCATTCATTTCACTGACCGGCTGGTTCGATTTAAGTGTATCGGGCGAGCCCGTAACCGGCCGGGATCCGTTTTTGACGCCCGAATGGGTGCGCAATAGAGGCCACGACTATCTGGGCCCTGCATCGGCGCAGCAAGACACCTTCGACACAGAACAACTAAAGCACCCGCTGCTCTCTCCCGCCTATGCAGATCTTCACGGTTTACCGCCACTGTACTTGCAGGTAGGCGAACGAGACACATTGCGCGAAGGCCAGCTGGCCCTTGCACGCAGCGCCGAAAAAGCCGGCGTCACAGTAGCGTTAGAGCATTGGCCAGACTGCATTCATGGCTGGCACGGCTTAGCCTCCACCGAAATACCCGAGGCAGTAGCTGCATGGAACGCAATTCGTGACTATATTGAAGCCATGGATTCACCGCTCTGCCCCAGAAAAACATCGAACAATAAAGCGTAGAAGAGGCACGCCCTATGACCAAAACGCCAGACTATAAACGTCGCACTATTCTCAAAGGCCTGGCTGCCAGCAGCCTCATACCGCTGCTGGGAAGCAACCTGATTGGTTGCTCTGATGGCAACGATAACGCCTTTGCAAACCCAGCCGAAGGACCAGACTTCGTCAGCATTCTGGCCGATTTTCTACACGGCGTTGCCTCCGGCGATCCACTGTCGGACGCCGTTATTCTCTGGACGAGAGTCACGCCACAGGCACAGGGCCGCGCCTGGGTAAGTTGGGAAGTCGCTATGGACGACAGTTTCACTGACATTGTGACAACCGGTGCTGGAGAGACCGGCGCCGACGTGGACTACACCGTTAAGGTAGACGTCACTGGCCTGACAGCAGGCACACAATATTACTACCGCTTCAAAATTGGCGATAACACATCGTCCATCGGCAGAACCAAAACCCTACCCGAAGGCAGCGCGAGCAGTGCTACCTTCGCTGTTGTTTCCTGCTCGAATTATCCTGCTGGCTATTTCAACGTTTACCGGGAGGTTGCCAATCAGGATCTCGACGCAGTGCTGCACCTGGGCGATTACCTTTACGAATACTCTCGCACCGGCTATGCAAGTGAGAACGCCGCTGCGCTAGGCCGTGAAGTAGAACCTGAAGGCGAGATACTGACGCTCTCTGACTACCGCTTGCGCTACGCGCAGTACCACACCGATGAAGATTTACAGGCCGCGCATGCCGCTCACCCGTTTTTTATTGTCTGGGATGATCACGAAGTAGCGAACGACGCCTGGCGTGACGGCGCGCAAAACCACACGGAGGGCGAAGAAGGCAGCTTTGTGGATCGACGAATGGCCGCTATTCAGGCTTGGTACGAGTGGTTACCGGTGCGCCCGCCCTCTTCTATGCAGGAGATAATCTATCGCCGCTTTGCATTCGGTGACCTCATCGATTTGTTGATGCTAGATACGCGCATCATTGGCCGAGACGAACAGTATGAGTACAGCGACTTCGCCACAGACAGCATGATCGATGTTGCGGCGGCAAGAGCTGCCTTCGGCGACAGCAATCGCACACTACTGGGCGCAGAGCAGTTAGCCTGGCTGCGCGATGCCCTGTCTAGCAGCAGTGCAAAGTGGCAAGTGCTGGGGCAGCAGGTATTGTTTGGCCGCTATCAACTCCCCGCTCCGATCATGGAAGCGCTCGATCCAGGGTTGAATACACCCGATGGACTGACCAAGGGAACCGCGGCGGTTCTAGAAGCCATTACCGCCAAAAACAAAGCACCCGTCGACCGCACGGCAGACGAACAGGCTCTGCTGGATTCCGCTATCCCGTACAACCTGGATGCATGGGACGGATACGAATTCGAGCGCGACGCGCTACTGACCTTTGCCCAACAATCTGGCAGCAAGCTCGTGGCATTAGCTGGGGATACACACAATGCCTGGAACGCCCAGCTCACCACTGCCGATGGCGATATCGTTGGCGTTGAGTTTGCCACCGCCAGCGTCACGTCACCGGGCCTGGATGGCGTTTTAGGTGAAGCCAACTCCGGGTTGTTTGCACCACTGGTCACTACGCTGGTGGACGATTTAAAAGGGGCCAACCTATTACGAAGGGGCTATCTCTATCTGGAATTCAGCGACGAGGAAGTGATGGCAGAGCACCGGTTCGTAACCACCATAGACTCGAAAGAGTACACGCTCGATGAAGGAGCTGCCTTGTCTTTTGTGGTTAATCGCGGTGACATGGTCCTGGCCTAAAACGAACGTATTTAGGGAGGCGCTTTAGTATGGAATATCGAAGGCTCGGTAACTCTGGGCTCAAAATTTCGCAGCTGTCATTCGGGTCCTGGGTGACGTTCAATAAGCAGGTAGACACGTCACTGGCAGAGCGCATGTTTGGCATCTGCTTCGATGCAGGTATCAACTTTTTTGATAACGCTGAAGGCTACGAAGCTGGCGAATCCGAAATGGTTATGGGCCAGGCCTTGCGCGCGCTGGGTCGCCCCCGCGACAGCTACTGCGTATCGTCTAAAGTGTTCTTTGGCGCCCGGCGCCACCCAACTCCTACGCAAATGGGGCTCAGCAAAAAGCATGTCACTGAGGCCTGCCATCAGGCGATGCAGCGCCTGCAGGTAGATTATCTCGATTTGTACTTCTGCCATCGGCCAGACCCAGACACGCCCATTGGCGAGACGGTATGGGCGATGCACAACCTAATCACGCAGGGCAAGGTGCTTTACTGGGGCACGTCAGAGTGGTCTGCTGAAGAGATTACTGCTGCGCACACCTTTGCCGCTGAAAATCACTTAACACCGCCCACTATGGAGCAACCACAATACAACCTGCTCGATAGAGAGCGCTTTGAAGTCGAATATGCGCCACTGTTTGAACGCTATGGCATGGGCACCACAATCTGGTCGCCACTTGCTTCGGGCGCACTAACAGGGAAGTACCTGGAAGGCGTACCCGAGGGTTCTCGCGCCTCATTAAAGGGCTACGAATGGCTGCGTGAGACGATGGTAGAGTCTGAGCGCGGGCAAGGCCGCATGAAAAAGGTGGCGCAGCTGCAGCCCGTTGCTCAGGCGTTGGGCGTAAGTCTGTCGAAGCTGGCTATTGCGTGGTGCCTACTCAATCAAAACGTATCTACCGTTATACTCGGTGCTTCTCGCATTGAGCAGCTGGAGGAAAACCTAGCGGCAGTAGACGTACTCCCCCTACTCACGCAAGAAGTTCAAGATCGTTTAAACATCTAGCAAAAAAAACGCCGCGTCATTGCGGCGTTTTTCTCGCGCGATAGCGCTAATCCTCTTCCGACAACCGTACGACCAGCTTGCCGTTGTTTGAACCATCAAACAACTTCAGAAACGTTGGCAGAATGTTATCTAAGCCATCCACCACTTCTTCTCTGAATTGCAATTTCCCGGCCATCACCCACTCGGCGAGCTGAGCAATCCCCTCGGGAAAGCGATCCATGTAATCGATGACAGTAAAACCCTGAATAGTGACGCTCTCAGCGACCAGCTGCCACAGGTTCTTAAAGACAGGCGCATCGGAATCATTGTAGGTCGAAATCCAGCCACACACCGCCACTCTGGCGAAGTGGTTAAGACACAATAGGCTGGCATCAAAAATTTCGCCACCCACATTGTCAAAGTAAACGTCCACACCATCAGGGCAGGCTGCGCGAATCGCGTCGCCATAATCGCCGCAGGTCTTATAGTTTATCGCTGCATCAAAACCCAAATCTTCGGTAATCCAGCGACATTTCTCCTGCGTGCCTGCCATGCCCACAACCCGGCAGCCCTGCTGCTTGGCAATCTGGCCAACAATCGAACCCACGGCACCGGCCGCGGCGCTAACAAGCACGGTTTCACCGGCTTTGGGCTTACCCACGTCTAGCAGACCAAAATACGCCGTGAGGCCGGTAGGCCCGAGCACGCCAAGAAAGTGGCTAAGCGGAATGCCCATACTTTCATCAAGTTTGTTAAGTGCCTCTGCCGGAAGGTGGGTATAGCTCTCCCAGCCGCCCATGGTCATGGCCACATCGCCCACGGCAAAATCCGGGCTGTTACTTTGCACCACTCGCCCAATAACAGAACTGCGCACCGGGTCGCCTAAGGTGATGGGCTCAATGTAATTGGGGTCATCACCCATCCAGCCGCGAATGGCTGGATCGAGCGAGATATAGAGGTTGCGCATTATCACCTCGCCGTCGGCGGGTTCTACAACCGGCACCTCACGAACAGGAACATTGCTTGCGTTTGGGGTGCCGTCGGGGCGCGACGCCAGATAATACTGACGATTTGTAAGAGTAGTCATGGCGGCAACATAGCCCGTTGCAAAAAATCAGTCAACCCTGATTGTTTTAGACAGGCTATTCTGCTACCTTTTTTTGTACTCTCTTCGCGCCCCGCGCATCCCGGCGATGCAGTAAACACACGCCGATTAACAACAGGATTACCTCATGACCGTACTCATTGCTGGCACCGTCCACTTCCCCGCCGAAAACCGCGACAAGGTACTGCAAGACACCGCGCAACTAGTCGTCGATACCAGAACACAACCAGGCTGCCTGCACTACGTTTGGTCTGCAGACCCTACGTCAGATACCCGCGTTTACGTCTATGAAAACTGGGACAGTGTAGAAGCACTCGCCGATCATTTAGCGGGGCCCTACTACGCAGGCATGCTCGCGGCTCTGGGTAGCTCAGGCGTGAGCGATACCGAGGTATCCAAGTTTAAAATTGCGCTAGAAGAGCCGGTGTACGACCCAGAAGGCAAACCGCGTGCCGATTTTTTCACCGAGTAAATTTTAGCCCCTTAACTGCAGTCGCAAACAAATACAGGAAGACAGCCATGACGCGCAAGACCGTAAAAACTTACTGCCGCTTCTGCCACGCCTATTGCCCCATGGAAGCCACTGTCGAAAACAACAAACTGATTGCACTGGAGCCCGACACCAGTAACGAAGTTTACGGCGGCTACACGTGCATCAAGGGGCGGCAACTCATCGAGCAAATAGACCACCCTACCCGCCTGCAAGAATCGCAAAAGAAGCAGGCCGACGGCTCTTTTGCCCGTATCGGCAGCGAAGCGGCAATGGATGAAATCGCAGAGCAACTGCAAGTGATTTTGGATAAGTACGGGCCGCGCAGTATTGCTAGTTACAATGGCACCTATTCATTCCAAAACTCCGCAGCCCACGATGTGGCGCGTGCATTCCACGGCGCCATCGGTTCTTCGTCCTATTACACCAGCGTCACCATCGACCAACCTGCCAAGGTGGCTATTGGCCCTACGCGCATGGGCTGGTGGGGTGGCGGTAGCCACATGTGGAATGATTCCGATGTGTCTTTAATTATCGGCAATAACACCCTTGTTTCGCACTATTCTATTCCCGGCGGCATCCCCTCCTTCAGCCCACACAATGCGCTGCGAGAGGGAAAAAAACGCGGAATGAAGGTAATCTGCATAGACCCGCGTGTGACAGAAGTAGCCAGCCGCTCTGACATACACCTGCAAGTTCGCCCCGGACACGACGCCGCGGTAGTTGGTGCCATGCTCAATATCATTCTCAGCGAAGGCCTGCATGACAAAGAATTCTGCGAAGAACACATCGATGGGCTTGAAACACTACATAATGAGCTGGCGCAGTACACACCCGAGAAAGTCGCTGCTGCTGCAGGCATTGCCGCTGAAGATTTGATCAGCGCGGCACACATGTTTGCCAATGCGAAAAAAGGCACTGCGGTTACCGGCACCGGGCCGGAAATGGGTCCACACCCCAACCTGCTGCAACATTTTGTACAATCGCTTAACGCTGTCTGCGGGCGTCATTATCGCGCCGGTGAAAGAATGCCTAACCCTGGCGTGCTGACTCCAGTGGGGCCACGCACCGCACAGGCTACCGGTCCGCAACCCCAGTGGTTTGAAGAGGCGGTGAAAAGCCGCGTAGACGAATCGGTTTGCGAAACCACGGTGTTGTCACCCTTTGGCCCACAAAAGGAAATGCCGACGGCGGTGCTTAGCGACGAAATACTGCATGAAGGCGAAGGCCAAATTAAGGCGCTGATCTGCGTGGGCGGCAACCCACTGTTAGCCTGCCCTGATCAAGAAAAAACGCATAGAGCGCTAGAAAGCCTGGAGTTACTGGTCTGTATCGATCTACGCATGTCGGCCACTGCCTCAATGGCCGACTATATCTTAGCGCCCAAACTGTGCCTTGAGCGCGAAGATGTCACCATGCTCACCGACATCTGGCACGACAAGCCTTACAGCCAATATACGCAGACCGTTGTTGAAGCCGAGGGCGACCAAATTGAGGAGTGGGAGTTCTTCTGGGCGATGGGCAAACGCATGGGCCTAGAGCTCGAGTTGCGCAATGGCTCTATTGATATGCAAAACAAACCCAGCAAGTTTGATTTGCTGCAAAACCTCACGCAAGGGTCGCGTGTTCCCTTACAGGAAATTTACGACACCGACGGCGGTAAAGTGTTTGATGCGCCCGATGTAATATTGCAACCGGCCGATCCGGAAACGCAGGAGAAGTTGCAACTGTATCCGCCCGGGGTGGATGAAGAGATTGCATCGTCCGTTGCCGATATGGAAGCAAGCTCTGCAGCAGACTACCCACTCTTGTTGGTCAGTCGGAGAATGAAAAATACCTACAACTCAACTGGGCCAGAGCTCACACTATTGAAAGAAAAAGGAACGACCAACCCCGCATTCATGCACTCCGAACAGATGGCAAACTTGAACATTGCTGACGGCGAGATTGTTGAAGTGTTTTCATCGCACGGTGCCATTCCCGCTGTCGCGGCTGCGAGCGACGATGTGCGGCCGGGTGTTGTGTCGATGTCGCATTGCTGGGGCGGCACCCCGGAGGCCAGCGCAGGCGTTGATGCGAAGGTTCGCGAAATGGGCAGTAATACAAACCGGCTGATCAGCAACCGTGAAAATACCGAAATGTACTCGGGCATGCCGCGTCAAAGCACGATTCCCGTCGCCATCCGAAAAATTTCCTGATCGGGCAACACACGAAACCCAAAGACTGAATAAGCTGGAGCCAGAAAACAATGAGTGAGCACAAACCCTTTCGCTTTTCACTGCAGTGCTTTAACACAGACTCACCGGCCAACTGGCGTAACCTGATAGCCAAAACAGAAGCGCTAGGATACTCCACGTTTTTTCTCGCCGATCACTTCCTCAGCGAGGGGCCAGCGCTGGAAGGCACCTACCACCCTCCACAGATGTTGGCGGCTTTACCGGCGATAGCAATGGCTCTAGAGCAAACCAGCACGTTACGGGTTGGCTGCCGTGTGTTCTGCAATGACTACCACCACCCCATCATGCTGGCTAAAGAAGCGGCCACCATGGATTACCTTTCCGAAGGGCGTCTGGAGTTTGGCATTGGCGCGGGCTGGATCAAAGCGGAGTACGAAGCGGCGAATTTTCCCTTCGACGATTTTCCCAAACGTTATGAGCGCTTCGCCGAATTTGTGCATGGGTACAAAGCGTTTATGTCGGGCGAGCCGATGGAGATCAACGGTGATTTTATTCAATGGTCTGGCTTTCACGGCACGCCATCACCGGCGCAATCGCCCTACCCGCCACTGATGATCGGCGGCGGCAGTAAAAAAATTCTGACTTTCGCCGGCGAAGAAGCCGATATCGTGAGCCTGAACTTTAACAACCGCGCCGGCATGCTGGGCCCCGATGGCATGGCCTCAGGTGTTGCTGACGCAACGGCCAAGAAAATTGACTGGATTAAAAACGGCGCCGGCTCACGTTTTGGAGATATCGAACTCGAAATTGGCGCCTACAACACCATTATCACTGACCACCAGGAACCCACGGCTGCCGCCATCGGTGAAGCACTGGGAATGAGCACGCAGGATATTCTTGCGCATCCTCACTGCCTGATTGGTGATGTTGATTTTATTTGCGATGAGCTCGTACGCCGCCGGGAAGCCTACGGCATCTCTTACGTGGCGGTTATCGACGACGGCGAAAACAACATGGTAGAGGCCTTTGCCCCCGTTGTAGAACGCTTGGCTGGCAAGTAAACTTCGCCCCCTTTTTAAGCACTGGAGAACCGCTAGAACATGTTAAACCTGAAGAACGCATCGCTACTTCGCTCGCAGCTCTACATCGATGGCCAATGGGTGGATGCCGATAGCGGCGCCACTATGCCTATTCTCAACCCTGCTACGCGCGAGGAGATTGTCTCCATTCCAAACGCCGGCGCAGCAGAAACACGTAGGGCGATTGAAGCAGCCGATACTGCATTTGCAACATGGCGTAATGTCGTTGCTAAAGAGCGAAGTGCAATATTGAAACGCTGGTTTAGCCTGATTATGGAAAATCAGGAAGATCTTGCGCAGCTGATGACAGCGGAGCAAGGCAAACCACTGGCCGAATCCCGCGGTGAAGTCGGTTACGGTGCCTCGTTCGTTGAGTGGTTTGCCGAAGAAGGCCGCCGCGTTTACGGCGATACCATTAGTGCCAACAACCCCAACCAACGCATTGTCACCTTAAAGCAGCCAGTAGGCGTTGTGGCAGCTATTACGCCCTGGAACTTTCCCATTGCGATGATCACCCGCAAAGTGGCACCCGCGCTAGCGGCTGGCTGCACCATCGTCCTCAAGCCCGCTACCGAGACACCACTGTGTGCGCTCGCCCTCGCTGACTTGGCCGAACAGGCAGGCGTACCCGCCGGTGTATTCAGCGTAGTTGCAGGCAGCAAAGCCCGCGACATTGGCGGCGAGATGACCAGCAGCAAGATTGTGCGCAAGCTTACTTTCACTGGCTCAACCGAGATAGGCAAAGTACTGATGGAGCAATGTGCTGGCACGGTCAAGAAAACCTCCATGGAGCTTGGCGGCAACGCGCCCTTCATTGTTTTCGATGATGCAGACCTGGACGCAGCGGTCGTCGGTGCTATGGCATCTAAATATCGCAATGCAGGCCAAACCTGTGTCTGCGCAAACCGAATACTAGTGCAGGAAGGCGTGTTCGACGCGTTCACCGAGAAACTGGTCGCTGCGGTTAAAGCGCTCAAAGTCGGCAACGGCGCGGACGACGGTGTAACTATAGGCCCGCTTATCAACGACGATGCTTTTGAAAAAGTGAGCGCCATTGTTAACCAGGCAACGAGCAACGGCGCCAAAGTACTCATCGGCGGTGAAGGAACAGATGCCCAGGGCGAAAACTTTTATCAACCTACCGTGCTGGTCGATGTAGACGACAGCATGGAAGTGTACACCGAAGAGATTTTCGGCCCAGTTGCACCGCTGTTTAAATTCAAAACCGAGGAAGAAGCCATTCGCATCGGCAACGATACGCCCTTTGGCCTCTCTGCCTATTTCTACTCGCGCGATATTGGCCGCATCTGGCGCGTCAGCGAAGGGCTGGACTACGGCATTGTCGGCATCAACGAAGGCATTATCTCAACCGAGGTAGCACCCTTTGGCGGTGTGAAAGAGTCTGGCATAGGCCGCGAAGGTTCCAAGTACGGCATTGATGATTATCTGGAAATTAAATACCTGTGTATGGGTGGGGTAAACGACTAGCATGGCAACCAAGAAGGGCTCTGCGGAGCCCAACGCCGAGGCAGACCCCAGCAGCGACATTAGTTGGCAGGCACAGAAAAGCGCAATGACCCGCGACAGAATTCTCGACGCGGCCATTAATTGCTTTATTTCTTTAGGCTATACCCACGTGACTACTGCCAAGGTAGCCACTGAAGCAGGCGTGTCGCGTGGCGCTATGCTGCATCACTTCCCGTCGAAAACAGAACTCATTCAGGCCTCAGTAGAATATCTGCACGACAAACTACTCGAAGACTACACCGCGCGCGTGGCTAGTATTCCCAGCACACTGCAGGGCAAAAAGAGGCGCCGTGCTGGCCTTGATGCTTACTGGGATCACCTCACCGGTGATTTATCAGTGGTGTATCACGAACTCTGCGTAGCCAGCCGCACGGATCCAGAACTCAAAGCTATTCTAGAAAACTCCCAGCAGCTGTTTGAAGATCACGTGCGCGACTCCAACACGCAGATGTTCGAAGAATGGAACGATCATGGCGATCGCTATTTACTCGCCATGGATGTCACAAAGTTCCTAATGGAAGGCATGGCGGCTGGGCAGCTGATGACCAATCGCGATGAACGTGTTGCCAGGTTGATGAACTATTTGGGTGATCGGCTGGAGGAGATTTTTGACGAAGGAGATGGCTCGGCGATTGATCGGCACTCGTCGTGAGCCGCTTGCTGTCTGTTTAGAACTTTTAGAATGTCCTTTGATTCCGGCACGGAGCGGATACCTGGTTCTTGGGAAGAGGTAGCAGAAAGCGACTACAAAAGGCTTTGTGTCGAGTATCTCAGCCTTCCGAGTAAGCAAAGCCTTTTGTGGTCGCTTTCGGCGGCACTACTTTAGAACATCGTTGTATTGAACTTCGATTCCGGCCCGAAGCGGAAACGCTCTCGATGCTCGGAAGGCGGAGATACTCGCTACGAGAGCGTTTCCGCTCCGCGCCTGGCTTCACACTATGACGACGCTGCCATGGCACGCTTTTCGCGATGCAGAAAAAAGCTCAGATACCTGACTCTTGGGAAGAGGTAGCAGAAAGCGGCCGCAAAAGGCTTTGTGTCGAGTATCTCAGCCTTCCGAGTAAGCAAAGCCTTTTGCGGTCGCTTTCGGCGGCACTACCTTAGAAGCTCGTTGTATTCAGCCTCGTTTCCGGCCCGAAGCGGAAAACGCTCTCGATGCTCGGAAGGCTGAGATACTCGCTACGAGAGCGTTTTCCGCTCCGTGCCTGGCTCAACACTCTGACGACACTAGCAAGGCGCGCTTTTCACGATGCAGAAAAAAAGCTCAGATACCTGACTTCTAGGAGGATGTAGCCGGAAGCCACCGTAAAAGGCTTTGTGTCGAGTATCTCAGCCTTCCGAGTAAGCAAAGCCTTTTACGGTGGCTTCCGGCGGCAATGCTATAGAAAATCGTTGTAACCAGACTTGATTCAGGCTGCCCGCGCTGCTGCATCCAACTCCGCATACCGCTGAACATAGTAATCCGCATCACCAAACAACTTACTCAGCAGCAATATCCGCTTATAGTGATGGCCCACGACTAGTTCATCCGTCATGCCAATACCACCGTGCAGCTGTATCGCCTGCTTGGCAACTAACATCCCTGCTTCACTGAACTTTACTTTAAGCGCCGCGCAAGCCAGTGAAGACTCCGGGCTGTTTTCATCCAGCGCAATCGCCGCATTCAAAACCAACGACTGGGTTTCCTCAACCTTGAGATACATATCGGCCATATCGTGCTGCAGCGCCTGAAACTTACCAATGGGCTGGCCAAACTGTTCTCGGGTTTTGGTGTATTGAACCGTTTCATTCAGTAGCGACTTCATTGCGCCCAATGCGTCAGCGCCCATCGCCACGATCGCCTGATCGATCACAGTGCGTAACGTAGCTGCACCCTCGCCGGCTACGCCTAGAAGAGCATCGCCTGCCAATGAAACGCTATCGAACGTAATGTCAGCGCCCTGGCTGCCATCAACAACGGCGAAGGGTTCAACGCTTACCCCCGGCGCAGACGCGTCAACGACAAACAATGCCAAGCCAGAATCGGTGTTTGCTGAGACAATCAAATGCCCAGCGGCATCGCCATTCAACACGGCCATTTTCTTGCCGTTTAAGACGTAACCCTCACCTGAACCCGTTGCCGTGCTAGAGACGGCATGAAGCTCATACGTACTGTTGTCTTCCGCAAAAGCCAAAGCCCACTGCGCGCTGCCATCGATAATCGATGGGATCATAGCCGCCTTTTGCGCCTCACTACCCGCGGCATTCAACACACCGCCGCACAGGACCACTGTTGTTAAAAACGGCTCTCTCACTAGCGCGCCACCTAAGGCCTGAGCAACAACCATGACATCGGCGGCACCGCCGCCAAAACCGCCGTACTCTTCAGTAAAGGGGACAGAGAGCCAGCCAAGCTGAGCAAATTGCTCCCACTGTAGCGGATCGAAACCAGCGCCCTTTTCAACAAGCGCTCTATGCCTAGCCACGTCACAGTTATCCGCGACATATTTTTCGACACTATCGCGCAACAAAATTTGTTCTTCGCTAAGGGAGAAGTCCACGGCACACCTGCTTTCTAGTGAGTGTAAAAAAGAGAGTCTACAGCGATGGCAGAAGTCGCCGGCCATTCGTTGCATTTCATGCTAGCAAAGCGCTCCTTCCAAAACAATCAGTCGATACTGTTTTCTTTGCAGGGTGATTCACCTACACTCAAATCAAGACGCAAACTGCCAACACTGGAGCACCATGACCACACTTAACCTCTCCGCTGAGCAAGTACTCAGCACAACACGGGCCGTGAGAAAACGGCTCGATTTTGATAAGCCGGTAGACATGAGCCTGATAAGAGACTGTCTGGAAGTTGCGTTACAGGCGCCCTCTGGCTCCAACTCTCAGGGTTGGCAGTTTGTGGTGGTCACCGACAAGGAGAAGATCGCTACCATTGCCAAATACTATCTGGAGGCCTTCGATGAATATGAGGCCGGGCCCAATCAGCCGACCCAGCAGCACCTCGACGACCCTTCTATGGCAGCCACACAGGCGAAGGTGCTCAGTTCGGCCCGCTATCTTGCTGACAATCTGCATCGCTCACCGGCTCTGTTGATTCCCTGCGCGGGGGGTTTACCGGCCTACTCTGAGTTACCGCTTAATGTGATCTCCAGCATCTATGGGTCGATACTGCCCGCGGTTTGGAGCTTTATGTTAGCTGCCCGAGAGCGCGGCCTGGGAACGTGCTGGACTACGCTCCACCTTCAGTTCGCCGATGAGATCGGCGGCCTGCTCAACATTCCTCCAGAGTTTGCGCAGGTTGCGTTGATACCCATTGCCCATACGAAAGGTACCGACTTCAAACCCGCGCCGCGCAAATCGTTAGAGGGCGTGTTACACATCGACAGCTGGTAAAAAAATCTGAATCGCATTCATTCACAAGAGACCGGAATAAAAAATGGCTTCGACTATTTTGGAATACGCCGCTGGTGATATCACTTGCCGTGGTGAGTACTTCATGCCCAGTGATGCCTCGGGTCCACTACCGGTGGTACTGGTGGTACACGCCTGGGACGGACTAAACGATGAGGTGCGCGGTAAAGCATCACGCCTAGCACAGGAGGCCGGCTACATCGCGTTTGCAGTCGATATGCACGGTAACGGCAAAGTCTACGAAGACATGGCTGACCTTATGCCCGCGCTGACTCCCTTTCTTGAAGATAGAGGGATGCTGACGGCCCGCATCACAGCCGCCGTCGAAGCAGCTAAATCCATACCCAATGCAGACACCTCGCGATTGGGCGCGATGGGCTATTGCTTTGGGGGGATGACGGTGCTGGATCTTGCACGAGCGGACGCCGGCGATATTCGCGGCGTAGTCTCTTTTCACGGTGGCCTTGAAGCCAATACACTGGATAACCCTAAAACGCTATCAGCGAAGGTATTGGTACTGCACGGCGAAGATGACCCAATGGTGCCGCCCGAACTGGTAGCGAGTTTCAAACAAGAGATGAGCAGTAAGCAGGCGGACTGGCAACTGCATAGCTACGGGCACACGGTACACGCCTTTACTCGCCCTGCAGCCAACGATCCCGCGTTTGGCGCCGTTTATAACGAAGCAGCCGATAGGCGCTCCTGGCAGGCAATGCGCAACTTTTTTAGCGAACTGTTTGACGCAACGTAAACCACGGCAAACTGTTCTAAGGGGCATACCCACGCAATGACATACTCCGTTCCTGATGTAGCAGAGATCGAAGCACTGGCTGGACATCGTTTTACGGGTGGCCACTATACCATCGCCCACTGGGAAAACTTTTTGCTGACCGAGTGCACAGGCGCAGAGCTTTTACCCAATGGCATGGTGCATCCTGTCGCCCTGTTTCATTTACCGATTGAAGGCGCCGGTACTTCAATTGCTGAGATGTTTGCGCTAGGCCAGGCAGAGTCTGATCTTTCTATCATGATCGAAAGCTACGAGTGGGATATGTTCATTCCGCTGCAAGAAGAAATCCGATACAGCGTCAGTGGTGGAATCATCAGCGCGGAGCGGCGCGCAAATGACCAGGGGCAAGACTATGATCGTCTGGTTTTCTGCTTTGAAGTTGCCACCCCTGCAAATGCGCTAGCCGCGCGCACCACAATAATCTGGCACTACACACGGAACACGCTATGACGGTAAAAGCCGGTGATGTGATTCCTCCCTGGGAGATGCCCAGTGTCAGCGCTGCACGCATGCGCACAATGGCTGCGATACTGCGCGATCCAAACCCAGTGCACTGGGATAGAAAAGCCGTTGCTGCACTACCCCTTGGCCTGGGTGAACGCACTATTAATCAGGGTCCGTTAGGGCTTTCCTACATCGTCAACATGTTGCATGCATGGGCGGGTGCCGGATCTATTTGCAAACTGATCATGCGCTTTCCGCAGGTTGTGCTCGACGGAGAGTGTGTTGTTGCGCGGGGCGAAGTCACTGAAATCACTTTCGAAAAAGACGACAAAAACCCGAAAGGCTCTGCGCATCTTGCGCACTGCAGCGTAAGGCTAGAGCACGCAGAGCGAGGCGTATTGCTTGAGGGCAGCGCTATCGTCAAGGTCTGAGTAACCTTTTTAGCGCGACAGTATCAACTGGGCGGGCTGTACCAAACAGGCGAAGACCAGGCCCGCTCCTGAATCACTCTGGCGATATCGGGATCGTCACAGGTCAAGGGCCTTTGGCCTTGGGGAAACGCCAGACACTCTCGCCAGCTCCAGCGGCAACTCGGGTTTTCAACTGCACGTAAATACCAGGCCGCCGCACGCTCTCCATCGAATGCCGGATCGCGCCAGGTAACACAAAACTGTCGTGCTCCCTCTCCGCTCACACTGCAGCTATCCAGATCAACAGTCGCACCATTGTTGGCCGACCCAGCGATATCAGTTACCAACTGATGAAACTCGCCTTTTTTGTCGTACCAAACTTTCACTATCTGCAGCCGCTGCAATAATCCACCGGTAGGATCAGCACTAACGGCCGCTGCAAACAGGGGCGAACTTTGTAACGCGGTATCAATCACACCCCCCATGGGCACACCGCGTTCATAGCCTGCTGCTGCAAAACTTTGCTCACAGATGTTTTCAGGAAGGTCTTCGCCAACGAACAGGCGCGGTGTTATTCGCGGCCCACTGGTCGCGAACGCTTCGCGGCGTTGCATCGCATCGAACAATGCATCTCTTGAGTTATCTTCCGACCACAACCCCACCAGGCCACCGGGGTTACGCAGCGCTGCTGATTTGCCGGCAAAATTGGGTTTGGGATCAAGACGCTGCGCCGGCGTAACGTCGGTATTTGCACAACAACCCTCGTAACCGTCTTCATCAACATCACCGGGGCTGGCGTTGTGGCTGTCGGTGCTGCCGATCATGCCAAATTGATAGGGGTTCACCCCAATGCGCTCTTCCTCAACCATGCCTTCAATAAGCGCATAGCGCGCAAAATCTAAACGCGACTGGCAGCCTTTGCCTGAAATTGCGCCGCGACTGTAATCGTCTTTACAATCGAGAGGCCTTGGTTCGGTAATGCCGCGGAGTTTTTCAAAATCACATAACTCGTCTTCGCCCAGTACCTGCCACATGCCGGAGCGACACTCGGACTCGCCTTTTACCTGCATCATTTCGACTAACGGCTCAAGACGCGCGCGCAGCGCAGCCTGACGTTGCTGCTCTGACCTGGACTCGGCCTTATAGGGCACCCAAAAAGTGCGGCCATTGGAAACATTGGGGTTGTGCGGTATCGCTATTGCCTCACAGTCACCAGCGCTTTGATTGCACAAAGCATCGATGTCTTCCCACAGACCCAATGCTTTCGTTTGCTCCAGAGACGAAATAGGCAATTCAGGCACGCGTTCGTTGCGGAAAATCACATTGCGGTGCACTTTCGACAGCCCACTGGAATTGCTGTATTCGTAGCCGTGAAAGGTGGTAAAGCTACAGTCGGCACTGCGGTCATAGTAGGCCTCGGCAACCGCCTGCGTTTTCTCCCAGGCCGCTTTCAATGATGCACGACACCACGCATTGTCTGGGCCGCAAACGGCTTCTGAGCGATCAAAAAAACCGATTACATTCACCATGCGCCTGCCGCCGTTGAGCCGCGTGGCTATCGAGTCAACCGGCTTGGCCTCTCCCCGCAAAGCCTGACACGCTTGCTCGTCATACACGCGCGAACCCGGAGTGCGACACAGATTAATCTCTCCAATCCATTCCGCATGATCGGTGACAGCGGCAAAATCCAGCGGCGTCGAAATTTGGATTTGCACCGTGCCCACCCCGCTTTCATCAAACGGGCCTCTTCCAATCGGTTCACCACGCGCAAAGCGATACGCGTCTTCGACGCTCCCCAACATGTCCCGCGAAGCAGCGTCCATGGAGTAACCCGTGTGAACATGCAGGTCGCCAAAAAACGCATTGCGTAAAGGGTCGTAATTGCTGCAGGGGGCTCGCCCCGCCGCCGGGGTACTTGGCGCTGGCTGAACTGGCGGATTCCATGCCGATGCCGACGGCGAAATCGTAATGTGGTTGCGCTCACGCCAAAGCCAACTGCCAGCAATCATTACGATTAACAGTAGCGCTAAAAATACTCTCTTCACTCAGTTGCCTAAAGGAGGGGGCTTATGGATGCATGATCCTATGCCTTGAAAGCAGTTTCCGTCTAGAAGAACCTTGCATCTAGTGGCCTCAGTTTAGATTCGTGGCATACTCCTACCGGCCTCATCAGTGCGCAACCAACACGGAATCAACACGGGATCAAAAACAATGAAATCGACACTCTCTGTTTTCTCGGCCAAAGCCGCTACCAGAGCGACTAAAACAGCCGCTCTCTTCCTCGGCATAACGGTACTGGCAGCCGCCCCCACCTTCGCTGCGAAATCACAGCCCACAGCAGAAGCAGCAGCGCTTATCGAGACACTTGGCCTGCGAGCAGCAAAAAAACCCATGGCCAAGCACCCGCAGTGGAAGCCAAAACGAGTCATAGCCATGATGATCCCTGCTATGGGAATAGATTCCCCTGACTATGAAAAAGCACTGCGCAAAGCAGCAGGTGACGTAGAACTTGTTATCGATAGATCTGGCGGTTTCATTCCTTCCGCTGAACTATTAGAGGGCGCCGACGCCGTAATTGGTATTTGCGCCGCCCCTACCCTCAAGCAGGCTGGGCCGCAGCTGCGCTGGATTCATCACTACTTCGTGGGCATGGACTACTGCACCGGGTATAGCGACGATCAATTGCGCGACATGGTGTTTACCAACAACAAACGGCTTTCAGGCCCCGCGATAGCAGAGCACACCATCGCCATGATGCTGTCACTTTCACGCGGCCTACCCGCTTACCACAGTGCACAGACCACCAATACCTGGGCGCGCAAACCAGGCAGCTACATGAACTTTGGTGAACTCTCTGGCAAGACCATGCTGGTTGTTGGGTTGGGCGGCATAGGCACTCAAATTGCGCTGCGAGCGCACGGGCTCGGCATGAAAGTCATCGCCACTCGAAACTCTTCGCGCTCTGGCCCAGACTACGTCGAATATGTGGGTTTAGCCGATGAGTTAACGACACTGGCCGCTAAAGCAGACGTCATTGTTAATGCCCTGCCATTGACTGCGGACACCACAAATTTGTTCGATAAAGCATTTTTCGAAAAAACCAAAAAGGGCGCAATGTTCTTGTCAGTGGGGCGCGGCAAAAGCACCATCACCGCCGATTTGATCGCAGCACTTGAATCAGGCCAGCTGTTTGGCGCAGGCTTGGATGTCACCGACCCTGAGCCACTACCCAAAGAAAGCCCATTATGGCAAATGGAGAACGTGATCATTACCCCGCACATTTCCGCCGCAGGGTTCGATAGCGCTAAGCGCAGCATGATTATTGCGGCGGAGAACTTACGCCGCTACGTTGCCGGTGAAGCGATGCTGAACGTTGTCGATCTTGAAAGAGGCTACTAAACCGATCTCGCTCGAGCGGGCGTTTACCCCGCCCCGTTGTTAGCGATGTACTCATCAATCAACTCATGAAGCCGCGACACGCGGCTTTCCTGGCCTGCCAGATAAGACCCTTTGTAGCCGCGTGAACGCATTCCGCTCTGCTGCGCAGGAAAGATCGTCATATCCTGATCGATGGTAAGGCCCATTGTTTGGGTGCCGGCTTCGAATACCTCGTGCTCAACGATAGCGTCGCGCTCGACCAAACCCGCCGTGGTGCGAACCGCTTCGGCCACACCCTCTGGGTCGGGCGCATACCACCAGTTATCAAATAAGCATTGCTCTGGGTCAGTGGGGTGTGGCCTGGCGCGCAGAAAATGGAAGCCGTCTACCCAGACGGAAACTGCAAAGTTGGGGAACAGAGTGTAGTGATACGCATCGGTTAGCTGGCTATCGTTGAGATTGTTGAAGTAGGTGTATCCCATTCCAGGCCCTAACTTTCGCCGTGCTTTTTGCAGCGCCTCACGCGTTGCCTCGCCTCTGCCACGAAAGTCCTCTGGTTCTAGCGCCCACTCACGTAAAATCGACGCTAGCGGTTCTTCAATCGCCCCGTCGTCATCAATCGATGGGCCAGCATAACCACCACGCATGATCATCCGACTGTGCCCTTCATCGGCCATATCAAAACGCGTTGTTTTATAACTGGTGTCGATACCCGAGTGAATGCGCAACTTCTCAACATCCGCGCCTTTAGGGCGGTGCACCGTATTCACATGGTATGACTCATTGAAGTTGTCCATCACCACCTTCCAATTCACGGGCAGCACGGTGGTTTTCGCAATGTAACGCTTCCAATCCTGAATGGCATACGGCTCCCAATCACCCCAAACGGGGCCCAACCATTCTTTGAGGCTCGCACAATCTGGATCCATGTTGACCCAAATAAAGCCGGCAAAGGTTTCACAGCGCACTTCCGCTAAAGTGACCTTGCCACAGGGGTTCCCCGCCGGAAAATCATCGGCATCCTGCACGTAATCCAGCGAACCGTCGGTATTCCACGCCCAGCTATGATAGGGACACACAAAACGTCGCACTTTGCCTTTTTCTTCGCTAACGAGTCGCTGACCACGATGCTGGCACACGTTATAGAACGCCTTAATGCTCGCATCTTTTTGCCGCACCATCAGTATTGATTCGGGGCCGACTTCTTCTTGCTGCCAATTGCCGGGTTCAGGAATTTCGTCTTCGCGACCGAGTAGCAACCAGACTTTTGTCCACACATTTTCCCACTCCTCGTCTGCGAATGCCTTCGAGGTGTATCTGTGGCCGTCTAGCGCGTGCCCGCGAATTTCCTGCGTAGGCCAGTCGGGTAAATCACTTGGCATGTCTTGACCGTTTATCTGCTCTGACATCTATTACCTCTTATTCCAAACTGTAGATTGCAATTTTTACGGCTTGTCTGTGTTCACTGTTACACTGCCAGCTAGACTACTAAAAACAAACCGAATTGGCACGGGCGTAGCTGCACAGAGTTCGCCCGAGTAGCACCCACACGTCACTGACCGAGGTTAGCAGAATGGCTGAAGTATCCGCATTATCCACTACCGACCGCATAGCCTTACAAGATGTCATGCTCAATTACGCAGCCGGCGTTGATGAGCGCGACAAAGCACGCTACGCAGCCTGCTTTGCCAGCGAGCTTGAGATTCACAACTTCGGGGACGCGGTTTTTCGCGGCCGCGATGAATGGGTGGACTATGTATGGAGCGCACTGTCGCAATACAGCGCAACGCAGCACTTATTGGGCCCGCAGTTCGCAACCGCCGCGTCTCACAGTAAAACCGGCAACCGCTGTGCAAGTACCCGCAGCGATGTGCAGGCCATGCACGTTTTGGTTGACGGAGGGCGCTTCACACTGTGGGCCACGTATCACACCACACTGGAATGTATCGACAGCCAGTGGCTGATCACTCGCCACGAACTTCAGGTTCGTGGGTCGTCGTCAGCTACCGACTAAAACGCCACGCCAGGCTCGCTCACGCAAGCGCTTTACAGCTCGTTACTTCTCCACGTTCCATGGAAACCCGCGGGCACACAGTGCGACAAATGCACTTTCGCCACGGGGCCCTCCGCTATCTTCTGTGCATCGAAGATAAACAGGCTACTGGTGCGCGTTTCAAAACTCGAAACCACCGAAAGCACATACCCCTCGCCTTCTTTTGCGCTGTCTGATTTGGGCACAAACAATGCTTCAGAGGTCATCGACTGCCCACAGGAGTAACGCTGCGATTCACCCGTCTCATGGTCAAAGTGTGCAACCACGTTATAGAAATTTTCGTTTTCTACCAGCGGGCTCGCAAGTTGGCCATCCGGTGAGGTATACCAGCCGTGGCGATACGGCTTGCCTTCGAAGCGCGGATCACACTGGGGAAATTCAGATTCATTGTCATCGATACGCTTAAACTGCGCACGCGGCTGCGCGTCGTTCATGTCGATCGTCCAGCGAGACAGGTAGGGTTTTGCTTCACCGCTAGATTCACCATCAGGTGTAGGAAACAGCGGCGCGTTCTCAAACTGGCACGCGTCCACGCTAATCACACCGTCTTGATCAAACCCATTCATAAAGTGAAATGCAAAACACAGGTCCATCTCAACCCACTTTACATCTTCGGCTGTTCCGCCGTGGCGCGGCATCACGCCCAGGTGCACACCTTTATCAGGCTCCCAGGCAAATGGAGGGCCACCTTCCATCGCACGCTCGATACTGCCGGTAATTGGCATCACAGGAAAAATGACATAGTTATCGGTGATGATGAAATCGTGCACCATCGATGAGTAAGGCGTTGGGATGATATGGCTCTCAGTTAACAAACCTTCAGCATTCACCTTGTGCAGTGCTACATCGGACGAGAACGGGCCGCTGGCCATATAGGCAAAGAACACCATCTCACCTGTGTCAGGGTCAATTTTGGGGTGCGCCGTCATCGCAGTGTTCAACTTACCGCGAAAATTCCAGCTGCCGATAGACTCCAGAGTAAACGGGTCTAACTCGTAGGGAGGATGCCCCTCTTCCATTACCAACAAACGCCCCCCGTGCCAAACCAACGCGGTGTTGGCCAAGCCATCTTTATCTGTAAAAACAAAATCGGAATATTCAGGTTCGCAATCGAACGGGTTCATCGGGTTGATGACCGCACGCCCCTCTCGATCTTCAATGTTCCACTTAGCCGTGCGCACCCAACGGTTTACGTAGTCGACACTGCCGCTATCAATATGAAAGGCATGCACCATGCCGTCGCCGGCAAAGAGATGGTAGTCGCCACGGGGGGCGAAACGCTGGTTCGGCCCAGCGCGATACAGCGTGCCGCTCAAATCGGCGGGCACCTCGCCCTCAACAATCAGATCATGCGCTTCGCACTCCATCTGAATGGGGCCATAGGGAAAGTTTAAGAAAGGGTTTGAAGCCGACATGGGTTGTGCCACAGGAATAACCTCGCATTAGATTTATCTCAGTCTGGCTGGAACAGTGTTACCACTAGAAACATTAGCACCTGCATTTGATGTTTACAACATAAACACACAATACTGATTCTGGTACCATCGCTCTATGGCTAAACGACGAACACCCATTAATGACCGCTGCTAAACAGCGCTATCATCACGGCGATCTGCGCTCCGCTCTGCTGGGTGCCGCACTGGAGGTGATCGGTGAAATTGGGCCTCAGGGCCTAACAATACGCGAAGTCGCCCGGCGAGCAGGCGTATCCCACGCAGCGCCCTACCGCCACTTCACCGATAAAGATGAGCTTATCCTGGCGGTAGTGGAGCAAGGCTTCGAGTTGATGCAGGCTACCGTTGAGCATGAAAAGTCGAGCGCTGAGGACGACCCAGTGCATCAGTTTGCAGCGACTGGCCTGGGCTATGTGAACTTTGCCCTGGAGCATCCTGCCTACTACCGAGTGATGTTTAGCGGTGACCTACTAAGCAGTACGGGACACGTGACTCTGCAACACACCAGCGCGGAAGCGCTGCAGGACATGGTCGCGCAAATTGAGCAGGCGCAGGCCCTTAACGTAGTGCGCAAGGGCGACGCTGTAATGCAGGCACTCACTATCTGGTCTGCGATTCATGGGTTCGTTTCCCTCGTCAACGACAACCGTATTGGCCACCTTGTTGATGTTGAGAACTCACCTGACTCCATCCGTGATGCGGTGCTCACCGTTCTCTTTCAAGGTCTTGGAACCGCCGACATCAGAGACGCCTAGGCAAACAGAATGCGCAGTAAAAGCCTGCCAGAACACCTCTCAGGAGCCTGCTTGCTGACCCAAATACCCCGCCAAATAAAATAAACAGTCAATTCGGTTTGTTTTTTAAAAGACCGTTTGCTACTGTTGTGCTATAACAACTTTGTCGTGTTCCGCTGCTCGATAAAGGGCCCGCAAAGGCTTTCGAATAATACTAATACTGGTGAAATGCATGGCTACTCGTCGCCGCCTAACGAGCGTTTTGCTTGTGTCTCCGCTGCTGTTCCCGTTGCTCTGCGCTGAGGCACAAAATTCCGCGCAGGCGAACCCCGCTCCTGCACAGCAAACGCAGAATGCACAGAACTTTGCGCTTGAAGAAATCATTGTGACAGCCAACCGTCGCGCCCAAAGCTTGCAGGAGGTACCAATGTCAGTCTCGGCATTTACCAGCGAGTTTTTCAAAAACGCCGGAGTAAATGATCTGGCCGGGCTGGAGCAATACACGCCAAGCCTCAAGATAACGCCGGGGACGGACTCTCGGTCTACCTCTATCCGGATTCGTGGCATTGGCTCAGTCGGCACCAACGTCGGCATCGACCCAAGCGTGGGTATGTTTATCGACGGCGTGTATCAAGGCCGTGCGGGCATGAGCATCAGTGACCTGATCGACGTGGAACGCGTGGAAGTACTAAGAGGCCCACAGGGCACACTCTACGGCAAAAACACAGCAGCGGGCGCCATCAGCATCATTACCAAACAGCCCTCCGCCGAATTTGAATATGAAACCGAATTGGTTTACACGTCAGACGAACGCCTGGAAGTGCGCGGCATGGTGAACATACCCTTTGGCGAGTCTGGGCATGCTATGCGCATTACCGGTTTCGGCATTGACGGAGATCACCTGTTCGAAAACAAATTCACCGGTGAAGGCGTCAACGACGCGAATAAGAAGGGCATAAAATTCCGCACGCTCTTTGATGCACAAGATGCAGGCGAGTTTCTGGTCACCGTTGACTACACAAAGGAAGATACCGATTGCTGCGCGCTTGGGGTCATTAATTACTCCGGCCTCTCAACACTCAACGCACCGGGTACCAATTCGCCGTCACAAGAACTGCAGCAAGAGCTTGGTTTGAATGTTAATGGCAACCCTATTCTTCAGTTTCTTTCCTTCGAAGATTTGGAAGGCTTCGCTCCGCCACCTGCTGATCCGTTCGGTAATGACTACTTCTTCAACGCCGACACTTTTAATGAAATTGAAGTGGGTGGCGTGTCGGTAGAATGGAACCTGGATCTGGACAACGAAATCACCATCACGTTTATTAACGCCTGGCGTTACTACGATCAAGCCAGCGCCTTTGACGGTGACTTTGGGCCCTATGATGCGGTGTATGGCGACTCCGAAATCGAGTTAGATCAGTACTCATCAGAACTGCGGCTAACATCGCCAGGCGGTGAAACCTTCGACTACCAGGGTGGGCTGTACGCCTACTACTCAAAACTAGACTCGGAAGGGATTACCGCACAAACACCCAAACTAACTGATCGATTAGGCCTGATTGGCACCATTTTCCCTGCGGGCACAGAGAACCTGGATACCAATGAATACCAAACCACCAGCTTCGCAGCTTTTGGCCAAGTAGTATGGAACATTACCGATGAATTCAGCGCTACTCTGGGCCTTCGCTACACCACCGAAAAGAAAGAACGCGTTGGCTCGCAGCTAACCTTCCCAGAATCTATCATCGATATACCCCCTGTCGCCGGTCCCGATGTTTTTTATGATGAGTCGCGAACCGACGACGACATTTCACCTTCTATCAATCTGCGGTATTTCGTTACCCCTGAAATCATGACGTACGCAAGCGTAAGTCGCGGGTTTAAATCGGGCGGCTACAATCAGCGACGCGAGCTGCAAGGCTTAAACGGCGAGTTCGACGAAGAGATTGCAACCAACTATGAACTTGGTTGGAAGGCCTCCTCAGAAGACCGCAGGCTGACATTCAATGGCACGTTCTACTACGTCGAGTACGAAGATTTTCAGGCTCAGGCCTTCGACGGTTCTTCTATTCGCGTGACTAACGCCGGCTCAATGGAAAGTTACGGATCTGAAATAGAGATTGTGTATGTACCTACCGCCGATCTCACGCTCAGCACAGCTATCGGCTACAACAAGGCAGAATATAAAGAGTTCGAAAATGGCCAGTGCACCGTGGAGGAAACGTTCCGCAGGTTCTTCATAGAGATGGGCCGGCAGGGTGGACAGCCCGGCACCGGGTTTGTATGTACACAGGATCTCGCGGGACAAGCCATCGATAATGCGCCCGAGTGGACGGTCAGCTCATTTCTACAATATGACAAGCCTCTTGGTGACGACTTACTAGCAATCGGGCGCGTTGAACACAGCTACACGGATGAATTTTTTCTGGATCAAGACTTGGATCCAAACCTTAAAAATGACGCCGTACACCTTCTCAACCTAAGGCTCACATTGACGAACGCCGACAACACCTGGGAGGTTGGCCTGTGGGGCCGCAACCTTTTGGATGAAGAGTACTTTGGTTTTGGCATCGATATTCCGGTCCTTGGTGGATACGCGGGCGTTGTAGCGCCTGAAGAAACGTATGGCATTACAGTACGCTTCAGGAATTAAGCGCGACTACCCTACCCTCGCCGCCTGACAGGAGAAAGCACCGTGACGGATGACACAGTAATCACCAGCGATCAAGGCACAGGCCGCGTAGCAGCGCCCAAAAAATTAGGCTTTTACGCTAATTGGGGCCCACAGGCATGGATCGATATGTGGATGTCCAATTCCATGTTGGTAAAAAAGGCGATGCCAATCGTTAGTCATACCTTTCTTCCCATACTGCGTTTATCAGGCGACAAAGAACAAGTCGACCGTGACTATGAAGAAATAAAATCGCGTCGAGAAATATTGCAGTGGCACGATTCACCCAGAGAGAAATGGCGCAAGCGCTACGGCAACTTCGTTCGCGAGGTTGAGTGGGCGCTATTGGAACTACGCAAGCATTTCAACCAAAAGCAATTCGAAGAGATCGTCATTGGCACGTCTGTCGCCCTCTCCCACGAAACCTCCGGCGACTTTCTGAAAATGATGAATAGCATGTCGGATAAAAACAAAAACAAGAAGCCAAAAAAGACAAACAGCGCGGGGCAGAAAAAGCCAAGCCGCTGGAGCACCTTCATGTTCGAAACGTTTAACCCTGCTCACTGGTTGACTGGCCCGGCCACTATTACTGAGTACGACCCGGGCAATGGCCTAACAGTGATGCATATACCCGATTGCGCGTGGCACACCTGCGCAAGTCAGGATTCTTTACCGAATTCAAACGCTTTGCCCGAAGAAGGCTGCCTTCATATCTGCAAAGGGCCCTTTGAAGCGCTGTTTAAGGGTGAAGGCGGTGGTTTGAAAATGGAGTTTGATCCGCATTTGCCGGAGACTTCCTGCACCGTTCGCATGAGCTGGCAAACGAGTTAGGCGCTCTGTCTATCAATGCCGTTCAAAAACTTACTCAAACCCCAACAACGATTGCTGGCGCAAGAAAAAGAGCTAGTTGCGTTGCGCAAAGAACTCGAGACACTAAAAGCACAAAATGCGAGCATGCGCGACGGCATGCGGCGCTGTGTGACCTGCGAGTATCGTATTGATTTCAAACAACGTCAGGATGCCCAAGCGCCCTGAAAACACACCGCTAGCTTTCAATTC
>JBGCFE010000191.1:0-13215 GCA_045106775.1 Halioglobus sp.
GGCTAGTCAGCTTCATGCAATATGATTTAGGATTCTTTGACGAAGACGAAAGCCGCGTGGAACCGGCGGAGAACCCTTTCGTGACGAAAGTGTTACCCATGTCTTCGGTATAAAGTGTCACCTATGTCTCAAGGTTGCACCCGCAATAATTTGGTGGGCCGTGCTGGATTCGAACCAGCGACCAATTGGTTAAAAGCCAACTGCTCTACCAACTGAGCTAACGGCCCCAGAAGGAGCCGGTATGTTACGGAAATATCGTCTAAATTCAAGTGCTATTTTGAGGCAAATCAACCGCCTGCGAAGCTTTCTCCGTGGGCCGTTATTGGCATCAGGCGTAGCGCGTTGGGTCTGGCACGCCGGCATCTTCAAAGCCCTGCCTACGCAGGCGGCAGCTATCGCATCTACCGCAGGCAAGGCCGGCCTCGGTTGCCTGATAGCAGGAGACGGTATGAGCATAATCCACCCCCAGCGCAATGCCTTGGCGGATAATCTCGCCTTTACCGGCGGCCATTAGCGGCGTGTGAATGGTGATTTTCTGGCCCTCCACCCCTGCTTTTGTGGCTAGGTTGGCCATATTTTCAAAGGCGGCGATGAATTCGGGGCGGCAATCGGGGTAGCCAGAGTAATCTACAGCGTTTACGCCGATGAAGATGTCGTGGGCACCCAGCACTTCGGCCCAGCCCAGCGCAATGGCAAGAAACACCGTGTTGCGGGCCGGTACATAGGTGATGGGAATGCCTTCACTGGCTTCTTCGGGCACGGCTATGGCGGTATCGGTAAGGGCAGAGCCGCCAATACTATCCAGATTGAGCTTTACCACTTTATGCTCTATATCGCCCAAGTGGGCAGACACCCGCTCGGCGGCGGCTAGCTCTGCGCGGTGGCGCTGGCCATAGTCAAAACTTAGGGTGTAGCAGGCGTAGCCATCGGCCTTGGCCTGGGCCAAAACAGTGGTGGAATCTAACCCACCGGAAACAAGAATAACGGCTTTTTTGCTGCTCATGTTCAATGCCCTGGCTCGTCGTTCCACAACAGTTTATGCAACTGCAGCTGTAGCCTTACCGGCAGGTTGTCTTCCAGTATCCAATCGGCGAGCTCGCGCGGCTTTAACTCTGCGTGGCTGGGCGAAAACAGCACGTCTGATACGCGCTCTGCTAATTGATACTCGTCTAGCTTAAACCGCGCCCACTCGTAATCTTGTCGGTTACACACCACAAACTTCACCTGATCGTGCGCGCGCAAACGTTCCACATTGCTGTAATCGTTGCGCGCTACTTCTTGCGAGGCGGGCGTTTTTAAATCAAGCACAGTAACAACGCGTGCATCTACGCCGCTCGTATCCATAGCGCCGCTAGTTTCTAGCGATACTTCGTAGCCTGCATCACACAGCATGGTAAGCAGCGGCAAACACTGCGGCTGTGCCAGGGGCTCACCTCCAGTAACCGTCACGTAGCGTGGAGAGTACCCCGCCACTTCTTCCGCAATACTGCTAAAGCTACGCATCTCGCCACCGCTGAAAGCGTACTCGGTATCGCAATACACGCAACGCAACGGGCAACCGGTGAGGCGCACAAACACGGTAGGTAAGCCTACGGTGCGCGCTTCGCCTTGCAGGGAATAAAAGATTTCGGTGATACGCAGGGCATCACCGGTTTGAAGGGTTTCGCTGGCCAAGACGTGGCGCTCTGTAGCTCTTTCAATAGTTTTCGGAGATGAAATCCCGTGCCAGTTTTGCCACAGCAGAATTACTGGAGCCGTACTGTTCTATCACCAGGTTTAAGTATTCGCGCGCTTTCTCGCGGTTACCTTTCATAAACTGCACAGTGCCCAGCTTATACAGGGCGTCGGCGGCTTTGGTATGCTGCGGGAATTCGCTCAGCAACAATGCAAAGGATTGCCGAGCGGCCTCAAGGTCTGGCGGCTCTCTCACCAGGTAAAGCTCGCCCATCCAGTAGCTGGCGTTAGGCGCATAACGGCCGTCGGGGAATTCTTTTAAGAACTCGTTGAAAGAAGCGATAGCGCGATCAAAACGGCGGCTGGTTACCATGGAATAAGCTTCCTGATAAGCCTCAGCTTCACCTGGCTGCTCTTCACCGCTGGCTTTACCGGTACCCGCCGGTGGAATGACCACCGCAGGCTCATTACTTCGGCCACCGCTCGCACCATTCCCAGAACCACTGCTAGCTAAGACGCCTCCAGTGGTTAACTCACTCATGCGTTTGTCGATATCCAGATACCGCTCGCGGCTTTGCTCCTGCATGCGACGCAACTGAAACGCCTGCTCTTCTACCTTGCCGTTAAGGCGCATAACTTCCTGCTGCAGCTGTTGCAGCTGGTAGAACAGATTGCCGAGATTTGGGCCGCCCGAACTGCTACCAGAGCCACCACCGAACCCACCCGGAGCAGGCTGGCTAGTTGCACCGGTAGCTGGCCCAGCGGCATTGCCATCAACGCTGTAGCTAGTAGCCGGGGCACCGTAGGTCGTTGCCGGATAAGATTGCGAGGGCCGCGCACCGTAAGGATCCAAATTGCGATCGCGCTCTGGCGCAGCAACGCCAGCGGCTTCACGCGCAGCGCGCTCGGCTTCTACGTCAATATAACTGGGGGTAGAGTTTTGTGCTGAGGCTATAAAGCAGAACGGGCTGGTCGCAATGACCAGCCCGCTAACTAAAAGCCCTTTATGTAACTTAGGCATAGGCAGTTATCAACTTTCGTATCGTCTGATTACTTGAGTTCAACGCGGCGGTTCTGCGACCAGTTCGATTCAGAAGAACCGTAAGCAACAGGGCGTTCTTCGCCATAGCTTACGCTTTCAATTCTGTAAGAACCGATGCCGTTAGCCACCATGTAATCGCGCACTGAGTTGGCACGGCGCTCGCCAAGGGCAATGTTGTACTCACGCGTACCGCGCTCATCGGTGTGGCCTTCAAGGCGAACGTTGCTGTCACCGCGCTGCAGAATGGCGATATGCGCATCTAGAGCGGCGATTGCCTGGCGCGTCAGGTTCGCACTATCAAATTCAAAGTAGAACACGTTGCCAGCACGGGCAGCGGCGTCTTGCAGACGCTGCATTTCACGCGCGGCAGCCGATTGCTCAGCGGAGTTATCGGACGAACCGGAAGTACCAGTATCAACCATGGTTCCGTCGTCTTCTTTGGTGTCGTTGCCTGAACAGGCAACCATCAGGCTAGTTGCAAACAGTAGGGTTACGGCTTTGCCAGCGATGGATAAGTGTTTCATAGCTCTTCCTTCACGTTTCGATTGTAGAATTATCAAATGTTTATCGACCAGTTACGATCGACACTTTAAGGTTTCATATAAGGAGACCACGCCGGCTCTCGAACATCACCCTCGCGGGCAGGCAACCGGAATTTGAAGCCTCCATCGACAGACACTGCGGCGAGAATGCCGCGACCCCCGTGCTTGGTTGCGTACAATACCATAGAGCCATTTGGCGCGATACTGGGACTTTCATCCAAAGAGGTGCTGGTTAACACCTGTAAACGCTCGGTTTGGAGATCTAACAACGAGATGTGATAACGCCTATCTTGCTGGCTTACCATCACCACGTTACGGCCATCCTGGGCCACCCTTGCGCGGGCGTTGTAGCTACCTTCAAAGGTCACGCGATCGGTAGTGCCAGCGCGTAAATTGTAGCGATAAATTTGCGGCTTACCGCCTCTGTCTGATGTAAACAGCAGGGAGTTGCCATCGGGCATCCAGGTAGGCTCAGTATCAATCGCGTAATGGCTGGTGATGCGCTTCAGCCGCTTGCTGGCTAAATCCATCAAATACACATCGGGGCTACCGTCTTTAGAGAGCACCATGGCCATGGTGTTACCGTCGGGTGACCACGCAGGCGAGCCATTAATGCCCTTGAAATTAGTGAGCTGCTCGCGCCTGCCTGAGGCAAGCTCCTGCCTGTAAATAGCAGGCCTGCCGCTTTCAAACGACACGTAGGCGATCTCTTTGCCACTGGGCGACCACGTAGGCGCCATAATCGGCTCCCGCGATTCCAGCAGCACAATGGGGCGTGCGCCGTCAGAATCAGCAAGGGTCAGCCGTGCATAATCTTTACCACCGGGCACGCGAGTCACCGAAACGTATAGCAGCCGTGTGGCAAATGCGCCGGGTATGCCAGTGAGTTCTTCGTAAATATCGTCGGCAACACGGTGCGCCAGCATACGGGCTTCGTTCACTTCGCCCGAAACCGAGCCACCGTGCACCAACTTCTGACTGCGCACATCAAACAGCTCATACTCAATACGCATTGGGCCGCCAAAGGCCGACACCCTGCCGATGAGAATGTACTGCGCATCAATGGCACGCCAATCGCGATAAAACAGCTCTGTTTCATTACTGGGCCGGCTGAGCATATCGGCTCTGCTAATCGGCGCAAATTGCCCGCTACGGGCAAGATCGCTGTCTATCACGGCAGAAATATCTTCCGGTGCAGCGCCAGTACCCTGCCACCCAAACGGCACGACGGCGATGGAAGTGGGGTTATCGATACCCTGGGTGACTTCAATCACCAGCTGCGCACGCGCCTGCGCGGCACCCAGCGCCAAGGTAAACAAAAACAGTGTTGCGCATTGCACTAGCGCTTTGGGAATGACAGTTTTCATTAGTAACGCAAATCCTCTGGTCGAAAGAGTAGGCTAAAGCGCCTGAAGGTTCGTTCAAACTCCCGCGTGGGGAGTTTTTGTAATTCCGGAAACGCACCCGCTTTGTTCACGGCGTTAACAGCTGAGCGATCAAACGCAGTATTACCGCTGCTTTGCACAATGGATACGCTGACCACCTCACCGGTGGGAATCAACTTTATCGCCAGCAGCACTTCCATACCATTGCGTGCGCTGGGGGGGCGACTCCAATAACCTTCAACCGTTTGCCGTATCAGCGCTGCATAGCTGGCCGCCATTTCCTCGGCGGTGGCAGTTTGCTCTTCTGCAGCGGCATCTGCCAACTCGGCTCGGGCCAGGGCTGCCAGCTCTGCCGGCGTAATGCGTGGAACCGGTTTGGGCTCTTGTTTTGGCTCAACCTTGGGCGTTGGCACCACAGCCGGCTTTGGTTTCGGCTTGGGCTTTTCTTTAACAACGGGTTTGGGCTTTTCCTTAACAACGGGCTTTTTCACCACAGGCTTTGGCTTTGTGGGTGGCTTGGGCTTCGCTTTGGGCTTAGGTTTTGGCTGAAACTCGCTGACATCCACTAAGCGCGCATTGATCACCTTTGGCGCGGGCTTTACCTTCACGACTTTGGGTTTTTCGGGAGTCAGGTTCACCATCAATGCGGCCAGCATAAGCCCGTGCAATAGGAGGGTTATCAGCAACGGCCGAACAACAATGCGCGGCGCAGCGATTTGCCTGGCAGCGGCACTACTCATTGCGGGTTTTCGGTTACCAGCCCAACGCTAGGCGCGCCGGCTTCTTGCAGTGCCACCATTACAGTAACCACTTCGCCGTAAGGCACTGCCCTGTCACCCCACACCAACACGGGCTTCTTTGGATTACGGCGCATAACAGCGGCGACTCTATCTTTAATAGTGGGCAGTGCTAACACCTGCTCTTCCTGCCCCAGGTTTAAAAACAATTCACCCTGCGCATTCACCGACACTATTACCGGCTCACTGTCCTGATTCTCAACGGGATCTGCGCTGGCCTCCGGCAAATCCACTTTTACACCCTGCATCAGCATGGGCGCCGTCACCATGAAGATAATGAGCAGCACCAGCATTACGTCGATATACGGCACCACGTTAATCTCAGACATGGGGCGATGCTTTTTCTGCCTGCCAGCCACAGTGCGTTACTCCGCTACGCCGTTGCGCGAACGCACCGCATAGGTTTGGCGATACAAAATGCCAGAGAACTCATCAATAAAGGTGTCGTAACGGTTGTTGTGCACATCGACCCGCGAGGCAAAACGGTTGTATGCCAGCACCGCAGGAATAGCGGCAAACAGGCCCATGGCCGTGGCTATCAATGCCTCAGAAATACCCGGCGCTACCGTCGCAAGCGTTGCTTGCGTGGCATTGGCTAACCCGCGAAAGGAATGCATGATGCCCCACACTGTGCCGAACAACCCGATGTAGGGGCTGGTAGAGCCTACCGATGCAAGAAAGGGTAGATGCCTTTCCTGCCGCTCTTCTTCACGCATTGCGGCCACCCGCATCGCACGCCGTGCACCCTCTAAAACGGCATCAGAATCTACTTCAGACTGCTGTGCCAAACGGGAAAACTCTTTAAACCCAGAGCGGAAAATACTCTCCATGCCCAGAATCGCCTGGCCGTCAGATGCGCGCTCATTACCCTCGCGGTAAAGCTGCGCCAAATCCACGCCAGACCAAAAATTCTCTTCAAAGCGATACATTTCATCACGCGCTCTACGCATGTAAATAAAACGATTCGCAATCATGTACCAGGAGATGACGGAGGCGAGCACTAATATGCCCATCACTATCTGCACGGTGATACTGGCGTTGAGTATCAACTCCAACAAGCCTAGCTGTTCTTCCAACTCCCCTACTCCCTTTTTTACTATGGTCGTACTTTGGTCTTACTTTGGTCTTACGTTAGCTTTAACTGCGCAGAAATCTCTGGCGGCAGGCGCCGAGGCTTCATTGTTATTGTGCTCACACAGGCAATCGTAAGCTCACCTTTAGCCAGCACCTCGCCCCCACGAAGTACCGACTGCGCAAACACGATACCGGCCCCGCGCGCAGAACGCACGGTGGCTGTTACGGTTAGCTCGTCATCCAGCGTTGCCGGCAGTAAATACGTTACTGCCACATCGCGCACCACAAACATAAGATCGTGGTTAAAAATGTACGCTTTGCCAAAGCCCAATGACCGCATAAATTCGGTGCGTGCCCGCTCCATGAACTTCAGATAGTTCACGTAATAGACGATGCCACCGGCGTCAGTGTCTTCAATGTAGACCCGTATTGGGGTCGAAAATTCCGCAGCCTCCACGTTTTTAGCTACCGTCTTCCAAATCTAGCGGTAAATTGCCGCCAGTTTCGGCAGCTGGCTTGGGGCTGGGCAAACCAAAGTGCAGGTAGGCATTGCGGGTGACCATGCGCCCACGCGGCGTGCGAATCATGTAGCCCTGCTGAATGAGGTACGGCTCGAGCACATCTTCAATGGTGCCGCGCTCCTCTGAAATGGAGGCAGCAAGGCTATCGACGCCCACGGGGCCACCATCAAATTTCTCGATCAAGGCCAATAGCAGGCGCCGATCAAGGTGATCGAAGCCCTTTTGATCCACGCTCAGCATATCCAGCGCCTTGCCCGCCATATCGGCATTAATGTGCCCGTCGCCCTTTACTTCTGCGTAATCACGTACCCTACGTAGCAGGCGATTGGCGATGCGGGGTGTGCCGCGGGCGCGCCGGGCAATCTCCTGAGCGCCTTTGTCATCCATGCCTATTTCTAAGATGCCTGCCGAGCGCTGCACGATATGCGCCAGGTCTTTCACCTCATAAAACTCCAGGCGCTGCACAATGCCAAAGCGGTCGCGCAGCGGGGAGGTAAGCAAACCAGCACGCGTGGTAGCGCCCACCAGCGTAAAAGGTGGCAAATCTAGCTTGATTGAGCGGGCGGCGGGGCCCTCACCAATCATGATATCGAGTTGGTAGTCTTCCATCGCCGGATAAAGTATTTCTTCAACGAACGGGCTGAGGCGATGTATTTCGTCGATGAATAGTACGTCGCCTGGCTCCAGGTTTGTCATCAGCGCGGCGATGTCACCGGCCTTTTCTAACACAGGGCCAGAGGTTGTCTTTAGCGACACGCCCATTTCCTGCGCGATGATGCTAGCAAGGGTCGTTTTACCCAGGCCGGGTGGGCCAAAAATCAGGGTGTGATCTAGCGGCTCGTTGCGCCCGCGCGCCGCCTGCAGAAAAATCTCCATTTGCTCGCGCACCACCGGTTGGCCAACATACTCGGCCAGCGTTTTCGGGCGAATGGCGCGATCCATCGCATCTTCTGGGCTGCCATCAGGCTGCGGGGCAATAAGGCGGTCTGTTTCGATCATGCGTTAACCATGGACTTGAGTGCGCGCCGAATCAACTCTTCGCTGTCATCAACGCTATCGTCATTCACTGCCGATACCATACGGGTGGCTTCTTGGGGCTTGTAACCCAAGGCGATCAGTGCGCCTTCGGCATCCGCGACAATATCGGGTACGGGCTCTACTGTGGCTGCCGGATCCGGCATGCCGCCGGCTTCAGATTGCAGGAGCCAGTCTTGCAGCTTGTCGCGCATTTCAATCAGCAAACGCTCGGCGGTTTTCTTGCCCACGCCAGGCAGCGCCACCAGAGAGGAAATATCATCACGCTGCACGCAGCGCGCGAAGCTTACGGCATCCATTCCCGAGAGAATGGTCAGGGCGAGCTTGGGACCGACGCCATTTACCTTAATGAGCTGACGAAACAGGAAGCGATCGCGCTCCTCGAAAAAGCCATACAGCAATTGGGCGTCGTCGCGGACCACAAAGTGCGTCACCAGCGTCACATCACTGCCCACCTCCGGCAGCTGAAACAATGTGGTCATAGGCACCTGTAACTCATAGCCCACACCGGCAACATCCACCAGGATGTCGGGGGGCTGTTTGTGCACCAATACGCCACGAATTCGTCCAATCATGTTTAAGCCTAAGCGCGCCTACTAGCGCATTCGCCGCCGGCGCACCGATTTAGCGCCCGCAATGTTAATCATACTTTGTTGAGTATGCGCATGGCACAGCGCTGCGGCCAATGCATCGGCGGCATCTTCAGCAGGCGCTGCAGGCAGTTTAAGTAGCGTTTTCACCATGTGCTGCACCTGCTCTTTATCGGCGGCTCCCGTACCCACCACCGATTGCTTGATTTGCCGCGCGGAATATTCTGACACCGGCATTTGCTTAGCGACGCAGGCAACAATGGCAGCGCCTCTGGCCTGCCCCAACTTGAGTGCAGAGCCCGCGCTCTTGGCCATAAACACCTGCTCAATGGCCAGCTCTTGCGGGCAATGTGTTTCCACCAGCTCGGTGACATTCTCAAAAATAATGCGCAGACGCTCTGGCAGCTCAGTGCTGGGGAGTTTTATAACGCCGCTGGTGATGTACTCGCTGCGCCCTGAGACATAATTGATAATGCCAAAGCCGGTTTTGCGAGAGCCGGGGTCTATCCCCAGGATGAGCGGCATAGCCATTTCCGTGCTGCAAGAGAACAGGCTCTATTATGACGAACTTTAGCTAAGGGATGCCATTACTGAATGGGAAGATTTCAGAATAAGCCTCGCCGATGACCCGGCGAAGCTTTCAAAAAGTGGGCGCTCTCTACCGCTGTAATGCGTTAGCTTTCACTCTCCTGCGCGGCACTGGCCTGCTCTTCGCGAGTCTGACGCAGACGAATATTCAGCTCTTTCAACTGCGCGCCGCTGACATCCCCCGGGGCGTCTGTCATTACACAGGCTGCGCTTTGCGTTTTCGGGAAGGCAATAACATCACGAATAGACGCCGCACCGGTCATCAGCATCACGATACGGTCAAGACCAAAGGCCAGGCCGCCATGCGGTGGTGCGCCGTACTGTAGGGCGTTGAGCAAAAAGCCAAACTTTTCGTCCGCTTCTTCGTCATCGATATTCAGAATACGGAACACCGCCTGCTGCATCTCGTGTTGGTGGATACGAATACTGCCGCCGCCAAGCTCTGTACCATTAAGTACCATGTCGTAGGCGCGTGATAACGCCGCTGCCGGGTTAGCAATGAGCTCTTCTGCGCTGCACGAAGGCGCGGTAAAGGGGTGATGCAAGGGCGTGAGCTCGCCAGAGCCGTCTTTTTCGAACATGGGGAAATCTACAACCCACAGCGGCGCCCAACCTTCCGCCACTAAACCCTGATCTTCACCTACCTTTATACGCAGTGCGCCCAACGCTTCGTTCACGGTGGCCACTTTATCGGCACCGAAGAAGATGATATCGCCGTCGGCGGCTTCCAACCGCTCAATCATCTGCGTGACCACTTCATCAGGCATAAATTTGAGGATGGGTGACTGCAAGCCCTCCACACCCGCTGCCAAATCGTTCACTTTGATCCACGCAAGACCGCGCGCACCATAAATCGACACATACTTGGTGTAATCGTCGATTTCTTTACGGCTAATGCTGGAACCGCCAGTCACTTTAAGCGCGGCTACCCTACCCTCTGGGTCATCAGCCGGCCCACGGAACACTTTAAAATCAACCTGCTGCATCAGATCATCCACGCTCACCAGCTCCAGCGGGATGCGCAGATCAGGCTTGTCTGAACCGTATCGATCCATTGCCTCGGCATAGGTCATGTGCGGGAATTCCGGCAATTGCACATCGAGCACGTCACTAAACAGCTCGCGAATCATGCGCTCGGTAATCTCCATAATCTGTTCTTCACTCAAAAATGTGGTTTCGATATCAATCTGAGTGAATTCAGGCTGGCGATCGGCGCGCAAATCTTCATCACGGAAGCATTTAGCGATCTGGTAGTAACGATCAAAGCCCGAGACCATTAATAGCTGCTTAAACAGCTGTGGCGATTGCGGCAAGGCAAAGAACTGGCCTGGGTGCGTGCGGCTAGGGACCAGATAATCCCGCGCGCCCTCGGGGGTAGCTCGAGTAAGAATCGGCGTTTCGATATCGAGAAAGTCTTCTTTATCCAGAAAGTTTCGCACCGCAGAGGTAATTTTAGAACGCATTACGAGCCGCTCCTGCATCTCTTGGCGACGCAAATCCATATAGCGGTACTGCAGGCGCACTTCTTCGCCCACATTGGTGTGCTCGTCTAGCTGGAAAGGCGGCGTTGCAGCGCTGTTTAGAATCTCCAGCTCTTTACCCAACACCTCAATTTCGCCGGTGGCCATGGTGGGGTTCACCGTTTCCGCGGTGCGGGCACGCACGCGGCCGGTAACGCGCAGCACGTATTCACTGCGCACACGGTCTGCGCGCTCAAAGTGTTCCTGCGTATCCGGGTCAAAAACCACCTGCACAATGCCGTCACGGTCGCGCAAGTCGAGGAAAATCACTCCGCCATGGTCGCGGCGGCGATCTACCCAGCCGCAAAGGGTGATTGTTTCGTCAATGTTCGCTGAACTGACAGCACCGCAATAGTGACTGCGCATAATCTGGTTTCCATAGGTTTGGGCTTGGCCGCGCTGCGTTATTGCAGCGACGGGATAAAAGGTTAGGCTGTTTTTTGGCTATCGCTCGACTTGCCACTAGATGATGGCTTGCCATCTGATGCGCCGCCCGAAGCTTCTTTCGAACCGGTGGAGCCTGAGCTGTCAGAACCGCCTGCAATGTTCTTCTTCTTGCCTGTTTTGAAATCAGTCTCGTACCAACCGCCACCTTTCAGGCGAAACGCGGCCGCTGAAACTTTCTTCTTCAGCGCGGGCTTACCGCAGGCCGGACAATCAACCAAAGGCTCGTCACTGAGCTTGCGCAATGCCTCTAGTTCTTCTTGGCATTCCTGACATTGGTACTCATAAATTGGCATGAAACAGACTCACTCACCGCGCGATCTGCACAATTGGGGTGCAAAACGCAGAGTTAACGCTAAATTAAGGCGCGAATTTTAACCTATGCCGAATGACAGGCCAAGCGCGTAAGTTACGTATTTTAGAGGAGAAAATGCCCTACACCGAATGGCGTATGTGGGCAGAAAGAACCAGCCTGGCTAGTTTTAGACACTAAGCACAGGCTGGCTACCGAAATCGCTTAGCCTGCAGCGAATTCCTTGAGCTTCTTCAGAGGACGAACCTTAACAGCGATGCTTGCAGGCTTCGCTTTAAAGGTAGTCTCTTCACCAGTGAAGGGGTTGATGCCCTTGCGTGCCTTGCGAGCGGGCTTCTTCACAGTGGTTACTTTCATGATACCTGGCAGAGTGAACTCACCAGCAGAGCGTGGCTTGATGCTGCGCTCCATCAGTTCGGCCAAACCATCAAGAACCGCGTTCACTTCTTTCTTGCTCAGCTCAGTGCTGTCAGAAAGGCTTGCGAGGATCTGGCTCTTAGTCATCTTTGTTTTGATGGCTGGTGCTGCCTTCTTCGCTGGTGCTGCCTTCTTAGCTACTTTTTTCTTGGCAGGGGCTTTCTTAACTGCCTTCTTCTTTGCTGGAGCTTTCTTCTTAGCTGCTTTTTTAGTTGCCATGTTTTTAAAACCTTCCCTAAAAAAATTAATGTTTAACACTCGTCGTCTTGCACATGGATTTGGGCCGCCAACCTTCTAAAAAAGCTCGAATATGTTGATGCCACAAAGCACAGGCGAATATATAAAACATGCGTGACTGCAAAACAAGCCTTTTCTACCTCTGAGGGCAAAAAAAGCCCTATTTTTTCAGTCTTAGAGCGCAGGGCGCTAAAAATACACTGCTATACGCTTATAAAATCGCTCGGCAATTTCCCGTAGAACAATCGCAACAAAAATGTAAACAGCTTCGCGTTGTGCCGATCAACGGTTCAGACGTAAACTAGGCGGCCTGTTTTTTACCGTTTTATGGACTCACCATGCGAACCAGCAATTTTCTTATCGCAACACAGAAAGAAACCCCTGCCGATGCCGAAGTTATCAGCCACCAGCTGATGTTGCGCGCCGGTTTAATACGAAAATTGGCAGCCGGACTGTATACCTGGTTACCTTTGGGGCTGCGCGTGCTGCGCAAAGTCGAAAACATTGTTCGTAATGAAATGAACGACGCCGGCGCACAAGAAGTGAGCATGCCCGTGGTGCAACCTGCCGAACTTTGGCACGAATCGGGCCGCTGGGAGCAGTACGGGCCTGAATTGCTGCGCATACAAGACAGACATAACCGCGATTTTTGCCTCGGCCCCACCCACGAAGAAGTGATTACCGCACTCGTGCGTGATGAAATCAAAAGTTATAAGCAGCTACCGCTTAATCTCTATCAGATACAAACAAAAGTGCGCGATGAAATACGCCCACGTTTTGGCATCATGCGGTCACGCGAATTCTTGATGAAAGACGCCTACTCTTTTCATGCCGATCAGGCGTCGTTGGAAGACACCTACCAAGTCATGTTCGGTGCCTACACGAACATTTTCACGCGTTTGGGTCTGGAGTTCCGCCCGGTCATCGCCGACACCGGCAGCATCGGCGGCAGCGCCTCCCACGAGTTCCACGTACTGGCAAGCTCGGGCGAAGATGCCATTGCCTTCAGTGACGGCAGCGACTACGCAGCCAATGT
>JBGCFE010000192.1:0-3079 GCA_045106775.1 Halioglobus sp.
TTATTTGCCTACAGTTTTTCCCATATTGGGGCAGCTAAGTACACCTTGTCAAACGCAAGCGGAAAGAAATTGTGCAGGCGTAATTGCCAAGCGTGTGCTACCGGTTCACGCGGCTTCTGAATGCGCGGTATACTTTTTCCATAGAAGTTGGAGATGGCATGCCTCTGCCCCAGAACAATACCGCCGATATCGCCTTTAATGAGGCAGTGCCCTTAGAGTTTACTCGGGCACTGTTGGCTCAGGCGCGGGCGTTTGACTGTGATATTAGTAAAATCCTTGAGTCTGCGCGTTTCCCCTTCAATCCTTTAAAAGAAGATCCACAAACCTATTTTGTCTCTCGCGAGCAGTATTCGCGCCTATGCCTGGAGCTGATTAGGGAGCTTGGCGACGAATCGGCGGGCGTCATGCCCGATGTGCAAACGCCAGTGGGTACAACGCGTATGATCGCGCTGAGCATGATTAACAGCAGTACGTTGGCTGGTGCGTTGCACCGCAGCATTGAGTTTAACCGAGTGTGTAGGGTGCGCCAGGGCGCAAATATTGTTAATACTCTGGAGGTGGATGAGGCGCAAAAAGAGGCCACACTGACCTATCGCTGTGAAGATGATTCCTTAGACGTACAACACAGTGTGCTGTGTAACCTCGCAATGTGGCTGCGGTTTGGTGGTTGGCTGATTGGCCAACATATCGACATCATCAGCGCAGGTTGCGCCGGCCCCAAGCCAGATTTTATGGCAGGTATTCGGCATTTTTTTCCGTGCCCAGTGTATTACGACCAGCCGGTAAACAGCGTCACTTTTAGTGCACGGCACCTTGATGCCGAGCTGGTGCGTGATGAAGAGGCGCTGGAAGAGTTTCTGAAATTAGCGCCCTACTATGTGGTTATTGAGCCTGCTGCCGCCACGCTTAGCATCACACATCGCATACGCGAGATTGTTGGCAACGATTTTCAGTGTGAGCTCCCCAGTTTTGAGGATCTCACCGGTTTATTGAATATGTCTGCCAGAACGTTGCGCCGCCGTCTGGAAAAGGAAGGCATGTCTTACCAGCGCATCAAAGACAATGCGCGCCGAGACGCGGCCATTACCATGCTCAGCAGAGATGGAATGACGGTGAGTGAGGTTGCAGAATTGGTAGGGTTTTCTGATCCAAGCGCGTTTCATCGTTCTTTCAAGAAGTGGACGGGGCAGTCGCCCGGCTCTTACCGTTAGTTGGCTTTACTTCTCTGACCAATCCAGCGGCCCATTGCGCCAGCGCGTCACCCACGCTTTGTAGACTTTATTACTGTATGTTCTGCGGCCAACGCTGCCGTTGTAACGTGCCAGCCCTTTGTGCAGGTCGCCCTTTTCGCGTTTCAGGTAAAACTGCAATATACGACAACCATATTGGAAGTTGGTGAGGTTGTCGGTGAGGTTGTCTTCTGGCCGGCCAATTTCGTTTTTCCAGAAGGGCATCACCTGCATCATGCCTTGCGCGCCTACGCGTGAAATCGCGAATCGGTCGAAGTGGCTCTCTACCTCAATCAGTGCAAGCACCAGCTCAGGCGGCAAGTCAGCGCGTTTGGCTGCTGCATGGATTTGTTTAAGGATTTTGAGGCGCACCTGTGGGTCTTTTTCAAACCGGGCCAGCCGTTGTGACATGTCGACCAGCCAAACCTCTGCGTCGTAGCGATCTTCGAAGCTTTCGGCGTCGGCAATCGTGCTCTCTAAGAAGTCACGCAGGGCTTCGCGTTCTTCCAGATCCTCTGGTTGCGCAAGGGCAGTGGGCACGGCAGCCAGCATGATGCACGCGGCTAAGAGTGTAGCTAGGTATCGCCAAAGAAAGGGGGTGCGGTTTGGCGCACGCCCAAATTCAGCGTCGATTGGTACTGCCCCGTGCATTGCCCCGTTTATCGCTCCATTACACCTATCTACTTACCCGATATTAGCTTGCAAGCTTCTCTTTGAGGAATGTAACGATGTCACTTTGCGCAATATTCTCAGAATCGGCGTCGGTGCGGCCTTTGTATTCGATATTGCCCTCTGCCAGTGCACGGTCGCCGATAACAATGCGGTGGGGAATGCCGATGAGTTCCATGTCAGCAAATTTTACACCTGGGCGTTCATTGCGATCATCCATCAGGACATCGACACCTTCTGCTTTCAGTTGCGTGTACAAATCTTCGGCCGCGGTGGCAACAGCCTCAGACTTTTGCATGTTGAGCGGTACGATAGCGAGTTGAAAGGGGGCCATTTGCGCGGGCCAGATAATGCCATTGTCATCATGATTTTGTTCGATGGCTGAAGCGACGATGCGGCTCACACCAATGCCATAACACCCCATGGTTACGGTAATGTTTTTACCATTTTCATTCAGCACCTTGGCGTCCATCGCTTCACTGTATTTAGTGCCCAGCTGGAAAATGTGGCCCACTTCAATGCCGCGCTTAATCTGTAGCGTGCCCTTGCCGTCTGGGCTTGGGTCGCCCGCCTGCACCTCGCGAATGTCCACTACCTCGCCCAGTGCACAGTCCCGCCCCCAGTTAACACCGGTTAAATGGTGACCGTCTTCGTTGGCGCCACAGCAAAAATCTGCCAAATGCGCGGCGCTGCGATCAACAAAAGTAGGCAGCTTTAGATTCACGGGGCCGATGGAGCCCGGGCCTGCGTTACACGCAGCCTGCACCGCTTCTTCTGAGGCCATTTGCAAAGGTGCGGCCACCATCGCGAGTTTTTCTGCTTTTATCGTATTCAGCTGGTGGTCGCCGCGCAGCACCAGAGCCACTAATTCACCTTCTTCAATACCGTTTACTATCAAGGTCTTAGTGGTGGTGTTTGCATCAATCGAGAGAAACGCGCTCAGCGCATCTATGCTTTTAACATCCGGAGTCGATACTTTTTGCATGTCAGCATCTGGTGCGGCGCGCTCGCCAGCGGGCGCAATGGCCTCGGCCATTTCAACATTGGCTGCGTAGTCGCTGCCGTCACTGAAGGCAATGGCATCTTCGCCCGAGCTTGCCAGTACGTGGAACTCGTGGGAGGCGCTGCCGCCGATGCTGCCGGTGTCGGCGATGACCGGGCGGAACTCCAGACCCAAACGC
>JBGCFE010000193.1:0-18646 GCA_045106775.1 Halioglobus sp.
TTGATTATTGGCTCCAACGCAGAAGAAACCGGTATTTGGGTGAAGAGTGCTGATGCATCGTTTGGCGAACAGGCCTATCAAGCATTGGTGCGTAGCCAGTTTGGTGAAGTGTTAGGTGATCTGGTGCTCGCTCGCTATGTAGCGCAAGACTATGCAAGCCCTGCAGATGCGTTTGTCGCTGTCTCCACTGATTCGCAATTTATATGTCCCGCCAGACGCGTTGCGCAAGATGCCGCGGCGCATTCACAACCCGTTTACGTTTATCGTTTTGCAAAGGCGTTTGAAAGTACACCGCTAGCCGCCGCGGGGGCCTATCACGGTATTGAGCTGTTTTATCTGTTTCAAAAAGTTAGCGAGTTACCAAACTATCTGGCTACAGCTGGTGATAGGGCGGTGGAAGTAGAGGTGGCAGCGTATTGGAGTGGCTTTGCTGCAACCGGGGACCCTAACAGTGCCGCGAATAGCACCGCGGGTGATGACGCTGGTAATGGAGTAGATAGTTTGGCGAATTGGCCGGCTTACAATGCGGCGGAAGACAGCGTGCTGCAGATCAGCGCGAACACGCAAGAGCTGGTTGAGCCGCGCGCTGCTCAGTGTGATTTTTGGCAGGGCTTGCGCGGCGGTTGAGCCGCACTCGCCCTGTCTTATCGGCCTGGCTAGCGCTGCGCCTTTAGAACTTATAAGCAACGCCTATGTTGTAGACCCAAGGATCTATTTCTACATCAAACTCAACGACCGCAGCTTCGGCTCCACCCGCAGTGGCGGTAACCTCGGCCTCAGTGTTGATGTCGATGTACCAGACTCCCAGATTCACTGCCCAATTGTCGTTGATTGGAATATCAACACCGACTTGCGCAGCTAAGCCCCAGGAGGCTTCCAGATCCAGGCTGGCGCCATCCACTGCACCATCTGTGAGATCACCCAGTAGTCCTACCAGTTGACCGTCTGTGTCTTCGTCAAAGAACACGGTGTAGTTAAGGCCCAGCCCGATGTAGGGCTGCCATCCGCTCTGGCCAGCGCGTGGATACCACTGCAGGCTTACGGTGGGTGGTAAGTGCTTCGTTGACCCTGCATCTAGGGTGGTGCCCGCAATGGCTCCTTTGCCTTCTGCTTGAATGTCGTGTTCGAACGGCGTGGCTGCTAACACTTCGATCGCGAGGTTATTGGTAATCATATAAGCAGGAACAATCGATATTTGCGTATCTGAATCAACATCTGCTTCCGCGACAAGGCCAGTGGGAAGATTGATATCGTCACTGCTTGCGTTTGGGGCTACAGTTGCCAGACCTGCTCTTAGTATCCAGTCTCCCTTCTCGTAGGCCTGCGCTCCGACAGAGCCAAGAGACATTGCTACACAGATGGCTAAACTCGGTGCATTCTTCATGGTTAAAACTCCTTTTATGGTTTGGTCGAGCGCAAACGCCCGTCTTTTTTCTATACTCTTAACACGTGAAATATTTTGGTTAGGGCGTCCGTTAACCTCCAGCGTTTAGCCCTCTTTGGCGGCGTGAATATTCGCATTTATTTTACTAAAGTACCTTCGCAATAAATTGTGATAAAAACAGAAAAAAGCTGTGAAGAACATTTTATGTATCGAAACTTGATCCACATCATTTTTTTAATGTGGCTGGCGCCATGTTCGCCACTTGCCATGTCTTCGGAGTCGGCGTTGAGTACTGAAATCGGCGCTGCCGTTGCGCGAGGTTCTGCTCCGGGTATGGTGGTGGTTGCTGCGTCGGATTCAAAAATACTGTTTGAATTTAATGCGGGCTGGGCTGATAGCGAGAACAAAAATGCGCTCAACGGAATGACGGCGCTACGCCAAGCCAGCGTCACTAAACCTTATGTAGCAGTGACGCTGTTGCGTCTGTTATCTCGTGCGGATGTGTCAACAGATGCGTCACTGGACACGCCTATTGAAAGCTTGCTGCCGGCGGCGACACTGGAATCGATGAAACGTGCCGGCTATCCGGTGCACAAAATCACTTTGGATCACTTGCTGACCCATCGCGCAGGTCTTCGACAGCACAGCGATAGCTGGCGTTTCAAATTACTGTCTATGTTCTTTAAGTCTAAAACGTGGACGGCGCAGGAACAGATTGACCTCATGGCGGAGCAGGGCAGTGCACGTTGGCCACCCGGCAAAGCCTATGCCTATTCTGATACCGGCTATATCTTGCTTGGACAGGTCATAGAGCACCTGACAAACCGAAGTCTTGCAAAAGCAGTGCGCTCGTTCGCCCGGTTTGATGAGCTCGGCCTTTCGAATACTTGGTGGGAGTCGATAGAAGAATCACCCGAGGGCTCTCTTCCTCGCGCAGAACAATTTGTCTGGAGATTTGCAGTCAGTGAGATGCACCCAACCTCAGATTTGTTTGGCGGCGGAGGTCTGGTTGCCTCAACAAGTGACGTCGCGCTTTTTTTTGATGCGTTGTTCTATCCTGCCACTAGTGGCGGGCGAGTTTTGCAAGACAGTGCGTTGCTGCAGCAAATGCTAGGGTTAGCAGATGGTGAACCCAAAGCGGGTTATCAGCGAGGCCTTAGGGTAGAGAAATTGGAAGGAAGATGGGTTTACCGGCACGCTGGGGTGTGGGGAACAGAAGTCTTACACGTTCCTTCGTTGAAGCTCACCTTGGCTTATGCTTCAACGAATCAACGAGGCTTCCCGCACTTGAGGCAGTTGGTGCACCGCTACTTGAGCGCGCGCATAGCAACTGCGAACGATAACGCCGATCAGTAGTTCGCGGAATCGCCAATCGTCGCCAGGTTGTCCAGATCATTTCCCTCGGTCATCGTTATTACGCCGTTGGTGTCAGGCTCTTGATCCAGCGCGCTTGCTGCAAGATCCATGTCATCTTTTGCATCTGCGTTGTCGCCCCATTCGTTTGCCTCATCGCCATCTTCAGCATCAGCTTCCACTTTTTCGGCCCAGCCACTGCCTGACTCCAGCTCTCCAAAGCCCATCATCATTTCTTCGTCGGCCGCCACTGCGATAGGGGATGGCTCGGGCGCTATAAGCGCTTCTTCCATCGACATCTCGCCATCAGAAAACTCAACCTTTTCAAACCCCTTGATAGTGTCTGTGCCATCGCGGCCGACAACGGTGTCTGTAATAGTGAAAGTAGCGTCATCGTTCTCAACGATTTTGTATTCTTCACGAGAGCCCTGAAGAATCAGCGTGTCTTTTCCGGAGCCTCCGTCGAGTGTGTCGTCGCCGCCGCCACCGCCAACTCTGTCGTTACCAGAATTACCCATGATCGTATCGTCGCCGGTAGTGCCTATGACAGTGTCGTTGCCGCCGCCTGCGTCGATTTTTTCAATATTGACGATTTCCGGCCCGTTGGTGAAATCCAGCGTGTCATCGCCACCGCCCGCCAGGAGTCGGTCGTTACCCGCACCGCCGTCAATCTGTTCGATACCCTGCATGTTTTCAAAGTTGTCGCTGACTCGGATTGTTTCGTTGCCACCGACGCCGACAACTCGGTCGTATCCTTCACCGCCGTTGTAATTGTCGAAACCAGCATTGCCCCAGGCCCTGAACGTATCATCGCCTGCGCCGCCTGACATATCGTCGTTACCGCCGCCGCCCGATAAGATATCGTTTCCTGCTCCGCCTATAAGCGTGTCGTTACCCTGATTGCCGTCGAGATTATCGTTTCCATCGGTGCCGATAATGGTGTCATCGCCGTAACCTCCATCTACCTCTTCAATACTGACTAGCTCTGGCCCCTTGGAAAGATCGATAACATCATCACCTTTGCCGCCCTGAAGTATGTCGTGCCCTTCGCCACCATCGATGGTTTCGATGCTTTGCATGTTCTCCATGTTATTGCTGACCATGATGTTATCGGTGCGACTGCTGCCGACAATGGTGTCGTGGCCTTCGCCGCCGTCGTATTGGTCTAAACCTGCCCGGCCATAAACGGTAAATGTGTCGTCGCCTGCCCCGCCTGATAGCTTGTCGTCACCGTACCCGCCCGTTATCGTGTCGTCGCCTGCGCCGCCAAATAGTGTGTCATTACCGCGGTTGCCATCAAGGTTGTCGTTGCCAGCAGTACCAATAATCGTATCGTCGCCGTGTCCGCCATCGACTTCTTCAATATTTTTTAATGTGGGACCCTTGCTAAGATCAAGGGTTTGATCGCCGCTCCCGCCTTGGAGTACGTCATATCCGTCACCACCGTCAATGGATTCAACGCTCTGCATATTGTTGAAGTTGTCGCCAACCTGAATGGTGTCTCTTCCCCTGCCGCCCAGGATAGTGTCATTGCCGTCACCACCATCGTATTTATCGTAACCTGTGTTGCCATTGACTCGGAAAGTGTCGTCGCCTTCACCGGCAGAGAGAATGTCATTGCCTTTGCCGCCATCGAGAGTGTCGTTACCGGCGCCTGTGATGAGCGTGTCGTTTCCATCGCCACCCACAAAAACTTCGTCAGCGTCCGTGCCGATGATGGTGTCATCGCCCCGTCCGCCATGAAACTCTTCGAAGTTTATGATCTTAGGGCCTTTATTTAGATCGATTGTATTGTCTTCATCACCGCCGTAGAGCCGGTCTTTGCCGCCTGCGCCGTCGATAACTTCTATACTGTTGATGTTTTCGAAATCGCCCTTTATCTGCAGGTGATCATTGAATTTGCCGCCCACGATACTGTCTGTGCCTTCACCGCCATCGTATTGATCGAGCCCCACGCCGCCGTGAATCGAAAAGGTGTCATCGCCACCGCCGCCGTAAAGATTATCGTTGCCGCGACCCCCCACAATAACGTTATCGCTATCATCGCCTATGACGGTGTCATTGCCGTCTCCGGCGTCAATTCTTTCGATGCTAACGAGTTCAGGGCCACTGGTCATATCGATTGTGTCGCTGCCGCTGCTACCTTTTAGTGTGTCGTAGCCTGCGCCCCCATCGATAGTTTCGATGTTTTGAATGTTGTCCATGTTGCCGGTGATTTTGATCGTGTCGTTGAAAATGCTGCCCTGTATGGTGTCATTCCCTTCGCCACCATCGAATTGATTCAGGCCCTCATTACCACGAACGTTGAAAGTGTCGTTGCCGCCGCCCCCGGACATGATGTCGTCGCCGGCCCTGCCAGTGATCGTGTCATCGCCGCTGCGGCCAGCCAACACATCCGCATTGTTCGTGCCGACAATGTTGAGCCCGCGTTCGTTGATATCGAGCGAGGCGTTGCCTTGCGTGCTGTCGGTTCCATCGCTCACGGTAAACGTCAGCGGTATGTCTTCGCCAAAGTTTTTCTCAGAAGGCGTGAATGTCCAGCCACCCTCGGCGTTCTCCGATAGGGTTCCGTACTTTGGGTCGATCTCCACACTGGATATTGTCAGCTCGTCGCCTTCGATATCGCTGGCGTTGGCAAGCAGCTCTTCGGCAGTTATTACGAGGGTGTTGCCATGTGCGACGTCGCCAAGGTCGACAGCACCAGCCGTAGGGCCGTCGTTGACGGAAGTGACGTCTAAAGAAGCCTGGTTTTGTACTGTTTCGGTGCCGTCTGTCGCTGAAAATGTAATGGGTACATCGTCACCATGAAAATGTTCATTCGGGTTATACGTATAGCTGCCGTCGCCGTTGTCGGTTAACTCGCCAAACTGTGGGTCTATTGAAACGCTGGTGACCTTGATGTCATCACCATCAACGTCAGAAGCATTGGCCAGAAGGTCGTTGTTGCTAAACGTGAATGCGGTGTCTTCTTTAATTGCGCCAAGATCTACTGATGCGACTTCGGGACCATCGTTGACTGCTATTACGTCTAGCGTGGCGATCGAGGAAACTTCATCCGTGCCATCAGTGGCGGTGAATTCCAGTGACACTTCTTCGCCATTAAAATTCTCTGCCGGCGTAAACGTCCAGCTTCCATCTTCATTGGCAATTACGTCACCAAACTCCGGGGCGATTGTAACGTTGGCAATCGACAGTGCATCACCGTCAATATCACTGGCATTTGCCAGTAGATCGGATTCGAAAAAGGTTGTGGTGGTGTCTTCCAGCGTGCTCTCAAGAGTGACTGAGCTGATGGTAGGCGCGTCATTGGCAGCTGTAACATCCAGAGTTGCCTCGCCGGTAGCTTCAAGCTCTCCGTCGCTTACCGTGAAGCTAATGGGTATGTCTAAGCCGTGCATATTTTCCGCTGGCTCGAATGTCCATGTTGCATCGCCATTGTCGGCAAGAGTGCCAAACTCTGGATTTATCGAAACCGCGGTTATGTGTAAGGCATCGCCATCGGCGTCTGCACTGCCAGCGAGAAGGTCCGAAGCTGAGAAGGTGGTAGCGGTGTCTTCCTGCGTATCGGCCAACGAGACGGAAGTGACGGTGGGCGCTTGATTGGCTGCCGGCGGCGCTACAGGTTCTTGAGGCTCCTGAGGCGGTTGGGCTTCTTGTGGTTCTTGCGGCTCCAGAGGTTCCTGGGGCTCCTGAGGCTCATCGGTAGGCTGTGTTTCCTGCGGTTCACCAGGCTCTACTGTATTCGTCTCTTGTCCCGTAGGCTCATTGCTGCTGGTGTCAATGGGTACCTCGACCTCTGAGGTACCGTTGCTGTCGGTGATCACGAGTTGGACCGGAACCGACTCAAGGCTGAAGTCTGCCAATGGCGTAAACAGCCACTCGCCCTTACCAACGTCCACAAGTGTGCCCATCGCAGGGTCGATTGAAATACCCGTGATGGTGGCGTTGCTGGCGAAATCGAGGCTGGAGCTGTTGATGAGGTCGGCTTCATAAAGCGTTGTGCTTTGGCCACTGACTAGAACGCCGCTGGTATTTTCAGGTTCGGTTGTTGCTGCGCTGTTGCTGTCCGCCGCGCGGCCGCTCTGCTCGCCTGCAGGGACCTCGGGGCTGGCAGTGGCAGCCACGTTAGCTGAGTCTTCCGGATTGCCTGCAGCTTCACCCACTGAACCGGGCGATTGCTCGGTCTTATCGATAAAAATGTTCTGCAGCGATAGTTCTTCTTTGTGCAGCGCAGACTCTGCATAGAGAGCGTCTTCATCTTTTAGCTGCTGGTTTTGTTGCCCCTCCATAGCGAAGAGTTGTTCTGTAGAAGCTTCTCGGATTTCATTCTGTTCGCTATCGTTCTTGTCGCTTGACGCCATGTTTGATGCCCAATGCCAAAATTCTTGTAGTAAGTGTTTCCCGGCGCGCTGAATCGCGCATCCATGTTTCCGCTGAATACAGCTGTCCATTTGGGGTATCGGCCAATCTCCAGACTAACTTGAGGGTAAGGCTTATTTTTTCGCGTAATTCGACCGGTTTGGGTCGCTAACATTGAGAGACGTTGTGCGATTTGTGATGCACGTCACACTGTGCGTCGAACTGCATTTCGGATAACCTGCTGTGCACTTAACCCACTCAACCGGAATAAAATAGAGGTGGACGCGCTGTCTGTGCTAGATGTTGTGACCCTTACGTGGATTGCTGTGGCAACATTTTTGGCTGCAATTCTGCGCTCTTTCACCGGTTTTGGTTTCGCACTTGCGGCGGTGCCGGTTTTTTCATTGGTCTTGCTGCCTGCTGACGCCGTGGTGCTAGGCTCATCACTGGCCTTCGCTTTGGGTATCGTCAGTTTGCGGCATTACTGGGGAGTGGTGGCGTGGAAGGATTTGTGGCCTATGCTGTTGGCGTCGGTATTGGGGACTGCGTTAGGCGTGAACTTCCTGGCCGGCGTCAGTGTTCGTGGCTTTCAGATTTGCATGGGCCTTACGATCATTGCCACTTGTATTGTGCTCACTCAGTTTAAATCGCCTAAAGGGCGGGCCAGCAAGCAACTGGGCGGTGCGGTGGGCCTGGCCTCGGGCCTGATGAATGGTGCGATGGCAATTCCTGGCCCACCTGTGATTGTTTATGCGTTGTATGCAGAGTCAGAGCCTGTAAAAAGTAGGGCGCTGATGATGGCCTTTTTTTGTGTCTCTGCCGCCATTGCCATGAGCACGTTCGCTGCGGGTGGCATGGTTCGTTCGCAAACGTTGGCCATGGCGCTATTTGCAATTCCAATGCTGTATCTGGGCGATCAGTGCGGGGCGCGTTTATTCGATCGCTATGGCGAGCAAGTTTATCGTCGTGCGGCCGTACTGCTACTTTTCTTGCTGGGGCTGGCGATTACTGGCCGAGGCCTTTTCTAGCGTCGTTTACACTCTCTGAGATTGCAGCTCTGGATCTTTACAGCATTCGAGGGTGTTCGCTCACTGTACCGCCTTCAACGGGGAACTGTCCGCCGGTGCAAAAGCTGGCTTCTTCTGAAGCCAAAAACAGCGCCATCGCAGCGACTTCTTCTACTGTGCCCATGCGGCCCATCGGCGACATTCTGTTGAGCGCGCCCTCCATTTGTGGAGTGGCTTCAAGCGCGGTTTTTAGAATGTTAGTGAGAGTGGCGCCAGGGTGAATTGAATTCACGCGGATATTGAGCCCTTCAGTTGCGCAGTGCACCGCCACGGACTTCGTCAGCCCAACAACAGCCGCTTTAGAGGTTGTGTAAGCGACATCGGGAATCGCCGAGTACGAAGTGGAAGAGGCGGTGTTTACAATGGCACCACCGGCCGGATTTCCTGCCATCAGCCGGATTGCTGTTTGGCAACCCAGCATCATGCCGGTCAGATTGATGCCCATGAGGTGGTTCCAGCTTTCCAGGGTGACCTCCTCAATCGATTGATTACTCACAATGCCGGCGTTGTTCAGCAGTGCGTCTAGCTGGCCGTATTTCGTATCCACCGCTGACTCAAGACTTTGCCAGCTCGCCTGTTCGGCGACATCGTGCTCTATGAACTGTGCGCCGCATTGTTGAGCGATAGTTTGACCGGCTTCAACATTCAAATCAGCAAGGAATACTGATGCTCCCTCAGCGCAAAAGCGCTCGACCATGCCTTGGCCAATGCCCGATGCGCCACCGGTTATCACCACTACTTTGTCTTCCATTCGTCCTTTCACTGTAAAGTTCCCTCTGATGAACTGATTCTCCGTGAATATTGCACCTACGCGGTGCCTGTGCCCCAACAAATTGCCAATCTTGGTTGCATTTTTACCCCAATGAGGCCGATACTGAAAAAAGCAAGCAGGGCTGATTGTTTTGTTTTTAGTCAGTTCATTGTCCCGCAAGACGCCTGATTTGCAAGTAACCGCAATACGTTTGTAGCTAGATTGTTAGTATCGGTCAGTTGTACAGCGAGGAGCGTTCTCGATGTGCACAAGTGCCACCCCATACAGATAATGACCATTGAATTGGCAGGGTAGGAGAGTACAAATGAGCAGAAGTATCCCATTCTTTAAGCAACCCAAATTCGCGTTCACTAATATGGCTATTGGCTTAGCCATGGCGGGCGGCGCAACCTCTTTTTCGTCCACAGCAGAAGCGCAAGCCGGCGCTCTGGAAGAAATCATTGTGTCAGCTCGGAAAACATTCGAATCCATGCAGGATGTGCCTGTAGCGGTTTCCGCTTTTAGTGGCGAGAGCATCAACGCACTGGTTATGCGCGATATTCGTGAGATGGAAGGCTTCATTCCAAACCTCGTGATTGACGCAGTAAGTGTTTCGCCTGCGGGTGCTTCGTTGTACATACGTGGTGTAGGAACGCAGGAAGTAGAGCGTAGCTTTGATCCAGCGGTCGGTGTGGTCATTGATGGCGTGCCGCTTTCTTTTGTGAATGGCTCTATGGCCAATACCTTCGATTTTGCTTCCTTTGAAGTGTTACGCGGCCCCCAGGGTACACTCTTCGGCCGTAACACCACGGGCGGCGTTATTAACATCACGCGCACTAAACCCACGGGCGAAACAGGGCTCAAGTATGAGTTGACGCTAGGTGATAATGATCGCGTCGATTTAAAGACCGTGTTGAACTTTCCAATCGTTGAGGGAAAGCTTGCGGGTAAAGTGGGTTTTGCTACGCAGCAGGATGGCGGTCAGCGTAAGAACATTTTGACGAATGACACAGTTGGCGACGCAGACAATAAAGAGTACAACCTAACGTTGAACTGGACGCCCACAGAAGATTTTGACGCGCTGTTTACCTACGTAAAGTATGAAGATCAAAACGATGGTGTTGGGCTGCAGAACATTACGTCACTGAACACCAACAATCCTGTTAACCCTGCGCCTGAAGTGCCTTGTGTATTGCCAGTAGTCGTCTTTGGTGAAACCTGTGGTGACGCAGTGACTGACATCGAAGATTTCACGCAGGATTTCTTTAACCCAATTGATTTCCAGTGGGACAGCTACACGCTGAATATGAACTGGGATGTGGGCGTCGGTACCGTTACCTCGATTATTGGTTATCAGGAAACGGATGAAGAAGTCAAAACTGACTTTGACGGAAGCTCACTCAACTTCTTTCACGTAAATCGTTTGCAAGAGTCTGAGCAAACCAGCGTAGAACTTCGTTTTGCTTCTTCGGATGAACTGAGCGACACCTGGGATTTCGTGGCCGGTGTATTCTGGCTTGAAGATGAGTACCAGCTGGAGCAGAGAACATCGATTGGCGCCTTTGGCGGACCTAATAGCGAAAACACACTGTTCCAAAACCCAATGACCGATCACCAGCGTGAAGCCTGGGCGATATTTGGTGAGTTTCACATGGCGTTGACAGACCGTTTGAACCTGACGGTCGGCGGGCGCTACACCGAAGAGAAGAAAGAGTTCACCGGCCAGCAGTTCTTTGGCGGTAGCACCGTCGCCGGCTTCCCCGGGTTCTTGCCAAACTCTGCCGATGATTTGTATGTGTTCGGCAAGCCGATCTTTGTGCCTATTAGCTCAGCGTCTGGTGATGAAGACTGGGATGAATTTTCACCTAAAATTGGTCTCGATTACCGTGTGAACGATGATGTGTTGACCTATGTTAGCTATTCAGAAGGCTTTCGCTCTGGTGGTTTCAACGGGCGTAATACTGACCCAGCTAACATTGGCCCCTTTGATCCTGAATTCGTAGACAACTACGAGATTGGTTTGAAGGGTGACTTTTTTGACAACACCCTGCGATTAAATGTCGCGGCTTTCTACACTGATTATTCCGATAAGCAGGAAGAAATCATCGAGCCGGATGGCTTTGGTGCTACCAATACCGTTGTGCGTAATGCGGCGACTGTCGAAATTATGGGCCTTGAGACAGAGGTTACCTGGGTGCTCAATGAAAACTTCCAGATCAATGCAAACCTTGGTTATCTGGATGCGGAATATGATGAGTATCTGGCTGATCTTACTGGTGACGGCATAATCACTGACAATAGTGATCTAGAGCTTCGTCGTGTGCCTGAGTTGACAGGCGGCATCAACGGTCAGTATATGCTGCCGATAGGCTCAGGTAATCTTGTCGCCTTTCTGGGGTATCGCTACACGGATGAGTACTGGGTAGAGGTGAGCAATGACCCACGCGGTTTGTTGGATGACCGTGGCGTTTGGGATGCAACGGTGTCGTACGAGTGGGAGTTAGCCAACGACCGCGCTGTGAAAGTGACTGCCTTCGCACGTGATTTTACTGACGAAGTGGCTTACAGCTCGGCAGTGGTTATCCCCGGTACGTTTGCGTTCGCTGGTGTATCTGGTGGTCGCGAGTTGGGTATCCAGATCTCTGGTAACTTCTAAGCGGTAACGCTTAAGAAACAAAGCAGCGCCATGCGTAAAGCTGGCGCTGCTTTTTTTTGCCTGTCTCTTTCGTTGTGATTTAGCCTTTCAGCTGAGCGATGACTTTTGCTGCTGCTTCGTCATTCTTTGGGTCTGCCGGAATCGGGAAGGTGATTCTACTGGTAAGGCCTTGATACCGTTCAATGTACGTTTGCGCGATGGTGTCGTAGGTACCGCGCGGTACAAACTCTTCTAGCATCTCGTCTGTCATGACATCGCGCATTGCGCCCCAGTCGCCCGAGCGCGTTAAGTCCTGCAGCTGTTGGCCTTTGTCTTGCCAGCCAAACAGCTCCAGGCTTGGCCAGTAGGGTGGTGTGGAGTATAGAAAGCCCAGCATGTTGCGCTGTTTCTCCCACTCCTGCGCTACGGTTTCTTCATCCACGCCGGTTGCCGTGAGTGGCCCCAGAATCAATTTGAAGTCCTCCCCGGTGCGGCCCGCTTTTTCAAAGCCAGCCTGCAGGCGCGGTAAACACACTTCGCGAATGTAGCGCGGCGGTGTGTTGGTGGGGTGGGTAATCATGCCGTCGGCAATCTTGCCTACCATTTTGGTCATGGCAGGGCCTACGGCGCCGCAGAGAATAGGGATGTCAGGGTGCTCAATGGGGCCAGGGTTGAAAAATGGCTGCATGCGCGTGAACTGGTAGTGTTCGCCTTCAAAGCTCAGGCGTTCGTTCGTCTGGAAGGTGTTGAAGATAGCTTTGATGGATTGCACATACTCGCGCAACTGTGGAACGGGTGAATCCCAGCGCGCACTGTAGCGCTGCTCGATGTTTTGTTTGATCTGCGTGCCCAAGCCTAGCTCAAAGCGGCCTCCAGACATTTTTTGCAGATCCCAGCTGGCGACGGCTACTACCATCGGGCTGCGCGGGAACGCTACGAGTACGCCGGTACCCACAATGAGCTTCTCGGTTGCGCCGAGCGCCATTGCCGAGAGCAGCAGTCCGTCGTGTATGGCATCGGGCACCTGCAAGCCATCAAAGCCCATGGCTTCAGCGCGAGCGGCGTGTGCACCTATCTCGCCCGGGCCCATGTCCTCGGGTGTGGCGGCGAAAACCTGAAACATGGCTTGATCTCCTGTGTTGTTCAGCTAAACTTATAGTCAGTTTAGCTTACTATAATTGAGTTGTGCAATGCCGCAGTTTGCGCCGTATGAGATGGGTCAAACGCTCTATCTCCTGCAGCAAGATTTTCAGAAGCGTCTCGATCGGGTGCTAGAGCGCGGAGGCTTCGCGGGTATTCGCAGCCGCCACCGTGCTGTGTTTATGCATCTGGATAGGCACGGCGCGAGCCGTAGCGTCGATCTGGCGGCAGCCGCCGGTATCCGCGCGCAGTCCATGATGAAAATCGTACACGAACTGGAGGCGTTGGGCCTGGTCGCTCGTAGTACAGATCCGGCAGATTCCCGTGCCAAGCTTATTGAGTTTACGCCACTGGGGCAAAGCCAGATTGAGCAGTTAACCCGTGCCACGCAAACCGTCTGGGACGAGTATGCCGTGTTGGCTGGAGAGGATGTTCTAGACACTACCTTCCAGTCACTGCAAGCACTTTTAAATATCAGTCAGGAGCAATCGTAAGATGACCGAAGCAACCATGAATCGCCCTGTGGCTTTTGTTACTGGCGCCAGCCGGGGCATTGGCGCTGAATCTGCTGTGGCACTGGCCAAAGCCGGTTTCAACGTCGCAATCACTGCGCGAACCCTTGCCGATGGCGAGGCTCATGATCACGTTGGAAAAACGGCCGCTTTGCCGGGCAGCCTTGAAGCAACCGCTGAGGCAGTGCGTAGAGAGGGTGGCGATGCATTGTGCCTGCGTGCAGACATTCTCGATGAGCAAAGTGTTGTTAGCGCAGCTGCGCAGGCGCTTGAACATTTTGGGGCGGTCGATTTGTTATTCAACAATGCTGTGTACCAGGGCACAGGTAATCAGGAGCCGCTGTTGGAGGTTACGCGGGAACAGCTCAATGCTATTTATCAGGGCAATGTATTCACACCGCTGGCGTTGATAAAAGCGCTGTTACCTAACATGCTTGCCCGCGGGCAGGGCACCGTGATCAATATGATGTCGTATACCGCGTTTCACAACCCGCCTGCGCCTGCAGATAAGGGCGGTTGGGGTTTTGCCTATCCATCCTCCAAAGCTGCGCTTGGCCGTATGGCGGGCTCACTGCGCGCAGAGCATGCGGGCAGTGGCGTGCGTGTGTTCAATCTAGAGCCCGGCACCGTGGTGACAGAAGTCATGAAGGCCGCCGGTATTTCAGAAGAAGTGATGAAGCGCTTTCGTCCGTGCACGCCGCAAACCATTGCCGGCGTTGTTGCCTGGTTGGCGCACAATGAACCCGAGGAGGCATGGGAGCCAGAGGAAACATTGCGCGGCCCTGCTATCGCGAAACAGCTGGGCTTGTTGGATGCGCCGGCACTATTGGGCTAGCTAACAGAAGCCAACGTAAACTAAAGGAAACCAAACAATGAACAAAGTAATGTTGGAAAAACGTGACGGTTACGCGCTGGTAACGCTTAACCGCCCCGATGAAATGAATGCGTTGTCGCGCGAGTTGCGCGATGATTTTGTTGCGGCGTTCGAGCAATGTACCGGCGATGAGTCTATTCGTGTAGTGATACTGACTGGCAACGGCAAAGCATTCTGCGCTGGTTTCGATTTAAAAGAACTGGCAACGGCCGACGGCGATGCTTCTTCAGAGGCCGACAACACGGTGGCTCGCGCGATGGAAGCGTTTGACGGCCCAATTATCGGCGCGATTAATGGCCATGCCGTAACCGGTGGTTTTGAAATGGCGCTGGCCTGCGATGTGTTAATCGCCTCCGACAAAGCGCGCTTTGCCGACACCCACGCTAGAGTCGGCATTCTTCCGGGCTGGGGGCTCAGCCAGAAGTTACCCAGAATGATTGGACTCTCACGTGCCAAAGAAATTTCATTTACCGGCGCCCCGGTGTTCGCGCAGCAGGCCTACGATTGGGGCATTGTCAATCATGTGGTGCCGCCTGAGGAATTGTTACCGCTGGCTGAAAAAATGGCCACTGATATGTGCGCCTGTGTGCCGCACGTGCTGAAGCAATACAAGCCGTTGATTGAAGACGGCTACTCCATGCCTTACTGCGATGCGTTGGCGTGGGAAGAGGAGCGGGCGATTGCCTCGGGTAAAGAAGCTATGGCGTCGATGATTGCGGGGAGGCGTGAGGCTGTTATGGCCAAGGGGCGAGAAGAAAAAGGTAGTTAGCATAGCGTCAGTAGGGCGCGCTTTCCCTGAGCGGCGCGCGGCTGGCGGCCCAGCTATAGTTGCAGCAACGGTTAGTTTGCATGGCGCGACAGTAAACCGGCCTGATCCCGAGTGATATAGTTTTCCTGCTCTAACCAGCCAATTGCTTCAACGAGCGAATCCTCGAAGGGGCGAAATTTCAGTTTGAGATCTTTCTCCGCTGCGGAGTTGTCCATTTTCACCCACTTGGTGGCGTACACCATGGCCTCGTGTGAAATCGGTGTTTGTGTATCGATCACCGGCTTGAGCGCATCTATCGTGCGGCCAATTAAGCGCATCGAAAACCCGGGCATGGGGATCATCACCAGATTGCGGCCGGTTAAACGTTCTAGTGTGGCGTAAAGGTCTTTCCAGCTAACGTAAGTGCCGCCTAATGGATAGCGCCCCGGCGGCAGTTTTTTGGTGAGTAACGTAGCATGTGCCTGTGCAATATCGCGTACATCAACCCACTGGTTACCACTGGGCATATCCAAGCCTAGGCCGAAAAGGTTAACGATCAGGCCAGCGTGCGGTTCGGTTAACCCCGGATCATCGGGGCCTATTACGCTTGCGGGGTAGGTGATGTGGAGAGGGGCGCCTGCGGCCTGAAGCTCGCGCGCATAGGCCTCACAATCTACCTTTGATCGGCCGTAGGCATTGTCGGCATTGCCCAGTGGCGATTTTTCGGTAAGCGTCTTTGCTTTCGAGTTATAGATCGCCGTGACGCTAGAGACGTGAATAATCTTCTTGCAGTCGGCCTCAACTGCTAGCCCGAGCACGTTCTTGGCGGCGGCCAGGTTGGTTTGGTACACGCGCTCTGCATCTTCTTTGCTGGTAGAGACCATGGCAGCCATGTGAATGGCAGCATCGCAGCCTTTGAGCGCTTTTTTTACATCGTCAGGGTCGGCGATATCACCTACCACTATCGAACGTATTTGGTTGCCAAACAGGTCCTTGGCTTTCTGCTTGTTGCGTACAAAGAGTTTTATGGTGTGCCCCGCATCCAGCAGGGCCTGGCAGGTGTGTGACCCAATAAATCCGGTGCCTCCGGTGACGAATACTCGCATTTTGCTTCTTCTCTGTAAAAGTCTGTTTAGGGTGTTTCTTTGTGGAACTGGCCACCATACATTACCGGGCTCGACACCTGCTCTGGCAGTAGGTAAAGCGTGACGCGCTCGGCATCTGGGGGATCCATGTTTTCCGGTGGTTCTACGCCCATCAGTGTTAAAAAGTTTTTGCGCAAGTAGGCCCGGTCAGGATCATCTTCAAAGCGCACTGCGCAACGTAACTCCACATAACGCATGTGATCTTCGGGTGAGATGACGCACACGGTTGCCTGTGGGTTCGCCAACAGATTCTTGTATTTCACACGGCTTTTTAGCGTAGAGATTCCAAGCTCTTTGCCGTCCCAGAGAAAGGTCACCGGATTGGTGGACACTCTGCCATCTTTTTTGCGGATGGTGCTGAGCATGGCAATGAATGTGGTGCCCAGAATATCTTCTTGTTCGTCAGTCAGCTGCATTGGTTTATAAGTTCCTGAATTGAAGGGGTTGCCAACTGTTAAAGCGCGTTGTCAGGGTCGCCGATAACCGCCAGGGTTTTAATCAGACGGTGCCGTGTGAGTAATCTGGGCATGAGTAGCATCATACGGTTTACCCAGCCTGTTACGACAATAGCCTTTTTGCGTTTCTCGAGTGCAGCCATTGCTTCGCTGACCACTTGCCCACTCGTTTGTGTCAACGCGGCGGGTAGATTTTCGCCGTCTGATTCGCCGCCTGTTGCTGTTTTGATGAAATCGGTCTGTGTGACGCCAGGACAGAGGCCCATCACGTACACGCCGCGGCCGCGGTGCTCATCCCACAGGCACTCTGACAAAGCACCAATAAACGCTTTGGAGGCGCTGTACATAGGTTGAGCGGGAGTCGGTAGATAAGTCACCACCGACGCAACATTAATCAGTGCGTCACCCGGCTTTGCCTGTTGAAGGAATGCATGGGCGAGAGTAACAACGGCGGCGCAGTTTACCTGAAGAATGTTTTGCTGCCGCTCCAGCGGCGACTCGAAAAAAGGCTCGAGTACGCTAAACCCCGCATTGTTAACCAGCAGATTCACCGGTTGATCTTGTAAACAAGCTGCGACGCGGGCCACATCCTCATCAGAGGATAAGTCGGCGCATAACACCACATGCCCCTGGCCGGGCAACTCTTGAACCAGCGCATTGAGAGTGTCTTTACGCCTTGCGACACAGGTAACTGAGTACCCTTGCGCGGCCAGCCGCATGGCGAACTCTTTGCCTATGCCGGCGCTCGCCCCCGTGACCAGAGCACTTTTAGGATTTGTCATAGTATGTGCCTGGGAAGGAAATTTACGAAAAATTTAGTCTGACAGTGCCGCGCGGTGAGTGTCAAGATAGCTGCATTGGGTAGGCTGCAATTTCTTGTTGCCGTTCTGTTACCATGTGTCCAACATCCATTTTTTAACACCGGCTATCACAGACGCGTCCAGTGCCTACTACTTCGAACACTCCTCTTAAAAACTATCTTCATGGCTGCTCTCAGGCTTCTACCAACGGCGACGTGTTTGCCGTTGTCAATCCTGGAACCGGGAAGCTACTGTACAACGTAGAGCGTGCAGATAATGCGCTGCTCGCTCAGGCGGTAGAGAGTGCAAAGGCGGGTTTTGCTCAGTGGTCCCAAACACCATCAATTGAGAGAAGCCGGGTTTTACTGCGCGCTGCCGCCATACTCCGCGAGCGTAACGACGAGCTTGCCGCCATTGAAGTGCAAGAAACTGGAAAGCCTTGGCAAGAGGCGTCAGCCGTCGACGTAGCTTCGGGCGCCGATGCAATTGAGTACTTTGCTTCGCTAGCGCCGTCTCTAGAGGGCTCGCAACAGTCAGTAGGTAACGATTTTTTCTATACCCGAAGGGAGCCATTGGGCATCTGCGCCGGTATAGGCGCATGGAACTACCCACTGCAAATAGCCTGTTGGAAGGCCGCTCCTGCGTTGGCCTGCGGCAATGCGATGATTTTTAAGCCTTCCGAGGAAACGCCGGGCGGGGCAATCAAGTTGGCCGAAATTTTTGTTGAGGCTGGTGTGCCGCCGGGTGTCTTCAATGTAGTGCAGGGCGCTGCAGAGGTGGGCCGCTGGCTTACCCATAGCCCCGATATTGCCAAGGTGTCTTTCACCGGCGAAATAGGCACTGGCAAGCAGGTTATGGCCGCGGCGGCGTCTTCTTTGAAAGAGGTCACTATGGAGCTAGGCGGGAAATCGCCTTTAATCGTTTTTGCAGATGCAGATGTTCAGCAGGCCGTGTCTGCAGCGATGTTAGGTAACTTTTATACGCAGGGCGAAATCTGTACCAATGGCACGCGCGTTTATCTGCACGATGCCATTTATGATGATTTTGTGGCAGCGCTGCTCAAGCGCACTCGCGAAAACATTGTGGTGGGCGACCCCATGCATCCCGATACCAATTTTGGCGCGTTGATATCCGCCGACCATCGCGATTTAGTGATGCGCTACATCGCCAAAGGAAAAGCCGAGGGCGCTACGTTATTGGCAGGTGGCATTGCGTTGCGGCCCGAAGGCGTAGAGGAGGGCTACTATGTTGCGCCAACCATCTTTGCTGATTGTGTGGATGACATGACGATAGTGAAAGAAGAAATTTTTGGCCCTGTTATGTCGATTCTGCGATTTAGTGAAGAGAACGATGTGATTGCCCGCGCCAACGATACGCCCACCGGGTTGGCCGCAGGCATTTTTACCCGTGACATTCAGCGTGC
>JBGCFE010000194.1:0-14205 GCA_045106775.1 Halioglobus sp.
ACCGGGCTCTCCGGCAAACGTACTGCGTGGAGAAAATCCAAATTCATCGGAGTACACAACGCCTCGATCAAAGGGAACCTCCTGCTTGGTGTACTCAAACTCATAGGTCACGCTGGTGGATTCCGAGACGTCCCATGTAACGGATGGGTAGAAGCCCATTTTTTCGGTCTCGACAGTGTCGCGAAAGCTCTCGGCATCTTCATAGAAGCCCACAATGCGAAGCCCTATCTGATCGTTTGAGCCAGCGACGGTTTGATAATCACCTTCAAAACGCATCTGCTCCCATCGACCTAATGTTGCGCGCACCTCCCCCGCAGTCTCAAATTCCGGACGCTTGGTCACTAGATTCACCGTACCACCGGGCTCACCGCGACCAAAAAGCGCCGAGCGCGGCCCCTTAAGAATCTCTACCGATTCAATGCCAACCGCATCCCGCGGGCCAGCAAACCCTCGACCAGCGTTAAAGCCGTTTACCAGAAAGCCACTGGGCAAATTAATATCCCCAGAAAACCCTCGAATAGAAAAGCTATTCCAAAGACCACCGAAATTGTTCTGTCGCGCAACGGCAGCGGAGAGATCTAATGCATCATCTAAATTGATAACACCCGCCAGACGAAGCAACTCCGAGTCTATCGTTTGATCTGTCGTTGGGTTTTCAAGGTTGTCGAAATTACCCTGGTAGGCACGCCGCTTATCAAGTACGAAGACTTCTTCGATTGATAGCTCATTGGCTCCATTTTGCGTTTGCGCCGCTACCGGCAGCACACCCACGATTCCTAAAGCAACGCCAACTCCCAGCGCCGCAGGCTTAAATATGCGATTTTTCATTATCTCTATCCATCAATTTGGGGGTACAACACACAGCACCGCACAGCAGATACATGCTGGCGCGCCTAGCGGTAAACAAAACGGATTTAGATTAAGGGTGGACCAGTGGACGGCGGTTTAGTCGAAACGTTCTTTGTGAACGGGACTTGAGTAGGACGGTAAAGTAGCTTTGCGTCGTCTAGTACAAGGCTTAGCGCTACCGGGGGTTTAGAAGGAAGTAGATGCTCGTCCTCACTTTGAAGAACGGTAAAACAAACGACACCGTTGTGCTCGTGAGGCTCAGTGCCGAACTCAATAGCATGCGCAGGAACAAACCATTGCCCCATCAGGAGTAAGGCAATCGCAAGCATGGTTCTTGAATTACGGGCTTTTAGCATGGACAAAAATCAAGTTAGCATAATCGGCTGTTAGCCTTTAACCCAGAGAGTATGCGGCAATGCGGGGAGCAAGTCTATTCTTCCACTAGCGCGATGCAGCTTAGCATGGCGCGAAAATTCAAATTCACCCCTGCCATCAAGATGACGACACTGAATTTGGGTATCATGTAAATCAACAGCAAGACAGCCCACAGCCTCCCGAATGAGGAAGGCTTAAACGGTGACGATGTTATGAGAAAACTGCTTCTAAACCTGACTTTCGTTCTACTGTGTATCTCACAGAAAAGTATGGCCTTCTTGCTGGTTACCGATCTAGGCTTCAGCCCCAGCGCAATCACTAACGGGACGCCTGAGTTTTCCGGGGTCACCTATGCAGGAGGGAGCACCTACTACGCCGTAGGTGACAGAACGTTCGACGTGCACGAAATTACGATGGCGCTCAATACTGCAACTGGCGAACTTACTGCCGCTGGCGTAACCGGCAGTCCGCTTGTGTTGGATATGGGAGTGGACACTGAGGCGATTCGGCTTCTGGCCAATGGCAACTATCTGGTCAGCGACGAAAATGGCGCAGCTCGTTCGGCTATCCGTGAATACTCGCCGGTTAATGGTTCAGTGATTGCGTCGGTTAGTGTGCCTGCCATCTTTGACGCCGCTGAACCCAATGGCGGATTCGAGGGACTGGCGACGAATGCCGATGGCACTGAAAGTTGGGCTATCAACGAAAAGAAACTAGTCGGCATTGATGGCCCGTCTGTTTCGGCAACCAACGGTGAGTGGTTGCGCCTACAACACTTTTCATCGGGTTACGTTGCAGACTACCAATACGCCTATGCGCTGGAACCGCTCGACGGCACTTTTCTTACCGGACTAACAGAGCTGCTGCTGATGCCTACAGGCGAGTTACTTTCTTTAGAGCGGCAGTTGGGTTTTGCAAACGGAGCACTTTTCTATGACATCTTGCTCTTTATCATCAACACCAGTAACGCAACCGATGTTTCCGGCTACAACACGCTAGCGGACGGCACGTTCACAGAGGTGCAAAAGAGATTGCTTTGGTCGGGCAAGCTGCCATCCAACTATGAGGCGATGACACTCGGCCCGGAGCTCAACGACGGCTCAGATAGCTTGCTACTAGTCTCAGAGGGAGGGCCACTTGCCGGTGACCCCAACAATAACGCGCAGGTGAAGGTACTATCCATTGCACCTGGGTGTTAAGCAAAAAAAAGGGGAAGCATAAATGCTTCCCCTAGCTTCGGAAAAAATCTCAGAAGCTGTATCAGAAACTATACTTGCCTCGAATACCAAACACTTCCCCTTCGTCCATGAAGCGTGAGTGCGACCCAGCCAGCACAGGTGTGTCAAAGCTCTGTTGCAGCGCGGCTTCGTCGAAAATGTTACGGCCGTAAGCCATTACTTCCCACTGATCGCCACGAACACCAATGCGTAAGTTCACCTTGGTGTATTCTGGAATTACGTCCAGTGGATCATTGTCGCCAGCAGAGTTGAACTCGTCGCGATAGTTAACATCGCCGCTAACAAAAACTTCCACTGCACCCATTGGAACTACGTAATCCCAGAAGAGTGCCGCACTGTAGTCAGACGCATAGAGTGTTGGCTCACCGGTGAGATCATTGTTGGTAGCCCCGCCCGGCGTTCCGCACAGAGGGTCTGCATCTAACTGAATCGCCGTACAGGGAGCATCAACAAAATCTTTATAGGATGCGTCCAGCCAAGCAAGGTTACCGCCAACTGTTAGGTGCTCGGTGACAGCCCAGCGGGTGTCAATCTCGATACCTTTAATCTCAGAAGAACCGGCGTTGGTAACGGTAAAACCTACACCCTTGAAGATCGCGGTTTGCAGGTTGTCGTACTCCGTGTAAAACGCCGCCCAGTTAAGTGTCATGGCGCCATCTAAGAGCGTGTGCTTACCGCCAATCTCGTAGGCATCTACACTTTCGTCTTCAAATTCAAAGTCCGAGTTAGGGTTGGTGGGATCATAGCAATCCGCAATATTGACCCTGCCACCATCGTTCGCACAAGGGAATTCAGAGATGCCCAGATCACCTGGCTCACCGTCATCTGCCGCGGTAAAGCCACCGCTCTTGAAGCCCTGAGAAAAGCTGGCGTAGAGCATGCTGTTCTCAGTGACATCCCACTGCACGTTGATAGTAGGAATGATGTCGTCGGTACTACGGTCTTCGCTGTAGTCGTAGGCATACGCGTTGAACGAGGTAGCCTGAACCTGCGCCAAGAAGAAGTTGTCGCTAGCGTTTTCGATACCGGCGATATCATCGGTTAACACCTGGAGGCTGTCTACATCCTTCTCCTCTTTGGTATATCTCAAACCGAGAGTAACGCGCACAAAGTCGGTTAAGTTGAACGTGCCCTGAAAGAAGGCCGCGTAAGATTGCGTATCGAGATCATAGAAGTGCCGACGCCCGATTTGATTCGCGTTGTAAGCACCGCCGGTTAATAGAGTAAGCAGGCTGTCGACCGGAAGCACTCCAGGCACAAGACCATCCATGTTGAGATCAATCGCAACTAAACGGTCGATCGCAAGCTTGCTGTCGTCGTAATACAGGCCTGCAACGAAATCAAAGAACTCTCCGCCTGGAGAGGTCAGCCGCAATTCTTGACTGAACTGCTCGTACTGCTGATCGTCGTCACGCGTAATGAATCGCAATGGTAACCAGTCAACATCGGCGTTAGCAGAAACATCGTATTCCGACCAGCCTGTAATCGACGTAACCGTGTACTCGCCCACGGCCCAGTCGAGATTCAACATGAAATTATCAACGTCAGCATCATCGCCATCGGGGTTGCGACCTATACCTACTGGATTTGAGGCGTTTTGGCCATAGCCATTGTCTTTGAAAGTGGTGAAATCAGTATCGGCTATTTCGGCGAAGCCTGGAAAGTTTGCATCCATGATGTCGTAGGCGATGCCGGCAAATGCTGAACGATTGGGTACTAACTCGTCGCGCTCGTCTGCATTAAGAAACAGCCAAGTGGCAGAAGGCGCACCGCGGCGCTTGGAATCGGAATGAGTGTACTTGAACTCAGCCTGCAGATCGTCTGTGGGCTCCCATGCCAGTGTGATGCGGTAGGTGCTGTTTTCCAGCTGGGGCTCATCGTCATTCAGAAAATCGTTTTTAACATAGCCGTCTGTCTCGTCGTACTTGTAGGCGACACGCGCTGCGAACGTGTCGCTAAAAGAGCCTTCAACAAACCCCTCACCACCGAACCCGCCATTGCTTTCAGCAAACAGGGCAATCTCGCCCGTGGTTTCACCGCCAATCTCTGGCGAGGCCGTAGTGATGTTCATAGCACCTGCCACCGTGTTACGGCCAAACAGCGTGCCTTGGGGGCCACGCAGTACCTCTACGCGCTCCAAATCTAGAAAGGCGTTGCGATACTGATAACCACGCCCCATGTAAACGCCGTCGATATACATGCCTACCGACTGCTCAAAGCCCTGGTTATTACCCGAGCCAACGCCACGCATATAAATGTTGGTGTTTACCGATGCCTTGGCGATGTGCAGGTTGGGCACGTAATCTGCCAATGCAGACATGTCAGGTATGCCGGCATCCTTAATCTTCTGGCCCTGCACTGCAGAGACCGAAATCGGCACATCTTGCAGGCTTTCAACCCGCTTCTGCGCTGTTACCAGCACCTCTTCCAGCATTGGCTGCGCCAGCGCGAGGGGGCTAACGGAGGCAAGTGAAAGGGCGGCTACTATAGGGGTGTGTTTGAATACTTTATGCATGGAATAACCTCAGCAATTTTTATTATTAACGCTTGGAATCTTAGATTCACTGCGAGCACTTTAACAGCAAGTAATGCCCGTTGGGAATTGGGAAAACTGCTAGCGAAGGTACTTTCTAAACGGTCATTACCTTGTTCAAAGGTAAGTCTCTGTAACGCTCACCGCTCGCGTGAAATACCGCATTCACAATACTGGGCGCGATAGAAGGAAAGCCTGGCTCCCCTACGCCGCCGGGCGGTTTATCTGACGCAATAATATGCACATGCAAAGGTGGCACCTGATTCATCCGCGCTACCGGGTACGTGTCGAAATTGCCCTGCTCTACCGCGCCATCTTTAACGGTGATCTCGCTATATAAAGCCACAGCAAGGCCCATAATCATTGCGCCCTCCATCTGCGAGCGCACTCTGTCTGGCGTTATCACTTTGCCGCAATCAATTACGGTGTGCATTTCCAGCACCTCTAACTTGCCATCGGTAACCCGCACTTTGGTGGCTGCTGCTGAATAGGAGGCAAAGCTGGAACAAAAGCCGATTCCCCAGCCTTCGTTCTCAGGCAAGGATTGGGTAACGGGAACCTTCTCATGTAACGTATTAATCACGGCCTTCATTCTGGCGGTATCGGGCAAGCGCTCAACAGCCTTGTGGCCGTAGTTCGACCAGGCATCGAAGCCGAGTGCTTTGTGATCGAGTTTGCGGTCTTTACCGATAAGGTTTAGCCACATTTTTTGTGTGCTGAGATTTGCCTTTGCCGCCAGCTCGTCAACAAAACAACTCATCGCAAACGCATTATGGATATTTTGCACTGCTCGAAACCAACCAATGCGCACGTGTGTTTTCGCCTCAGTTTTTTCAACACTTAGATTTTTAAGATCGAACGGTAAATCACCAAAACTCTGCGAGTGCGACCCAGGTGATGGCGATTTTACGGTGTGATCAAATAAAGCTGAGATTGCGGGGTGCGCGACACGTGAGATGAAGTTGTCTGCGCTTTGATTGTCTTCACTCAGCTCAGCCTTGTAATAGTTAGCCGACATTGAGTGATAAAAGCCGTGCCTGGTATCGTCTTCTCTCGTCCAGATGACCTTTACTGGCTTGCCTGTTGCTTTGGCGAGCTCAACGGCTTCAATGGTGAAGTCGTCCTTACCTTTACGGCCAAAGGCGCCGCCCATAAACGTATTGTGCAGTACTACTTTGTCGGAGTCCGTATGCTCGTTATAGCCTAACTCTGCCAGAGCCATGCTCTTGCCACGCTGAGGAGACTGGGTGCCTGTCCAAATCGTACAAACACCATCTTCAATAACAGCGGTTGCTGCGGGCGTCTCCATCGGCGAGTGATTGTGGTAAGGAATTGTGTAGGTCGCTTCGAGCGTGCGCTCCGCATCATATTGATGCGAATACACATCGCCCTGTGTGCGAATAGGCGCGCCTTTTGATTCCACAGAACTAACGAGCTCTTCTAGATACGTATAGGAGTTGTGCACAGCATTAGGCCCCAACTCCCATTCAATGACTAGTTTCTTTCGCGCCTCCTGCGCCGCCCATGTGTTAGTTGCGACGACTGCCACACCGGACAATGGATTAAGCATTACGGGAAAACTGCGATCTCTCAGCTGGATAACGTCCACAACGCCAGCAACTTTTTTAGCGGCTGTAGCATCGAAGGATTTTACTTTGCCACCCACAGTGGGCGGCCTTTGAATACTGGCAATGAGCATCCCCGGGATTTGCACATCTTGTGCATAGAGTAATTTTCCGCGTACCAATTCTTCATGCGATTGCAGCTTCACGTCTTTGCCCGTTAACTTGAGCTCGTCATCCTTGCGCAGAGTGAGCGCGTAAGGATCTGGCATTTCGAGTAACGCGGCCTTTTTGGCAAGCTCGGCAAAACTTAGCTTTCTATTTGAAGGCAAATGGACAACGGCGTGGTCTTGTGCGCGCACCTGCGCCTTGTCTACCTGCCATTCATTGGCGGCAGCCTGTTCAAGTAGCTCGCGCGCAACGGCACCCATTCTGCGGGTAAACTCATAGTGCACGCGAATTGATGCAGAACCACCGGTACTTTGATTGCCGTAGTCTGGGTTAGCGCCGCCCAGCACGGCCGTTACGTGATCCCAATCAGCACCCATCTCATCTGCAATAATTTGCGGCACGCTGGTGACGATGCCCTGCCCCATTTCACCGCGCTGGCAAACGATAGTCACTTGCCCGTCATTCGCAATGCTCACGAAATGCCCGAGCTGCGATGATTTCTTTACAGCACCTGCGCCTGATTCCGCGAGAGCCGCCGAAGACAAGCTCCCGCCTAGTACTAAACTGCCACCAGCGATGCCAGTAAGCTTCATAAATTCACGGCGGCTAATAATTTTAATGCTCATTACTAACCCTCCTCACGAATGGCTTTTGCAGCCTGCTTCACTGCTGCCTTAATTCGAGGATATGTGCCACACCGACAAATATTGCCCACCATGCCCTGCTCGATGTCTTTATCACTAGGGTCGGCATTATTCTCTAGTAACGCCACTGCGCTCATCATCTGCCCACTCTGGCAGTAGCCGCATTGCGCCACCTTCTGATCCACCCAGGCCTGCTGCACAGGATGCAAGCCCACGTTTGTGGCTAGACCCTCAAGCGTTGTCAGCTTTTTATCCTGCGCTACGGAAACGGGCATGATGCAGGACCGTATTGGCGATCCATCCATATGCACTGTGCACGCACCACATTGGCCAGCGCCACAGCCAAACTTGGTGGCGGTAAGGCCCAGCAGATCACGCAACACATAGAGAATCGGCATGTTTGGATCAACGTCCAGTTCATGCTGCTCATTGTTGACTGTCAGTTTCATCGCGGGTAACCCTTCTCGTTGTTTGGATGCATCTTTGAAACATTACCACAACTCGCGACCACAACTCGCGCGCCAATCTGCCTGCATTACCAAAAGCTTGCGTGAAGACACGCCCCCCGCAAACATGTCGACATACTTTCGTGGCATACTTTCTGGCATGCTCAACGAGGGTGCTGGGTTATCACGATTACCGCTACGCGCTAAAGAGCCACCCGATGGAGGAAACAAATGAACATCGATTACACGGGCAAGTCTATTGTTATCACCGGCGCCGGTGGTGGCATAGGTGACGCCGCTGCCAAGCTGTTTGCCGAAATGGGCGCGCAGGTTTTTGCCGTAGACATCAATGCCGACGCGCTTTCGACAACGGCTGATTCTATAGCCGCAGAGGGTGGCATGGTTGTTCCTTTTACCGCTGATGTTACCCAGGCAGATGAAGTCGACAGGTTTATCGACGCTGCGCTAGCGCATTTCGGTAAAGTCGATGTGCTGTTTAACAACGCCGGTGGCTCATTCCCCACGCCCATGGGCGATATCGACCGCAATGAATTCGAACGCATTCGCGCTCTCAATTTCGATGCGGTTTATCACGCCTCACTACGGGTACTGCCTGAAATGGTAAAGAACGGCGGAGGCAATATTGTGTCAACAACGTCCAGCGCAGGCACAGGTGCCGTTCACGGATTGGGCGTATACGGCGCGGCCAAAGCCGGCGTTAACAGCCTTACGCGAAGCATCGCAATTGAATACGGAAGACAGGGTATTCGCGCCAACGCCATCGCGCCCTCCGCTGCGAGCCCGGGCATGATCGCCTGGCTTGAAACACTGCCAGGTGGCGTTGAAGGCTTCGCTGCAAAACAACCTATGGGGCGCTTGGGTACACCGGCCGAGGTTGCCCAAGTAGCCGCCTATCTGGCCTCTAACTACGCCAGTTTCATTAACGGTGTGACAATTCCTGTGGATGGGGGCATAGAAGCGATGCTTGCCACTACGCCCATCGATTGATCACTAAACACTAGAATGGCTCGCGTATTGCCGAGCTTTTTTGTATGTTGAAAAACATTAACTTCTCTCCAATATCGCAGGAAAGTGCGTGGCCCATATCAATTTGCGTGACAAGCTCACTTACGGTATCGGCAGTGTGCCCTATGCAGCTAAAGACGCAGCATTTGCAACCTTCGTACTCTTTTTTTACACCCAGGTACTGGGGCTATCTGGCTCTCTTACCGGCCTAGCTATCTTTTTGTCGGTTTTGTGGGACGCCATCTCCGATCCTATTGTTGGCGCCTGGTCTGATCGGTTGAAAACCCGATGGGGGCGACGACACCCTGCAATGATCATTGGCACTGTGCCCTTGGCAGCATCATTCGTCATGATCTTTAGCCCTGCAGATTTTGTTCTAAACACACAGGGGCCTCTATTCGGCTGGCTCCTCTTCTGCGTGTTGATGATGCGGACCTTTCTCACCGTCTTCTATATTCCGCACAAAGCCATGGGCGCTGAAATCAGCGACGATTACCTTGAACGCTCGTCTATTGTTAATTTTCGAACGAACCTGGCCTGGATAGTTGGAGTTACTCTGCCCGCGATTGCTCTGGCTTTATTGTTTGGTGATGTCGGTGAGACGGACGGCCGTTTAGTGTCTGCCAACTACCAGTTGTACGGTTGGGCGTCTTTCGTGCTAGTGGTTTTGGCCAGCGCAATTTGCATCGTCGGTTCCTGGAAATTTATACCTCGCCTTAGATCGGTTGCGCAGCGCAGTGTTGAAGAGTCGCCCGGGTTTATGGGCATGGTGCGCGACACGGCGGCGACACTTCAAAACGCAAACTTTCGTCGCATTTTTATTCTGGAAATTGCAGTGGGCGGGACAATGGGCGTTACCGGCGCGCTGCAAATGATCACCTGGACGTACTTTTGGGAGTTGAGCAGTGGCGATATTGCCGTGCTATTACTCGCATCACTCGTCGCAGTGGCATGCACATTCCCAAGCGTGGCCTGGCTGGGCAAGCACTGGGAGAAACAAACGCTGTTAAAGTACGCCGTGATTGGACTGTTTTTCAATTCATTGTGGTTTGTACCGGGGCGACTATTGGGGGTTTTACCGGAGAACGGAACAACAATACTGTTTATCCTCATATTCACCAATGCGGCCATCACTACAGGGCTAACCATTCTCCGCACGGTGAGCCTCTACTCCATCCTCGCTGACATTGCAGACGAACACGAGCTTGCCACAGGCCGCCGTCAAGAGGGTGTGTTCTTTGCCGCCTCCACCTTTGCACTGAAATTTGTGATGGGGTTTGGCTACATGATTGGCGGGCCGCTGCTAGATTTCGTTGGCTTACAAGGCGGCGTCGCGCCGGGGGAAGCCACCGACTCTGCTTTGTTCGGTATAGGCATGGTCGTTGGGCCAATAGTGACTGTAACGCTGCTGGTGCCATGGTGGATGGCGGCGCGCATAGACGTGAGTAAAGAAAAGCTGAGAGATGTTCAGGCTGCGCTGCAAGAACGTGGTGTTAATAAACCAGTGGTTTAGTAGGGATCAGGCACAGCGACCCCTGAATGTGATTCTAGCTGCAGGCAGCACAACGCTGTTTAACCCAATCGTCATTGTGCCTAATATCCCAGCCTTCCATTTGTGCCCAGATCACCAGATTCGTTCTTGAGCCCTCTTCGATCCCCGTAACAAAATGGCGTTGATTGCCAGCATGCACAACAGCCTCACCAACGCTGAAGCTGCCGATACCTACGGCAACATCCGGCGCGGTATCCAGATGATCTGCGCACCGAGCACCTGTAAACGTGAGTTCTCCATTAATGGATTCGTTACTGAGGCAAATATTGATGGTGATATGGCTCCTGTCTACATGCAGTGACAGGTCACGATTCTTATCCATCGCATAGTGCGTGATGAAGGCGTAGAAGCTGGAAAAAACAGGGGTGGGTAAGTAGGAGAATGTGTTCTGAATCATTGAGCGCAAATGCGTGTTGGCAAGCGCACTGATCCATGCGGTAGTGTCTGCACCTTTGATGACCATGCCGTACTCTTGCATGCTATTGGGCGCTTCCATTGGTGCATCGCCGCTTAGTGACTCGGCTTCAATGTGTTGCAGGATGCGCTGGCATTCATCACCAGAAAACAACTGTAGCCGATAAGCATCGGTTGCGACTTCTTGCAGGGCCTGCGTCAGACGAGGTGTTGGAAGTTCAAAAGCCACGATCTTCTCGCTTTTGCAAATTGACTAGGCACCGCGGGATAGTGCCTCTTTACGAACCTAGTTTATCGCCGGCATTCCATCAGCGATAGTTCGCAACTGGTTTTTTGCCACCTTATCCATACCAGCCCTGGGAAGCTCTTCTACAAAGTACACCGCTCTGGGCCGTTTGAAATCAGCCAGGCTCTCTTCACAACGCTTTAAAATATCTGACTCGAGCGTACTTTTTTGATCGGCAGGAACCGCGCTTGCAATAACAAACGCCACGGCTACCTGGTCAAGCATCTCGTGCTCTTTGCCCACTACTGCCACGTCTTCAACACCGGGAACGCCGCGAACACAGGTTTCCACTTCTTGGGCCGAGACATTTTCACCGCCTACTTTTAAAGCGTCTTTGTCTCGGTCACAAAAAAACAGGTTACCCTCAGGGCCTAAGCGCACAATGTCGCCGGTTTTAAACCAGCCGTTTTCAGTAAAGGCCTTTTTGTTGGCCTCTTCGTTCTCATAATACTCAAGGAAGATGTTTACTCCACGTGTACCGTAAACCCACAGCTCTCCAGGCTCGCCCTCTTCGCAATAGGCGCCTGTCTCTGGATTCACAACCACTAAGGTGTAGCCGGGCACGGGCTTGCCGATGGAGTTCAATGGGTAAACTTGATACTCACACGAGCGAGTGGCGTTGGTGACCATCTCAGTCATACCCCAACACGCAAACGATCGAACGTTTAGCCACGCGGCAATATCGGGTTGCATAATACCCGTGGGTATAACTCGCAGACTATGCTGTTCAGGCACAGGCTGTGGGGCAATCGCCTTCAAAACAAAGTGAACGATAGCGCAATGCGTCACCTGGTGTTTTTCTATCACTGACCAAAACTGGCTTGCCGAAAACTTAGGCTGTAACACTAAAGTAGCGCCGACGCCCAAAGAACCCCAAACGCCCCAGCCCATCGCATTCACGTGAAACAAGGGAAGAAAAGCCAAAAACTTGTCATCTGCACGATAGTCCATTGAGGGCGCGTTCACTCTTCCCGCCCACAACGCATTGGCATGCGTATGCACCACGGCCTTCGGGCGGCTGGTGGTGCCCGACGTATACATAATACCCGCTGGCAACAGGGGCTCTGGTTCACGCGCCGGGGCTTTGGAGGAATCGCCAAACAGCACGCTGAAGCTCTGACATTGCGCGGGAATACTATCGGGCTCCGCAGCGGCACCGGAATCCGTTTCGGTTACAAAAACGGAACGACACGTTTTGGCGTTCGCTGTTATTCGCTGCGCGTATTGGGGCTGCGTTATCGCGATAACAGCTTGCGTATGATCCGCAAAAAACGCTATGTCGTTATCAACAGAGCGCGTATTGGTGACAACACCAACCGCGCCGATTTTTGCACAGGCGTACCACGCCAGTATCGTTTCGGGACAATTGTCTGCATGGATAAGAACCCGATCTCCCTTTTCGACACCTTGAGCACACAAGCCAGCAGCGAGTTTGTCTGTCTCTTCATCTAACTCAAGGTAAGTCCAGGTTTCGGTAGCGCCGTTTTTCGGCTCCCATATGAGCGCTGACTTTTCAGGTTGATGTTGTGCACGATGCTTAATGAGCCAGGGAATATCCTGGCCCACAAAACCATACTGCTGCGCTGCATTCACTGGATCTAAATCCATTACCCGGGTGCTCCCAAAATATCGTCGGTTTCGAGTGTTTCATGCGTCTAGGCCGCTATCTCAGTCTTGCGTTACTGGCTCGACTTCAACGGCAGACTAACAATTGCTGTGCCAGGTGTGGTTACCCCGGCAAGATCGTTAGCGACAAAAATCTCTAGATCTACAAGGCCCTTGCCGTCTTCCATGCGAGTGCCAGACACTTTCGCGCCAACCGTCACCGTGCAGCCGTGTTGGTTCATACCCCGCATTTGGAAACCCAATTTTTCGACCCAACCGGAAGGCCCGGCCCAATCCGTCAGTACTTTTCCCAACACCCCAATTGTCCAGCCGGTGTTGTAAAAGATCGTGTCCATGCCACTGTCTTTGGCGAAATCAAAATCGTGATGGATGGGGCTCCAATCCTGAGACCCACTTACCTGCAACACCATGGCAGTCCAATCTAAATCGTAGTGCAGCTCCGCAAGCGTCTCGCCTACCTCTACATCTTCCCAATGGCGTTGGTAAGCGTAATCTATTGTGCTCATTGGACACCTCCTGACGCTTCACGTTGCTCTTTCTCTTTATTGTGTGCCTCAACCTGCTCAGGAGAGCGATGCACCAACACTGTGTTTCGCCACACGGCAACAACACGCTCATGCTGATTGAAAAAGGAAGATTCGCTCACAATCCAAACGGCATGATCGTCAAGCTTGATCGGCTTAATGAACACGTCCGCTATCCGAAGCTCCATTCTCAGCTGATCGCCAATGCGAATAGGCTCAGGAAACAACCACTCTACTTCCATGTTGATGCCCCGATCACCCGGCGTTGGCACACCAAAGGTGAAGATAGGCCTGTCTGAATCAGTATTGGGCAGTTCAGGCAGCGGCCATGGGCCTCCGCTGGCAAAGTACGTAGGCAACATTGAGGGGGGCACCACCACTGAACCGTGCGGCCCGGCGTTGGCAATTTCAGGGTCCAGGAACGCGGGATTTAAGTCGCCGAGCATATGGCAGTGGCGGCGAATCGGGTCATATTCCACGGGAAAGCGGCCTTTGGAATCGCCTACTAGCCGCCCCTTCCATTGCTCACACACCGTCTTAACGTCGTAATCTAACGGATTAACTAAACTCACTCAGAACCCCCCTGGCTCCCAATCAATGGCTTTCGACTAATCACTCTATGAAAATATTTAGAAGGTCATTATAATATTAGAACTTATTTGTAAGCAACAGCAGCGCTGTTTATACTCGCTGCTTCTCTTATATAGGGCGTGCAAAGAGTTTTATGGGCTTAAGAGGCTTTTCATGGGGTTGAGAGATAAGGGCAAAACACGAAGGCGTCAGCGAATTCTGCAAGCTGTTGTCGATATTGTGGCCGAAGACGGCGTGAAAGGCCTAACCACAAACCAGATTGCACAAAAAGCTGAAGTCAGCGTCGCAACTCTCTACAACCTCATTGGGTCGATAGATGACATTCTCGACCAGCTAGTGTCAGCCCAGTCTGAGTTAGTTGCGCAATC
>JBGCFE010000195.1:0-14231 GCA_045106775.1 Halioglobus sp.
GGTTGCGGCAAAAGCCGAACATCAAAATCTGCAAAATCGTCTAGCACTTCCTGCGCATTATCTTGTTCGCTATCGGTGTTCAATATCGCCAAAGCACAGTGACGAAACAGGGAGAACAACTCAGTGTCGCTCTTGGTAAAACTCTCTACTTCCGCCTCCGAAAGTAAATTCAGTGATTTCAGCGGTGAGACAGTAACGTTAGGCACTTTTTTCATAAATGGTCGCTAATTCGCTTTTTAAAGGTCGTCTTCGTCGCAGGGGCCTTCACAGACATTCTCAACAACTCCAGTCGAGTAGAACCGTGATAATACGCCGCCGATGCTACGCAGCTCGGTTGCGCGGCCATGCGGGTCAGGGCCGTCATCTGCCCAGTGCGGAATATTGGTTAACGGTGGATCAGGATTACCAAAATCAATTTCTATCATCGCTGACCCGGTATGCGCACCACTAACGACGTCAAGACCCCATACATCGCGAATGGTAGGGGCAAGGTTAACCACACCACCAATGGTGCGCGCCATGATATGCGCTCCCAAATTCGTTACCTGATGATCGGCCTTGGATACCTGAATGAGTACCTCATGAGCGGGCGTGCCCGGCAACGTGTTGGTACGAATATATTTGGAATAACCGGTAGGTTCTGCCCTATCCCACAGCCCCTGCACCAACGCCAGATTCAACTGCATATCCAGCGCGTTCCAATTAGTTAGCGCATAAATTTGCGCTGCAAAGGGGTCGAAATTTACGCTGCGATTTAGCAAAAGATTGTACGGCTGCCCGGGCACCGCTAGCAGGCCGCGCTCTATATCGGTTGCAATCGCCATCAGGCTGGCGCCCAGAATTCCCCCTTGGCTGCCACCAAAGTAATAGCGCCTGGAACCATCCAGTGCGGCACCCCCGCAGTCACTTGTCAGTACTTGGTTCAACACCGTTGACGGGCCACCCTCCGCCTCCACCGACAGCGTTCGCATTGCAATCAAAAAGTTCAGGAAGCCCTGATGCATTCTTTCGGGTACTGCGCGAAAGGTAGAAAAATCGCCATTAGTAAGCGCAGCCACTACGGTTCCCAGATCATCGCTGGCAAACCCTTTCCAATCCATGCCGAACGCGGCGAAGTTCTCTGAAACAACAAACGGCTGCAAACCCAGCACCTGCTCTTTTGCACCCAGTTGGCCGTGACCAAAAGCAACGAGTGGTGCGGCTTCTGTCTGCGCACTCATAGGCACCAAAAGCGCTGCTGAATACTCGAACGTGCCATTTTGTTGCGGCAAGCCATCACCACCCAGATTGAGTAGCGCACCCGTTTCGCCCTGCGTCATATACAGAGGCACATCGAAAGTCACCTCAAGTCGACAGGCTACGCCCTCTATCAAGCTTTCATTTTTCAGCGCAATTGAATAAGGGACGCCTGCGGGGTAACTGGCCAGCGCATCATCACGCATGTGTAACATAGCCTGCGTATTGTTCTCGCGACTGGCGGTGGTATAGGCCCATGCCATTTGCAAATCGCTACGTGGCACGCCGTTGTCGGCCAAAATATCAAACACTTCTTCGAAGTGTGCTCGGCGGGACTCAATGATGGGGTCATCCGAAGGCACACCGTCGCGAAGGGCTAGAAAACCAGGAGAAGGCTCAAGCAACGCTCCATCGCTATCCACCACATTGCGAATAGCAACAATGTAACGTGTTGCATCTTCAGGCCGAATGGCTGGCCGCAGCATGAACGCCTGTTCCTGTCGCAGCTCGTCTATGTCCCGATCAATCGTAAACTGAGGCCGTGCCTCGCTATCGTTCACTCTGAGCTTTGCCTGCAGCACGTATTCATCGATATCTACCCAATGCGCCAGCCGCTCACCATTGGTGGTGTTGAGCAGCACGGTGGGAGATGCCGCCAGTAGGGATGTTTCTATATTTGCCGGAGTGGCCAGGCCAGTGGTAGTAGCGCCTGGCATATGCGTAATGGCAGGTATCCCCGCCGAAAAGCCATCCATTTCGTTAAACGCACTGGGCGAAGACTGCACGCCCAACGTATTAGTGGGCATGATTATCTGCGGCAACGCCAAGCGCCGACCCGTGGGTGAACCTGCCTCTTCCTCTGTCCAATAATCGTTGGGATAAGGAAAACCGCAGTAACTTGGCGTTATAGGGTCACAGTCTAAGGGCGGCGGCGGGCCCGGAGGAGCTGCCGGGCCAGGACCAGGGCCAGGTGCAAGTAGGAATTCATTATCACTGCCATCAGAGCAGGCGGTAACTACTAGGGCGGTGCTCAACAGCACCGCAATCGAGGATATTATTTTCATCGCTTGATACTAGTAGCGACAGACCTATCGGTCAATTTGAGCAGTTGCCTTATTGTGTCACGAGTGTGAGATGTGGCTCGGCGCCATGCGCTGCCACGGACTGGCTGTCGATAGTATAGGTGTTTTTGCCTTTGTTTTTCGCTGCGTACATCGCGGCGTCAGCGTCTCTCAACAGTTGCGGAAATGATCGACTCTCACCGTCATAAATGGATACGCCAACGCTCGCGCTGACACCCACTTTAGTTTCACCATCAATGCTGATGGGCTGTGAAATTGAATTCAGCAGCCTGTTGGTAGCAGTAGAGATCGAATTTTGAGTGGGCACGTCAATCAGCAGCACCACAAACTCATCTCCCCCCAGGCGCGCAACGTAATCCGTTTTGCGCAGCGCACGACGCATTCTAACCGCCGCCTCTAGTAACACCCGATCTCCCGACGCATGCCCCAGCGTATCGTTAACTTCTTTAAAACCATCGAGATCGATAAACAGTACAGCTATGCGCCACTGCTGCCTTTTGGCCAAACCGGCGGCCCACTCAAAACGCTCGCGCAGTAGCGCTGCCTGCGGCAACCCGGTGAGATTGTCATGCAACGCGATGCGCGTGGTCTCAGCCTGGAGTTTGATCTGTGCCGCCAAACAGACAGACCAGAGCACAGCGTGAAAAACGAAACCAATTTTTCCCACCTGCTTGGCGAGCAACCAGGCGTCTCCCCCGGAAAGCCAGTAACTGCTCTGCAGTGCCAGCGCCAACGTTGGCACTAGCAGTGTCGCAAATAATGGAATCGCCAGCGGCTGGCGCTTTACGATACCAACGATACAAAGCGCAAAACCAAAGACAGTACCAATCAGCCAAGGCACAGTGGCAAAGTAAGCCGGTAGCTGGCTGGTTCCAAACCACGAGATTGCCAGCAAGGTTGCGACCTCTATACCAATGACGAAAATCGCTGCGCGGTGCCACCTCGGTGCGCACAAAGCGATATTCAAAAACAACATGACGGCAAGAATTCGAAACACTCGCGATAACAAATTGAAAATATGATTTGCACTGTCATTGAACTGGGGCAAGTCTGGCCACAAATAGTAGAAACCAGTACCGTCATACGACACGAAGGCCATAAACACTGAAAACATAAACGCGCCGTAACACGCATAGGCCGCTTTGCGAACGGCAACAGCCAGAATAACGTTAAATAGTATTAGGGCGAGCATAGCGGCATAAGAGGCCACTTCTACTAAATCGTATTTCTGGCTTCCCTCGATATGTAGATTCTTTTCAACAAGGTGCCACGGCACCTCATTGGTTCCAACACCGCCGGAGTAACGCAGATAAACAATAGACTCCGAATCGGTGGGCTCAATCTCGAAGGCATAGCGTGCAGACGCTAACTCGCGACTGCTCGCCAGATACTGATTACCGGTAATAAACTCTTCGTAGCGACCCTCACTATTGGGCCGATAAAGCCTAATATCGGCAAAGTTCTCTGCGCCACTGACCAGCACATACTCTTTGCCCCGGGCGGCTTCATCAAATTCAAGCCGCAGCCTAAGCCATACAGGTGTGTAATACGCTTCAGGCTTGTACACAACGCTAGATTCAAACGCATACTGCCGAGGGTCTTGTAAAATATGGTGGATGGCCAAAGCGCCCAATGGATCTTCAAAAAATTCGAAATGGCCGCTCAGGTCATAACGGTCTTTTGAGACTTCCAGCGCCGAAGCGGTGTTTACGCGTACCGCCAGCACCAAAATAATCAGTGCCGACAAAAGCATAACTGCGCCACCACGAGAGGTGGTCCAGCGAGTATTGTTGTTTAACTGCATTAAAACTAAGCCGTTGTGTATCCCCCAATAAGGTGGTTAGCGGCTAGAACTCCCGCAGATTTAGCATTTTCTGAACTTAATGCTTTTACGCGCTTGCAATGGACGATCGAAAGCCCACCGAAACACTGTAATTTACTGTATTTTATAGTTTTTTTACGTTTTTAGGGCGCTAACAGATCCCGCAGAATAAGGATGTAAGCTACACTACTACCATCAACAAAGCGGGAGAAAACAACTGTGGCTATCAGAAAAATTTTGCGAAACAGTGCTCCGGTCTTGCTGTTACGCTGGGGGGCAAAACTGCGCTTCCCGACGCTTTTTCTTCTAACAGCAACCGTATTTGTCGCAGACCTCATCATCCCGGATGTGATTCCGATGGCAGACGAGATTCTCATCGGGCTGGCCACAATAGCGTTGGCCAACCTGAAGAAAAAGCCAGAGGACATCGAGCAAGACCCACTCGAACAGAAAAACTAGAAAAGCTTAGGCAGATTGCAGAGCAGCAATCTGCTCCATCATGTCATCAAAATTCCAATGCGCCTTCATTGACGTGATGAGACCTTCTTCATTCACCTGATAGGTTGCTAACATATCGCACTCGGTAAAATTGCCGTCACCCATATCGTTGCGGGCTATCTGCGCCACACAACAACAGTGCTCACCGCTGATCCATCGCTTCTCGACGCGAATTTCAATATTGGATTTACCGATGACGTTATCCCAAAAACCTTCGATGGCCGCCATGCCCTGATGCCCATTACCTGTTGGATCCATCGGTGACACACCCACTGGGTCGGCAACTGTCGCGTCTTGGGTATACAACGCTAACCAGGCTTCTTTGTTACCTTCCATTGCATACTTAATCGATTTTTTATTGGCTTCTACCGCCAGGTTGGTTTTCTCAGTCATTTCGCACTCCCTCTGGGATTTTGCATTAGCCATTGCTTACAAGCCACTGGCTCTTGATAACACACCCTTGAAGTATAGCCACACTGGCACTATCCGATAGAGCATTAAGAGGTCAAAGCTAGCGGCGCATCCACAAAGTGCAAGGAGCTAAACCGATAGCCCCACTCAAGCCTCGAGTGTGATGATAATGCCCTCATCCGGCGCGATACTTCCCTCGCAGACCTGCGGATAAATCTCGGCCAGTGAATCTAGCCCCGAAAGGGAACGCAGCTGCAACCAGCTGCGGCTGCGAGCAACCGTTTCGGCAACGAAGCCCGAACTCTTGGTATCAAAACCTTCGGCACCCCAATCAGCAACGCGCTTTTGAATATGGCCCGGTGCGAAGAAAAACTCACTGCGCTGTGCATTGATATCGGGGTTCTCGCCCGCGGCGTCCCAATGCGTGATCCCCACATTCACAGTCTTGTTCATGTTCTCACCCAGCGCTTTGTGCAGCTGGCCTAGTACATCACTATTGCCAGACATATCCACAATCACCGAGGGCTTGCTAAAATCGATCGCGGCAAGATCATCATAGGTTGCTGTTGTATCGTATAACCCCAATGACTCCACCAGCGCCTTGTTTCTGCTCGAGGTAAGACCCACCACAGAAGGTGCAGTTGCATCATCGCTAAGCGCATAGGCCATGCCGATACTCGTTTTGCTCGAGGCACTAATGACGATGATTTGCTGCGCGCCATACCATTCATTCACCACCAGCGAATCCCAAAGACAAAAAGAGGTGATGAATAGCGGCCAAAGCAGCATACGCTCATTATCCATAGAACCGTCATAGCCTGGCTCTGCTGCCACTCGCCGATACAGGTTGTACCCCGGCGGAAGCTCAGCACGATGCGCAGCCCCGTCAACCAATCGATCTTCAGTCACCCGAACAGGCTCCATAATCAGTTCGTCAGCAGGCGGGAAATAGCCAAAAAAGCGCTCGCCAACGGGCACTTCCGCGACATTCGATTCCAGCACTTTTGCAAAGCCCCAAACGGGAATAACGCCCCAGCTTTTCTCGGCCTCTTCTTGCTCCAGTGCAGGGAAGAACTGCCAGTAGCCCACCATATCGGCTGCCGCAGCGTAGGTGATATTGTTTGCAGTAAAAGCAAAGCGCTCTATAGCAACCCGTATTTCACCGGAGCCCAACGGGCCAGGCTGCGCCGCATTGACCATGCGAGTTTCTGAAAAATTGTTTTTGCGTACTTGGAACTGCTGCATGCTATACCTCGTTTTCGCGGACTAAATTTGCGCGATCAATTGCTGTAATTTTTCGACAGCAGGAAAAGCACTGTCGCGAATACGTTTAATGACACCCTGTTTTTCTTCGTCCTGTGGATCGACGTTACGCATCAGCTTGCTAAAACCATCCAGGCGATTTTCAAGCAACCACTGCGACAGCGCTTCATCCTGCGACCACAAGTATTGATTCATCATAAAAGCACTGAACATACGAATCCAGTCGGTATCGTGATTGGGTAATGGAACCACGCCACACAACCCATTCTTTTGCTCGTCATTTTCGTAAGCGACTTCAACGTGGGCGATCACAGCAGCACTGAACACGGGCTGATAAGAACGCACCATCTGCGGCACAATGGTATCGCCTTGAAAAACAGGCACGACTTCTTCATTGCTGATAGCACGCGCAGAACAATCAATATGCAGCTCGTCTGGGCTAGTGGGTAACGCGCCATGTTCAAAAACAATCTCATTTTCGTTCAGCTGCTTAACTCTACCCAGGCGAACGATGTTTTTAATTCGCCGCAATTGCTCTAACTCCAGCTGGCTGATCGTTGCGCCATGAAACATTTTGGGCGTTACACTTTGGTCGATGCGCAACAGTACGCCTGCCCGTTCGAGCCGAGCAAACAGATCAGGGATAGAGTCGCAATCTATGATCGCCTCCATCTGCAGTGCATTCGAACCCACAGAGCTCATAAAAAATTCTTCCGAGGGCTGCGTATTCTGCCGATCCAAAAGCCAGGCATCGCGCGGCATAATCCACCGAATGCTATCCGGGTCTACACCCGTTTCCAGTAGCCACAAACAGGCGTCGATGCCCGTTTTACCGCCTCCAATAATGGTGTACCCAGCCGGCGCAGAGGAAACGCGCGGCAAATCGTTTAAAGGCATGAATTGAACATTCTCTCCGATAGAAAAGTTCGGCACATGGGTGGAGGGAACGCTGGTCTTGAGGAAGGTAGCATCCACCGTTTTCTTGGCGACACTAACCTGAAACTGTTCACCCGACGTTATCGACTCAAAGCTGCCATTGCCTTTGTAATCACACATGGGGAAGTACTTTACGCGGCCGGATGGTAAGAAGGTTCTGCGCATTACCTCATCAAAATAGGCAAAAACTTCAGCGCCAGAAGCCAGCTCACTGAGCCCTTTGTTAAGCCCTACTTCGTCAACCCGCCCTTTGCTCAATTCGCTTGAGCTTACGCCATAAAAGGCCGAGGGCTGATGCAGCGTCACGAAGGGATAAGCCACATTCCAGTGCCCACCGGGCGCCGCGTATCGATCAACAATCGTGATAGTGGCATCTGTTTCGGCCAACAACACGTCGGCAAAGGCCATACCTACAGCCCCACTGCCCACCACCAGATAATCTGTTTCTATTAATGTCGTACTCATCTTTTTCCTCCTAGCGTTTGAAATGCTGTCAAAAGAAGCTTGCCATAACAGTGTTATATTATGCATAACAGTGTTATTGAATCAGGGATAGAAGTCAAGCATTATCCAAACCATGAACTCATCGAAAGAAAACATCCTGCACGCGGCCTCAGAATTGTTTCTAGAGGGTGGCACACATGCATTGAGCGTTAGGGCCATAGCCAAACGCGCCGGTGTCTCAACTATGGGAATCTACAGCCACTTTGAGGGTAAACAGGGAATTCTAGAGGCGCTCTACATTGAAGGTTTCGAGGCGGTAGACAATGCCATGAGCGTATTCGACCAGGGCCTGGCCCCACGAGAGGCCGTTCTGGCCGCTGCTAATAATTATTTTGATCTTGCAGAAAGAAGCCCTGCTCACTACAGCCTTGTGTTTGGCCCCAGCGATGCGGGCTACACACCAAGCGACGCTGCGCAGCAGGCCGGCGCCAAGGCATTTGGCAAACTGCTCTTGCTAGCCAAGACTGCACTACCGGAGGTTGCAAGCGATGAGGAAGCACAAATGGCTGCTATGCGCACCTGGTCGATGCTGCATGGGGCAGTCTCATTGAGGCAGCATGCCATTGCTGAGTTCGTGCAGATGCAGAACTGGCGCGAAGAAGTTCTCGAGAGCGTGCTAATGCTATTTGATGGTTTTGTTGAGCGATCTAACCAGCGGTCAATTGAGCGTAGTTGACTCTGGCTGGTACCAAATGGGCGACGTCCACGCCCGCTCCTGAATGACCGGACGGTGCTCATCAGAACAGCACTGCTCAAAGGGCTCAGGCACCGTATCTGGATCACCACAATCGACACCCGCCGCCACGCACTGACGCTGGCTCCAACGGCAGCTTGGGTTTTCCACAGCGCGCGCATAGTAAAAGGCTGACTGCTTCGCATCGAAATCGGGATCAACCCACACACTGCACAATTGGGCAAAGCCCTTACCGCGTGTTTCGCAAGAGTTCACATCAACACTGGCGCCATTGTTGGGATCGCCGGCAACATCGAAAACGCGTTCGTGCTTTTGGCCACTATTATCAACCCAGCCTTTGATGATCTGAATACGCTGCAAGGGCTGGCCCGGGCTGCCGCGTGTACCCACGTCCTGACCGGCACTCACCAATAGGGTGGGCGCACCAGATTTCTCAGAAAGAGTATTGGGGTTAGGCAACATGTCTGCCCCCATCGGAACACCTCTGGCATAACCCTGAGAAACCCGGTCCGGCGACTCGCAAAGTGCGGGTGAAAAATCCCACCCTGCAAACAAACGGGTAATAATCCTCGGGCCGCTGGTAGCATAGGCTTCTCTGCGTCGCATAGCATCAAACAACGAAGCCCGTGTGTTCTGCGGCGCCCACAACACCGCCAAACCACCAGGGTTGTATTCTAACTTGTCAGGGAAACCTGGCTGGACTTCATCGCGTGCCGACGCGCCCGCACCACCATGCCCTAAAAAGCGATCTTCTTCCGCCGCGCCAGGGGCACCCAAGTGAGTATCGGTACTGCCTATGAATCCAAACTGATAGGGATTAACGCCGCTTGTCTGCCCCAGCTTCAAACCATCAATCAGTGTTTCACGCACAAAGCCTGTGTCTGGAGTAGGCTTGTTATCGCGACCCGCTATATTGTTGATTGGCATCTGTTCAAACGCACACAACTCATCTTTCGTTGCGCCGCGTTGATAAAAGCACTCTGAAGCACCTTTGTGCTGCATAATTTCTACGAGCGGCTCGTGGCGCGAACGCATCCGATTATAGTCACTGCTAAAGGCAGAACCATCGGGCATCACGGTGGGGAACATAAACCCTGCGCTAATGTTTGAATTATGAGGAATAACCAGCGAATCGCACTCATCGCCATCCGCACTTTCACAATGCGAATCTAGTCCGCGCCACAAACCTTCAGGCTCAGGCTCGTCAATAAACGATATCGGCAAAGGCGGCACGTCATCACTGCGAAAAACAACGTTGCGGTGAAGGTTGCCGCCGCTTATCCCTTCTAGCCCCGTCCACTCGTAACCAATAAACGTAGTGAAGGCGCAATCTCCCGAATCATCATTATGCGTTGCAGCCGCACGCTGCATTTCTTGCCAGGGCGCAACTGCCGCAGCAAGACACAGCGCATCGTTCTCACCACACAGACTCAGGTGTTTACCTTTCAGGCTTGCGGTAGCGTTAAAGAGGTAATAAGCAGCTAAAGGCCATGCACGATAAAGCCGGCACTGCCATGCACCGTACCCTTCAACGCCTTTTTCATTGCACATGCGCACTTCGCCAATAAGCTCGGCATGATCAGACACCATTGCAAAGTCCAACGGCTTGCTGAGCTGCAAAGAGCGCTGCGCTTTACCATCGTCTGACCAGGGCTGAACACCGATACGCTCACCCCGAGCAAAGCGATACGCCTCATCCGGCGACGTTCGGGTGCCCTGCGTGTTTGCATCCAGCGAGTAACGGGTATGAACGTGCAAATCGCCAAAAAAGGGTTGGCCAAGCGCATTGTAATCCGCACAAGGCTGCCCTGGTTCGGCAAACACCGGTAAAGAACAGTGCAAACCAACCGCAGCCGCAAAAAAAAGAAAACTAGATTTCAAAAAAAAATACTCGACTAATGTGGGTGACAATTGGGAGCGACACTTGGGAACGACAATCAGGGCACTGATATCGTATTGCTTTCCTTCCAGCCGTACCGCTCCGCTTTGGCTTCAATGTTGGCGCTCCTTTCCAACAGTACAGGATCAGTATAAAGCTTCCACGGGCCACCATCGACCCTGTAAGACAGTGAATAATGCGGCGACGCGCCCTGTAAGCTTACTTTTTGATCACGCACTGTTGCCGTTGGAGGTGGCGTTGTTAAGCGCTCACCTTCGGGCATAATTCGCGCAATCATGTCACTCTCGCTTTCTACGTCTAAATCTCCCATACGCTTCTGCCACTCTTGCAAAACCGTTCTCAGCCGAACCATGACTTTCTTGTGCTCCGGATCATTACTTAGATCTTGCAGTTCATGAGGATCATTTTGAATATCAAATAACCGCTCCTCACCCGGCGCTTCAAACCATGCACTTTGAGCAGCGTTGAGTTCTCCTGCTTCAAACATACTACGCATTTCGCGCACCATATCCAGGTTGTCACGAAACTCCAAAGGGTGCCCGCCCGCTTGTTGTGGATTCCAGCTGCGAATTAATTTGTACCGATGATCACGCACCGCTCTTTGCCTGTCCGGGACTTCGTCAATTCTATCTCTGGAAGCAAAAATGTAGTCGCGTACCGAAGAGGAGTTTTTTCCAAACGATTCGCCATGCAAATAGTCAGGCGGACTAACGCCTGCCAGTGTTAACAGCGTAGGCGCAAGATCAACAAAACTAAGCAGGCGTGTATCCAAAGCGCCCGGCGCCACACCCGCGGGACGATACGCTTCAGGCCAACGAATAATCATCGGCACCTTAATTCCGGCCTCATACAAATCACGTTTTGCCCGAGGCAAACCGTCGCCGTGATCCGTTGTCCAGATAACAATCGTAGAATCCGACAGTCCATCTGCTTCAAGTTGCGCGAGAATTTCGCCAACCTCACCATCCATATACGCAATGTTATTGTAGTGCCTGGCAATGTCAGCGCGTACGACCGGCGTATCGGGGTAGTACGGCGGCAATACAACGTCTTGGGGTGAAACCACATCGGGCAAATCTCCGTCGGCCTGAAACCAGCGCATCACACTCATAATCAAATGCGTCACGCTATTTGGCCACCACCCAACCGGCGGGAAAACGCCGCTTTCATGGGTAACCATGAAACTACGAAAACCGAAAAAGGGTTGATTGGCTGCTCTATCACGCCAACCAGGCTGCGCTGCATTTTCTTTATCCCAGATTGAAGATGGCCCGGTTCCAGGAAAGGCCTTACTAAATTGGTAGTCAAGTTTTCTGCCGGTGTAAGTGTAGTACCCAGCAGCTCGCAACAGCTCCGGATACGCCTTCACATGTTCGGGGGGCACGGAAAAGTAGCCACCTTCGGGCCGGCTACTGCTGCGCATATGCTGCGTGCCGGTAGCAATTTGATGCATACCCAATATGTGCGCAGCACGGCTAGGCGCACACACGCCAGCCGTTGTAAACATCTGTGTGTATCGAACACCCTGTTGTGCGAGTGCGTCGAGGTTGGGTGTATGCGCAACGGCATCACCGAAGGCACCCACACGGGGGCTCATATCCTCTGCCATTAAAATGAGAATGTTGGGCTGCGTTGTTGCTGCAGCGGTAATGCTGCTTAGCGCCATCAGAAAAAGAGAGAACAACAGTCTATTCATGGTATTCAGTTCAACGTAGGCTCTAGAAAGATCGGTGACGTCCAGGCACGCGGCTCTGCTTCGCCCTGACAGTTGTTATCAGGCGAAGCTGTTTTGCCAACACAATAGGTGTAGCTAACACATTCCCCGACGTCGTTTCGCTCGCAACCGAACGGATCGCCGGCGATCAAGGATTCCTTTTCCTGAATCACTCTTGCGTAATAAAGCGTAGAACGACCCTGCGCCATATACTCAGGGTCATCAAACTCAACAACACACCCGTCGACTTGGTCAGCGCAATCAAAAACCCTCCAGCGATCTTCTATCAGCGGTGCAATCGCTTCACCTGGGCTAATCTGCGGACGTATTCTAATCACTTCGATGCGGCTAATGGCTTTGCGGCGATCTCCAGGCCGAAAACACTCGCCGCCACACAAAGATAGTGCGCGTTCTTGGCCCAGGGCAGCCACTGAAAAATCTGGACACCCAGGCAGCTGCTCAAAAGCACCCAGCGCCTTCACACGAAAACGCGGTGTTTCGGTTTGAACGACCTCGCTACCCATCGGTACTTCGCCGGCGGGGCCGTTGAGTAAATCAAACCACACCAGCATGCGATCACCGGAGGTGGCATACACGTTTCTATTATCTAGCGCCTGCCAGATTGCATCTCTGTCTCGGCCTTGCGTATGCGCTGCTACCAAACCGCCGGTGTAATAGAACGCGCCAGATTCTTTATCGGTTTTATAAAAGTCAGAGATCACAGACTCTCGTCCAATTTCTTTGGTGTCGGTATAAAGGATTCGATCAGTTTCCTTGTAGCTGCTACCGGGCTTTGCCTGGTGGCCGTCACTTGACCCGATGAGGCCAAACTTTACACGCTGCGACTTTCCGTCGTTGTCGAAACCCAGCGCAAAGTTGTATTGCGCAGACTGCCTGGGCGCATACAGCGAGCTGGGCTGAAAATTGTTTCTCAATTGGCCACAGCCTGCCCATTCATTCATTGTCGCTTCAGGCAATACCGTACGGCCAGCCGGCGAACCCTTTTCTAGAAAGGCTGCCAACGTTGTGGCTACGGTTTCATCGCACGCGGTTGAACCTGGCTCTGCACAGTTCGAACGCGCTATTACCTGAGCTTGAGCACAACAGGGTGTAAAGTTCTCTGTGGGCTCCGGGCAAAAACGATTACCACTTTCATCAAAGCCAATGCGCACAAAGTCTTCAAATACTTCAGAGTTACCGTGCCCTGAATACACCTCTAATAATTTTTGATAGCGCGGCTGGTGCTGGTCTAACTGATTGCGAAAATCTGCAGTGGGCGGATTAGTTGTTCCCCATGCCAAACCATGGGGAATAACCAGGCTATCAAAGCCCCACTCATCGAGCTTGCGGTAGAGGGTGGCAGGGGTTAGAGCCACCTCTCGACAATCGTTGGCCAGATCAGACACCGGCACATCATCTTCACAGGCAACCGTTCCTCGCGACTCATTGATATACCACCCAAAGTCCGAAACAACGTTTACTTTGTCAACAAGGCTGAAGAGACCGACAAGTAGCGACGGAAGCCTAGCAAACAAGTAAACGGGTTCGGAGGATATTGCCCGGGTAGGCACTTGCCCCTCTTCCCAAGTGCGGAAAATAACGTTCTTGTGACCGTAGTGGCTCGGTATATCGTCGCGCGCAGTATTCGACCACTCCCAACCCACAAACGACACCATGTCCGGGTTCGAGGGATCACCCGCCTGCGCATTGCAATTACGAATGGACTCTACGGTATCTGCCCATACCCTGGGCGTGAGGCCCTCGGCGTGGTCATTGATGCTCCAAAAATCCAACGCTGAACAGTAGCGAGCAAAGTCACAAGCATCTGCAGGCGTTACCCTGCCGCTGTTTTTCACCAGGTTAGTACTAAACAGGTAGGCATCCATCGAGTAGTTGGTGTGGTTATGAAGGTCACCAAAAAGAATCGTGCTTTGCGCATCTTCGCTAATACCCTGAGTAGGAGCAGTTGACGGCTGTTCATACCTTGGGCCCGGGGTCACCCCCGCTGATTCCCAGGGCCCGCCAAACCAACCCTTGCCAATCGCATAAAACCAGAACATCAGGAGTGCCAACAAGATAACCATGGCCAGCAAAATCTTTTTTATCATGAGCGAAATCTCTGTGTCTCGAACTTACAAACGAATTGGTGTGCAAATTAGCGAGCGACGCTA
>JBGCFE010000196.1:0-6350 GCA_045106775.1 Halioglobus sp.
ATCTTTGAACGTTTTCTGATGTACGAGCTCGGACTTCATCGTATGGAAGAATGATTCAACCGCAGCATTGTCCCGCGGTGTTCCTTTGCGGCTCATGCTCCGAGTGAGCCCAGCCGATGCAAGGAGGTCCCGGAACTCGTAGGCGGCATACTCTATGCCTTGGTCTGAGTGGAACAGGCAACCTTGCTTAGCCGGCTGAGTTGCCAGCGCCATTTGAAGCGCGCTCTTAGTCAGCTCAGTATTGCGGCTGCGACCGAACGACCAGCCAATGACTTTTCGGCTGAACAGATCAATCACCACCGCGTGGTACAGCCAGCCGTTCTTCGTTCGAACGTGAGTAAAATCTCCGGCCCATTGTTCGCCGCAACCTTCGGCCACGCCAGCATCAGCTAATTGATTTCCGGCAGCGCTGTACATTGCCTGCACGCCAGGCTTCCACGCATACAAACCTGTGGTAGAGGCTTTTATACCGGCTTCTTTCATCAGCCGTGTAATACGACGGACACTGCAGGATAGCTTTTGCTGGCGCAGTACGTGGTGAATTCGCGGAGCCCCGTAAGCACGGCGGAAGCCTTGATGAAGTTCTTTCATTGCCTCGATGAGTCGAGCGTCATGCTCTCGATGCTGACTCACTGGGCGCTTTCGCCACGCGTGATATCCCCCTGCCGTGACACCGTAAAGACGGCACAATTGGGTAACGTTGCGACCTGACCGGTTCTTCTCAATAAGTTCAAAGAGCGCTACTTTGTCCTTACGAAGAACCGTTCGGCCTTTTTTAGCAGATCGAGTTCGTCCTCCCGGTTCGCGAGATCGCGTTGAAGCTTGCGAATCTGTTTCTCGGCCGCTTTGAGTTTTTTATCGGCTTCTTTTTCGCGTTCGGTTTTGCGGGGGCGAGTGACTTTCTTTTTGTCTGGTTCGATTTTATTCACGTGGGGGTTGCCTCGAAGCTCACCTTTGCGGTCTTCCATTTGCCACCGGTAAACCATGACCGGGTGAAGACCCAACGTGTCGGCAACTTCCCGAGCCATAACGGCTGGGTTGTTCGCCAACTTAACAATCATTTTCTTGAAGTCTAGCGTATATCGATCGTAGTGCCGTTTTCTTGTTTGTCCCATTTTCTTACCCTCTAGATTGACAAATTATCGAGTCATCTAAAGTGGTATAGGATCACGTAGCGGTTTTGGTGTCCGTAGCCCTGACTTGTTACATGGCCACATGATCATTTCATTATTCGGTCTATTTCAGCCCTGAATTCTGCATCAAATTCTTGAGCAAATTCTTTCCAGAACCAAGCCCCGCCCGCTGAGCGTATTACTCGCTTGATAATGGTGTTTGAGCTTGCCATTCAGAAATTGGCAGGTCGGAGAACTTTGTTTGAGCAAAGATATTCGACTGCGAAAGCATTAGATTATGAACTAAAAGCCTGAACTTCAAGCGCCCCAAATCATCCAGTTCCTCAGGTGTAGCTAGGCCAGTCAAGTAGACCCTAGCGACCTCATCATTTTCATAAATCGACTGCCTGGCGATGCTGATTGTATTAACTGTGGAATCCAATGCAGAAGAATGGACAGCTTTCGTGTTCTGTCGGATTTGTAGTGCCAGATAGACGAGAGTAATGAAAACCGCTAATGCTCCAATAATCTCACCAATAGCACCTATTGCGTCCCAGTTCACTTATGCTCTCCTATTGGCCATGTAACGCCGCGAGTTGCGGGCGGCGAAACCGCGAAGCGGTTTTGACGTCCGTAACCTTGCCTTGTTAACTGCGACTTTCAAGATACTCCTCCCAAGCCGCTTTGAGAAACTTATCCTGCGCTTTGCTCCGCATCTGAAAATGTAGCATCCAGAACGGGCCATATTTCTTACTACACTCCAGTATGTAGTAGATATCCTGACCCACCTTTGAGTATTCGTTTGACCCACCTAACTGACTTTCAGCGGCTGACGTTCTTGCATAACCGCCAAATTTTTTACTTAGCACTTCCGATGTGTCTCCCAATTTACTCTGACAGTCCTCCAGATTCTGGGTTGGAGAGTTCGCCGAAACTATGGCGATAGAAGCTGAATCATTGATCAAGGTCAGCTCATACTTAGGGAAGACAGCTTTCGTGCGCCCTCTGTTAGGCGACTCAAATTGGGTTGTAGGTCTTTCATCATCATAGATCATTTCTGATCCGATCGGAGGCACATACCTTCCTCCGGGAAGCACATCTAGAAGACTAGATATGTTCAGTTCAGCTAATGCTGCGCAAGGAAACACAAGGAACAAAAGGAATGCTTTCTTAAGCGTCATCTTTAGCACTCGATATAGGCAGTTAACGCCGCAATAACCGAGCGGAGCATTGCGTGGTAAAGTGAGTGAAACGAACCACGCAATGCGGAGTCCGGTTGATTGCCTTGTTAAATTTATCCATTCACCTTCGTACGCAACATATTAGCAATATAATATTGTTTTTTTGCGCTTAATCCCCAGCCTAGATTTAGGCGTTTAGCGCCCTCTAGTGAAATGTGCTTGTATTGACCCGTAGTGATTTCCGTTACTCGGTCAATAGATGACCAATCAAATCTCCTGTACCACCCAACAGATCCAATTCCCATGAAAATAAGCGCTTTCCCGTTTTCAACTGAAATTACTGTACGGCCGAAAAGGCTCATTAAACAAAGTGTGGTTAGAACAATGCTACCAATTAAAAATGGGAGACCGAATAGAGACTGGCCTAGATCAAATTCACCGTTCATTATCTGCGTACCATATATACCAGACAAAGAACCACCGGCCCAAACTAAAGTAAACGGAACAAAAAATAGCGCCATCCAGCTTCTATGGGAACCACTTACTATCCAGCTAAACCCTCTGTCTTCAAACGTTGTTCCACTCACAGGAGAGCTAACATCAAAGTTTTTACTTGGCGAAGATTCAAGTAAACCAGATAGGGATGCTAGATTTTCACAAGTAGGACAATAAGCCGTATCTTTGGCGACATTAATATTTTCAGCATCAATTTTTCGTTTACAAGTATTACAATTTACTTCCATAGCTGAATAGTGCTCCTAGAATTTAACGCCGACAGCAGCGGGCGGCGAAACCGCGCAGCGGTTTTGACGTCCGGCGACCGAAGGGAGCGAACTGCCTGCCCTGGTTAAGTGCTTTGGATTGCATAAACTCGCCTACCGAACCTCGCTGGATTTAGGAAAAGAATACGCCTTTGAAACAGCTTTGGCGAACAAGCGAAGGTTTAGGTGTGGCACTACATTTGAAGCGACAAGAACGGCTGGTTTGGGATTGGCCATGAATCGAACGGGTATGTTCTGTGTACGGGTCGTTTGAGTGGCTACAAGAATGCGGGCGAGTAGTCTGAGGCTCTCGAATTTACCCGAGAGAGATGCTTTATCCGGCTCTTAGGATCGGGCATTTAACGCCGACAGCTGGGGCGGCAAAACCGCTTAGCGGTTTTAGCGTCCCAGCAGCCTGCCATTGTTAAGTGAGGTAACGTTTCTGGGGTTCGGTGAACGACTTGCTCACTCACTACAAGAGACCAATTTCGCATGTTTTCGAATTCGTCAAAGCTGTAGACATAGACTTCACTTTTGGCCCGCCATTTTCTAGCCAGTAGCCATTAATTGCGGATCGAAACTCCTCTATCACTAATTGAACGTCTGGAATATCCCGCACCTCAATTTTGATGCTCTGAATGGAATAGGTAGCGCTATGGTGACCGCCAATATCGGTTTGATAATCAACTATCGAGGCTTCGACCACAGCTGGACTCCCTTTTCGGGAGAAGTACCAAGTCGACTCGTTCCCAGATTCCTCACGCCCTCGTCGCGCTAGTATCAGGTAGTAATCTCTGTCCCGGTCAATCACCCAATACTGGGTGTTTCCAAATCCAGCAAAATGCCGCTTGTTTACCGTTTCCAATTTGTAACTCAGACGATCAACATCTGAAATTTTTTCGTATACATATCCCAAACTCAGGCTCCAGAATCGATTTGCATGATCACTTAACGCCTCAAGCTGCGGGCGGCGAAACCGCGCAGCGGTTTTGGCGTCCGTAGCCTTGAATTGTTAAGTGTCATTTGGCTCTGTTTTCGCCAAAAGATTGCTTTCAAAGTAGCTAACAAACGAAGGGCCTAGGGAACGCTTGTATACAAACCAGCTACTTTCAAAGTACGGCAACTTTGTTAGAGATTTGGCCCCGAAATCATGTATTGCATCACTTTTCAATGTTCCCTCCCGAATCTCCCTGTAAATTTGCTCATAAATATTTAGCACGGAGACTAGATACATATCGAGAGCCACACATTCATCTGTATCGCAATCTGTACGCTTGGCATCCTCGTACATAGCCTTCTGTAATGCTCTTCGAAAGACGGGATCAGTCCCGAAAGCTGCATTTATTGAATTCAGGTCACTGTTTGGAACTCGCCATGCTTCTGCACGGGCCAAACGATTGCTTACCAGAACTTGGCTTGCCAAATAGACAAGCGAAATCACTACCGCTGTGGCGCCTACTACCTCTCCAACTGCCCCGATGGCGTCCCAGTTCATAATGATCTCTCAATGACACTTAACGAGCCTGTAGCAAAACGCACATCGTGTTACGTAATTTCATAGGCTGCGCTCCGCATTTCCGATTGCTCAATATTGCACCAATGCCTTTAACATAACCACCCACACTACGCACAACGCGCACAGGCGTGTGGATAGCTCTGTGGCTAACTCAGTGCCCCGTACCGCATCACCTTCTCGATATTGTGTACCAGGCAAAACAGCCGCCACTGGCCCTGCACCTTTTCTTTCCCTCGCAACGAGAAACGATTGAGCCGCTTATTCGTGCCGATATTGCCAAACACCGGCTCCACTACCGACATGCGGTGACCGTAAATGGCTTTGCCTTCAACACTGTCCACGCGGCGCTTCATCCAATCCGTCGCCGTCTTACCTATCTGGTACGTCAGTGACACGATGCGACCATGCCCCTCTCGCGTATCCGCACTGGCCGGATTACGCATGCACTGTTTTTTCTTGGGGCAATGTCGGCAGTCTGTCAGCTTACCCTCAAACATCAACTTGCGACGACCCTCATTGATCTTTTGATCCGATACCAACCACATCGCCTTGCCCATGGGGCAGGTGCATTGCTTGCGCTTCACATCAAACGTAAATTCCGTAGCCGGAATCACCGGGTGCTGGCCCTTCGCCGTATCTTGGTGACGCTTACCATACTTCTGCTTTTGTCTTTTAAATTTCGGATCACGGCTGCGGAACTGATTGTCGGGGATATAAGCGTTGATGCCTGCCTCTTTGAGATAGCGATTGTTTTGTTCGTTAGAGAAACCCGTGTCGGCGGTGACGATGGTGCCAGAATCATAGATGGCTTCGTTGATACCCAAGCGCTTATAGCGCGCCTCGATGCTTTCCAGAATCGGCTCCAGTGTATGCTGCTCCTGCCCGGCGCCAAAGGCTTGCGCCTCAATCACAATTTGGTGCTTCTTATCGACAGCCGCAACGCCGTTATAGCCTTGAATGGTGCCCTTGCTTGTGGTCATTTTGGCAGATTCATTGTCTGTAATATTACTTTTCACTTCCTTGCGCTGTTTCCCCAGACCCATCCTTGGGCTGGCTGTCTTTAGGAACTGATCGATTTTTTCAAATTGCTTTTCTAGCGTCTGGGCTGACTGCGCCAGGCGCTGTTTGCGCTCGCGCTCCTGTGGTTTACGGCCATCGAGCTTTTTGTGTTCCTTTAAGCAATGGCGAATCTGTTTGCGAAGCTTTTTCGCTTTGTGGGTCAACTCCGCCAGCGTACCGGAGTGTTCCTTTGCTGCATTAGACGGTGTCTTGCAGCCGTCGATGGCAAACAGGCTGTTGCCCAGCAGGCCTTGCTCGTCACATACCATCAGCACTTGCTCGAATACCGATTCGATAGCATCGGGATAGCTGCTGATAAACGCCGCAATGCGTGTGTAGTGCGGAACGGCATCGCAGGACAGCGCCTTAAATATAATATTGTGCTCACACTGCCACTGAATCTCGCGGCTTGAGGTAATGCCTTTTGAATAGGCAAACAAAACGATCTTAAGCATGATCGCAGGGTCGTACGCTGATCGACCGCCTGCATCATTCCTGTAATTGGCGTGGAACGCTGACAGGTCAATGTGGTTGTCTATCAAATGGTGAAGTGCGAATTCAAAGGTGTTGGGTTGGATTTGTTCTTCAAAGTTCACAACCACCATTGCGGTTTGGTTGTAGTCATACTTTTTGAAGTTGGGCATGTTGGGAGCCTCCTTTTGCGTGGCTCCATTCTATCAAAAAAGACTGCTTTTTAAGAGTTTTGCTACAGCCTCAACGC
>JBGCFE010000197.1:0-8825 GCA_045106775.1 Halioglobus sp.
AAACAAGCTGGTGTGCAAGGGCGTGTCGGGTAGGGTGCTCACTACGTGCTGCTCGACCGCGCCGCTGGTGCGTTCTATGAGTAGTTTAGCTTCACTCTCTATCTCGGTTCGACGCTCTAGGTACCCGGCGAATTTGCTGCGCCCAAAGACGAGATAGGCCGGTACTGAAAACCAGGGGAACGTGATGAGCGAGAGCACCCAGGCGATAGAGCCCTGCGCAGTGCGCGCTTTGAGAATCGCCTCGAATATGCAGACCACCGCCGTTGCATAAAGCAACACCACTGCGAAGGCGGCAAGCCAGGTGTACAGCATGTTGGTTTCCATGCCCCCATTGTAGCAGGGGTTTTCTTGGGGGTATGGAAGGAGAGTTTTTAGCTAGGCCCGGTGGGAATATCAGCAAAGGCCATGCCTTTGTCTGCCCTTGGTTCCTGCGGCAAACCTAATACCTGCTCAGCAAGAATATTACGCATCACCTCGTCGGTGCCCCCAGCAAGGCGAATCCCCGGTGCAAACAGCACAGAATCCTGAAAGTGCGCATGCTCTGGGCTAAGCTCATCGTCGAGTACCACGCCATAGGGGCCAAACATCTGGCAGGCAAAGTTGGCGATTTCCTGATTCATCACCGCGCCGACGAGCTTACCCATGGAGGCTTCTGCACCGGCCATGCCGCCTTTGGCAACGGCGGTTAGCATGCGCATGTTCAGTGCTTGCAGGCCAGCATACTGGCTATACCAGGTGGCTAGACGTTCGCGAACGATGGGGTCGTTGGCAACGGGTTCGCCGCCAATCTCCAGGGACTTGATGAGATCAAGAAATTGCGGAAAGCCGGTGGGCTGTACGCCGCTAATAGCAAGGCGCTCTGCCATGAGGACGGTAAGAGCGCCTGTCCAGCCGCCGCCCACCTCGCCCAGACGATAGTTATCGGGGATAACAGCATCGTTAAAAAACACCTCGTTAAAGTGTTGGCCGCCATCCATCTGCTTGATGGGACGCACCTCTACGCCAGGCTGGCGCATATCGATCATGAACAGCGTAAGCCCGCGGTACTTGGAGATGCTCGGGTCTGTGCGTGTGAGTACCACGCCGTAGTCGGAATACTGTGCGCCCGACGTCCAGATTTTTTGTCCGTTTACTTTCCAGTTGTCGCCGTCTTTTTCTGCGCGTGTGCGCAGGCCGGCAACATCTGAACCCGCGCTGGGTTCACTAAACAGCTGGCACCACACATCCTCTGCGCTGGCCATCTTGGGTAGCAGTTCGCGTTTAGCCTCTTCTTCGGCAAAGTGCATGATTGCTGGGCCGCAGTTGCCAATACCAATGACAAATTGTGCGTCGCGTGTTTTAAAGTTAGCTACTTCCTGCGACCACACCACATCATGCAGGCTGGTAAGGCCAGCGCCGCCGTATTCTTTTGGCCACGTAAGGCAGGCAAAGCCAGCGTCAGATTTTTTCTTGTACCACTCTTTGGCTTCCAGGAAAGCGGCTTCGCCCTCCATGCCCATGTGGAGTTTGTCGGTGCGCAGCTCGGCATTCGCTTCAAGCCAGGCACGTGCTTCGCTGCGAAACGTTGCGAGTTCTGGTGTGTCATTAAAATCCATGTCAGTGCTCCTTAAGCGGCTTGCAGCAGGCGGGTGGCAACGAGTTCTTTCCAGTGTGGCTGTGTGCCAATCACACCCGAGAGCATTTGCGCACGGCGGTAATAGAAATGGCAGTCGAATTCCCAGGTGAAGCCCATGCCGCCGTGGGCCTGAATGTTTTCTTTGCTGGATAGGTAATAGGCGTCGGTTGCGCTCACGCGCGCCGTGGCGGCCGCTAACGGTAGATCTTCTGCTGCGTTAGTCAGCGCGCTAGCAGCGTAGTAGGCGTTAGAGCGAGCCAGCTCTACAGCAACATACATGTCTGCGAATTTGTGTTTAATTGCCTGAAAGGAGGCTACTGGGCGGCCAAAGGCATATCGCTCTGTGGTATAGGCCATGCCCATATCCAGTGCCGCGTGTGCGCCACCAATTTGCTCAAAGGCAATCAAGATAGCGGCCTGATCCAGCAGTGCGCTTAACGCATCGCTGCCTGCGCTACCCAGCGGTTCTGCTGCAGCACCGTTGAAGGTAATGGTTGCCTGCGAGCGGCTTGGATCCATGCTGTTTAGGGCTTCGCGCGTGACGTTATCGGTGGTGAGATCGACAATGTACAGCCCTGCCTGCCCATCGCTCCCTACGGCCGTCACAATGGCGAAGTCTGCAACATCGCCGTCGGCGACCGGTAGTTTGGTGCCGGTTAATTTGCCGTTATCAAACTGCGTTGAAGTACCCGCAGCCACCAGCCCTTCGCAGTCGGCAAACGCACCGATGATTTCACCTGCTGCCAGCCTGGGTAAGTAGTTGGCCTGCTGCGTAGAGCTGCCCCAACCCTTAATGGCTTCTGTGGCGATAAACACGCTGGAGGAAAAGGGCACCGGCGCGGCTACCCGGCCAAGCTCTTCTGCAATTACGCATAACTCTAGCGCGCCCAGCCCCAGGCCGCCGTGCTCTTCGGGAATGGCCATGGCAGTCCAGCCTAACTCAACGATTTGCTGCCACAGCGCCTTGTCGTAGGCGTCGTCAGATTCCATCGCTGTACGCACGCGGTCGGGGGTGCACTCTTGCGTTAAAAAGTTGCGGGCCTGTTCGCGAATGAATTGTTGGTCGGAAGAAAATTCCAGGTTCATAGTGTTGCCTCTACCGCTTGCGCTGCACAGAGCAGCGGGTGTCATGAATTACTCAGGGGCAAGATTATAGGGAATGGACAGCCTCAAGCGGCTTAAAAATTTGCACTATGGGCCTAAACTCAGGATTTAGGCCGCTGAGTCCTCCAGTAGGGCGTCTCTGAGTGCTTCGATATCCGCCGCAGTGAGCTCAAGTGCCTCCCGGGCATAGTTATCAAAGCTGCCATACTGAATATCAATTTCATCAAAGGCCGCGGCCAGCCAGGCTTCTTCCACGCCCAGCAAGATAGAGAGTTTGTCGGCAGCCTCGTCACCCTTTAGCAGTCGCAAAATTCGAATCTGGCTAGCGCGTGCGTTGAGGGCATGTTCCTTGCTGGCCATGTAGTCTTGCATCACTACGTCTTGTGGCACGCCAAGAAGGCGCAATACGATAGCGGAGGCGAAGCCCGCGCGATCTTTGCCCGCAGTGCAGTGCCAGAGAATGGGGGCGCCGTTACCGCGCTGTACGGTTTCCATAAATTGCCGGTACTGCGGCACAAACTGGGTGGCAAACTGGCGATTGGCATCAATCATTGTTGCATTGGGGTCAAAGCCGTCGAAGTCGCCTGATTCAACGCGCTCTTTAATTTCGCCCGCTAGTGCTTTGTTGCCATCGTCCAGTGTGGGGATGTACACCACATCAAAGGGCACAGGGTTGGGGAGCGTATCGGGCTCTTCCTGCTTCTCCATGCTGGAGCGGAAATCGACCAGGGTTCTCAGGTTTAGTTTTTCTAGCGCTTTGAGATCTGAGCGTGAGGCGCCGTGCAGGGTGCCAGAGCGGTACAGTACGCCCCACTTTACTTGGCGCCCGTCGGTGGTTTTGTAGCCACCCAGGTCACGAAAGTTGGGAATCCCCTCAAATTTCAGTAAACGATGGGCTTCGCGCTGTGCCACATCCACCGTTGCTGGCGGTACAACCGCGGGGGATGGCACGAATTGGATAGTGGCAAAAATGATTCCAATGGCGCCCAGTAGGAACCAGAACAAGCGATTTTTTAGCATGAGAACTCCCAGTAAGGCCTGTATCCCGGTGAGCTTATCACGGTTGATGCACCTTCAATTGCGCTATGCGGTGATCTATCTCGTCTTTCACCACTTTGTATCGCACATCGTCTAAATTGTGATACCGCGTTTTAAACGCGATGGCCATCAAGCTCTCAGGAAGGTTGTCGATGGGCGGCATAAAATTTGATTCAGTCATTGCACCTGAACGCATGAACGTCTGTGTTTTGCGTGCATTTTCGCCCGTGGCAGCGCGGGCTAACTCCACACCTGCGCGATCTGCCAGAAGATCAACGAAGCTAAACCCGCTACCGACATCGGCATCGTAAAGCTCCTTGATTACGCCTACTACATCAGCCAGTTCGGTTGTGCTGGTGGTTGCGACCGCTGCAGAGACAGCGAAATGCAGCGCTAAATCGTTGCGCCTGTGCAGTGTCCATTTTACGTAGCGATGCTGGCGGCCCAATCCCTCATCGTCACCGCCGATAACCCGCAGGATGTCTGTTCGCCGTAATACTGTGCCCATCACTAACAGCATCATGCGGTTTTCAGCGGCAGCGTCACCACCGCGGCTTCGGGTAGCGGCCTCGTCAAAGAGTGCCTGCAGCAAAATGTCCAGGGGAGCGGTGCTGCCGACGTCATGCGATGTTTTTGAAAGTACGCGGTAGTAGGCGATTGCGCGCACTCTGTCCTGAGGCGACACGAAAAAGTCACGGCCGCGCTGTTCAATTTTTTTGACGAGATTCCAATCCCAGCGATACACCAATGTGGCCTGTTTGTGTCGCAAGTGCACAGACTCTAATGCTTTGCGGGCATCGCCGTACTCTGGCCAAAACCGCACGAGTGACTTGTCTGCCAGCCACAGAGCGGGTTTCCAGACCAGAGCGGGTATCTCGATTGTGCCAATCTCAATCTTCGCAGGCGCAATACGTCCGCTTTTTTCTTCGAGCACTGCGGCGACATTCAGATACTGACCAATGGAATTGGTGGGCAGGCGAAACGTGTAGGCCACACTGGCCAAGCCTTCAGTGAGTGTTACTTGCGCGTATTGCCGATAGGCCAGTGGTATCACATGCCGAATGGCGAGATTCAGATCGCGCTGGATAATGGTGCTGGAGGCAATTTCGCCGTCACGTAGGCGATTGGGATTATTGTTTTTTGCCCACACTCGAATGCGCTCTACGTCTTGCGGCGTGAGCTGTGCAGTTGGAGTAGAAATTAACGGTTCATCCTGTAGTGCACTGACGACAACCAGCGCTGGCACGGCCGTGGCGACAATGAGTAGTAAAAACAGCGTTACCAGCACGAATCGCATTTCTTTATACTCATGGCCCCTGAACTTGTGCGTATTGTACTCTGCTAAGGCGAGGATGCTAAAGCGCTGGTCTTAGATAACTGTGCAGAGAACTGTGCAGAGAACGATTTGCTGAACATAAATGGAAAGATCAATGGCCTTTGCTGATTACCAACTTTACGAGCCGGGTGAACTGGGTGTCGATGTTGAGCTTGTTGAGAAACTGCACGCGCGAATGCTACATGCGCTTGAGAGCGGGCCGCTTCCTTCACTGCAATACGCGTTGGCCCGAAACGATAAGTTGATTGCCGCGCGCACTTTGGGTGATGTATCACAGTGTGATGTAACACAGGGTGTGCCAGCACTGGGCCCGCGTTACAACATTTTCTCGTGCACCAAGCCACTGGTAGCTGCCGCTATCTGGCAGCTGCTCGGCGAGGGCGAGCTTAATCTTGAACAGCCTGTGGCGCACTACCTGCCGGAGTTTGCCGAAAACGGAAAGGGCGCGGTCACCGTTGAGCACGTGCTGTGCCACACTAGCGGTTTTCCAAATGCACCCATGAATGACCCGCAGTGGTTTAGTTCTGCAACGCGGCGCGAACAGATGCGCCAGTGGCATCTGGATTGGGAGCCCGGCACGCGATGTGTGTATCACGCGTTATCGGCGCATTGGGTGCTGGCAGAGCTAATAGAAGCAGTGAAGGGTGTTAGCTTTACGCACTATATTCAAGACAACATTGTTAAGCCGCTGGGGCTGAGTGCTTTGCGCCTGGGCGTGCCAGAAGATGAGCAGGGTGATATCGCGCCACTGCAAACCGTGGGTGAACCGCCCACGCCAAAAGAGATAGAAAAGGTGTTTGGCCGGGCAATGGAGTGGCCTGCGTTCGATGATGCGTCTGCGCTCATGTTTGAGCGCTCTGAGGTGCGTGCGCTGGGTATACCCGGCGGAGGTGCCATTTCAAATGCGGCTGATGTCGCCTTGTTTTATCAGGCCATGATGCACAACGCGCAGTCGCTTTGGGATGAGCGTGTGCTGGCAGATGCGGTGGGCACTGTGCGGGTTGATTTCGAAGACCCTATGACAGGTGCGCCTGCTAACCGCGGCTTAGGTGTGGTGATTGCCGGTAGCGGAAAGTACTTACCGTATCGCGGAATGGGGCAGCATGTTGGCCCTCGCGCCTTTGGCCATCAGGGCATTGGGGGGCAGGCCGCCTGGGGTGATCCTGATAGTGGATTGTCGTTCTGTATTTTAACCAATGGTATGGATGCCAACCCGCTGCGCAGTGCGCGGCTGTGTGCCGCGGCCAGCAATCGCGCAGGGGCTTGTGTGCCGTTGTCTTAGGCTTGCGCCAGCGTTTATTCCAAAGCGAATAGTTGACCTAGTCGATCTATTCCATTGCACCGATAACGCCGTTTTCTAACATTCCAGCGATCTCTTGCTCGCTGTAACCCGCTTCGGCGAGAACTTCGCGTGTGTGCTCGCCCAGTCGGGGGGGGTGCTTGTACAGCGCTGCCGGGGTTTCCGATAAGTGGCCGGGGTAGCGCACGTAGCGCATGGTGCCGGCATCGGGGTGTTGGGCGTCAAACACCGTGCGGTTGTGTTTTGCCTGCGGGTCTTCCTGAAACTCGCGAACAGTTTTCACCGGGCCAAACGGCACGCCGGCGCTGTCCAGACGTTTGAGTAACTCTTCAGTGGTAAAGCCTTTCATGACGTCGCTGATGGCATCCAGCCACGGGCGGAAGTTGTTTACCCGCTCGCCCATATTGCGCATGCCTTCGCGCTCCATGAGCTCGGTGCACTCGAGCACTTCACACAAGCCGTTAAAGTGATTGTCTTGCAGCGCCATGCCAACCACATAGCCGTCTTTCGTTTCAAACGTGCGCAGCACAGCGAGTGGCTCAGGGTCGGGCATCTCGTTGGGCATGAAGGTGTCACTGGAAAGCATGTCGGGGAGTGAGTTGGTTGCCCACGCGTCTATCATTGGAACGTCTACGCGCTGCCCTTTACCCGTGCCGCCGGGGCGATCACGGGCGTACAGCGCTGCCATCGCGACGCCTGCCGCTGTAGTCGCGGTTGTTTTATCGACAATGGCCGATTGAATGAGCTGCGGCTTGCCGCCAAAGGGCTTGCCTTGAATGTGCATCATGCCGACCAAACCTTGCGCGAGCGGGTCGTAGGCGGGTTTGTGCGCATAGGGGCCCGTAGGGCCAAAGCCGGTAATGGAAACAAACACCAGCTTGTCGTTGATGACTTTTAAATCTTCATAGCCGATGCCAAGACGGTCGGGCACGCCACCGCGAAAATTTTCGACCAGTATGTCGGCTTCTGCGGCCAGTTTTTTGATAACGGCAATGCCTTCTTCGCTCTTTAAATCCACCGACAGCGAGCGCTTGTTGCGATTCATCTGCGAAAAGAAACCCGTTAGGCCAGCAGCCTGTGGGGGTGCTAGCCAACGCGAGACTTCACCGTGAGTAGGTTCGATTTTAATAACGTCAGCGCCCAAATCACCCAACTGTTGGCTACATAACGGCCCGGTAATCATCGAGGTGATATCGATTACCTTGATGCCTGCTAACGGCCCTTGCGCGGCTTCAGAGAGTTTTATATCCATTGGGTGGCACCTATAGAGTGATCGAGTCAGTGACCTTGATTCTACACAGCCTGTTACGGTTGATCGACAAAAATAGGCGAGGACCAGGCGCGTTCGTTAACAGGGGCAAGGCAGGCATCGCTGGCATCTAGGCGGGAGTTTCCAAAGCAGGGCTAGGTAGTGACGACATTGCATACGTTCTATGCCTGTAATAGGCGTGGTGACTTGCACTGCCTGCGGCATTTGCGGGTCGCGCATTTCCACTGCCACACACGTTGGCGCTGCTGTTGGGCGAATGCCTAGAATGGCAAGCTATTTTAGACCCTGGGTGTATACCAAATCGGTGAACTCCAGGCCCGCTCTTGAATGACTTTGGGCATGCTGCCATCGCTGCACGATGCTGGGCGCTTATCTTCGGGTAGAGCGTTGCACTGCCAGGTAGTGTAGGGGCGGCGGGGATTGTCGACGGCGCGTAGGTAATACACTGCGCGTTGCTTTGCATCAAACTGAGGGTCTTCCCACACGCTACACAGTTGCTCAAAACCGGTACCACTTTGTGCGCAGCTGTTGGTGTCTACACTCGCTCCGTTGTTTGCATCGCCGGCCACGTCGAAAATTTTCTGGTGGTGCTCGCCCTCGTCGTCGTACCAACCTTTGACGATTTGCAGGCGCTGTAGCGGCGTGCCGGGCGCAGTTGCCGTGCCGGCATCTGCTGCAGCACTTGCGATAAATACCGGTGCGCCTTCGCCTGCGGGTAAATCGCCGCCCATCGCAACGCCCTTGGCATAGGCTTTGGCTACCAGAGCAGGGTCATCACACAAATTCTTCGCATAACCGCGGCCGCCAAAAAAGCGTGGTGTAATACGTGGCCCACTGGTGCCGAATACTTCTTTACGGCGAATACTGTCGAAAATGGCGTCACGGGTATTTTCGGGTGACCAAACGCCAATCAGGCCACCGGGGTTATTGCTGGCGTTGCCGGGAATTTTTGCTTCGTAGGTAACTCGCCGTTCGGTGGTGCCGTCGCCCCAGCCCAGGTGACCGGGATAGTTTTTTTCTTCAACGCCGCCGCCGGTGCCGTTGTGGGTGTCAGTCGCCGCGCTAATGCCAAACTTGAAGGGGTTGATGCCGATGCGCGCTTCTTCTTTCCTCCCTTCAATCAACGCATAGCGGACATAACTGTTGCGGCTCATGCAGTTGG
>JBGCFE010000198.1:0-7452 GCA_045106775.1 Halioglobus sp.
GCCAACATCGCCTGGGATTTCAGTGACGATAGCATGGCCTATCTGCGCATAGCGCGCGGTTTTAAAACGGGCGGTTTTAACCCCAATACAGGGGTAACAGCACCCCTTGAGCCTGGTGCGGTGCCCGATGACTTTGAGTACGACGACGAAGAAGTAAACAGTATTGAGCTGGGCGCCAAAATGTCGTTTCTGGATGGGGCAGCTGAGTTAAACGTGGCCGCCTTTCACACCGAACTCACCGACCTTCAGGTGAGCAGCTTTCGCGATAGTGGCTTCACCGTGGGTAATGCTGCCGAGTCCACCAGTAAAGGTATTGAGGCGGAAGGGCGCTGGATTGCAGCACCGTTTCTAAACTTCAGCCTGTCACTGGCGTATCTCGATTCACAGTATGACGACTTCCCCGGTGCGCCCTGTACTGCGGCGCAAACACTATTGGGTGATGGTAGCGGTAGCCCCGCAGATATAGCGGCGGTAACGGCGGCGGGGTGCGAGAATTACACCGGCGGCGCGACGGGAACCACCAACCTTGCCGGACAAGTAGCGGGCAGGGCACCTGAGCTCTCCGGTACTTTTATTACTAACGTGATCTTCCCCATCAGCGACAGCGTGCTGTTCAGAGGCAGTGTGGATGTGCAGTACGAAGACGAAGTGAACGATCGCGCAGATCAAAACTATCAAGGTGACTACTACAAAGTTAACGCACGGCTAGGTGTGGGTAGTGACGATGGCCAGTGGGCGGTGGCCTTGATTGGTAAAAACCTGACTGATGAAATTACCTACGGCAATGGTGCAGGTGTTGGCTTCTTTACCGGCTCATGGTTTAAGAACAGACAGGAGCCGCGCACCGTTGCGCTGGATGTCACCTACCGTTTCCAGTAGCGTTGAGCCCTAACTCTCTCGAGCACTTTTCCTATGTCTGACGTTCACAAGCTCTACGCGATCACGCACTCCTTATATTCAGGGCGTGCGCGTGCTTATCTCATCAAGCAGGGCATCGCCTTCCAGGAGTATTCCACCGGCCATGAAAGTTTTAAGGCGGATATTCTTCCCAAAGGTAAATTGCCCACCATTCCTACACTGATGACACCTCAAGGTGAGGTGATCCGCGACGGTGCTGCCATCATTGAGCATTTTGAAGCTGCTAATGGCCGCCCCTGCCAGCCTGCCGGCCCGCGCCAGCAGTTTCTAAGTGCGCTGTTTGATGTTGTGGGTACTGACGGCCTGCTGCGCCCCGCTATGCACTACCGCTGGAACTTTCCAGACGATAACCTGAATTTTGTGGGCTACCACTTTCTGCATTCCCAGCGCGATGTTCCAGAGCGGCAAGACAAAACCGACCACATGATGAATCGTATGCGGCATGCAGCCATGCTGTTTGGGGTGACCGAAGAATCGCAATCAACGGTAGAAGACCTGTACCTGGAACTTCTCGATGCGCTCAATGCACACTTCGAACAGTATCCGTATTTGTTGGGCTGGCGCCCCTGCGTGGGTGATTTCGGGTTACTTGCACCCTTATACGCGCACCTCGGTAGAGATCCCCATCCTGCGCGAATAATGCAGGATCGCGCAACGCGAGTGTACCGCTGGGTAGAGCGTATGAATCGCGCCGATCAGGACGCGCCTGAATACTTCAACGCCGGCACTGACTTTTTGGCCGACGATGAAATTCCTGAAACATTGTTAGCCGTGTTGCGTGTGGTGGCAGAAGATTTTGTACCTGAAACACGGGCAGCGGCCGATCGCATTAATGCATGGTTATCTGAAAATCCGCCAGAAGAAGGCGCTGCGGCAGTGGGGCGGTTGGCGTTTTCTGTAGGTAATGGTGAGTTTACGCTGCGCGGGCAAACGATTAGCGCGCTGGCTCAGCCTTATCGCTTCTACCTGCTACAACGCGTGCAGTCCATCTACGCAAGCCTCAGCGAAGGTGAGCAAGCTTCTATCGACGCAATGCTGGCGTCCTGTGGAATGACTGAACTACTTTCCATTACGTTAGATCGTAATTTGGGCAGAGACGACAATCTTGAAGTCTGGCTTGGTTAGTTGCGTGTGCTTTACCCCGTAAACAGTAAATAAGTGTATCGCTATTCGTAGCGAGTGGAGAGTGACGATGGGTTTTGAAGTGAGTGAAAAAGTACAGGTGATAAACGCGAAGCTGGAAGCGTTTATGCAGGAGCACATTTACCCGCGTGAGCACGATTGGGATGAGTTTACGCTCGACCAAAACAACCTCTGGAAAGTGCCACCGTGGTTTGATGACCTGCGAGAAAAGGCGAAAGCCGCGGGTCTGTGGAATCTGTTTTTACCCCATGAGTATCAACCGTGGAGCCCTGGGCTCACTAATATAGAAATAGCGCCCCTGTTTGAAACCATGAGTCGGGTAACCTGGGCGCAAGCAGTGTTTAACTGTAATGCACCCGATCGCGGCAATATGGAAGTGCTGGCCAAATACGGCACACCAGAGCAACAAGAACAATGGTTGGAGCCGCTGCTAGCAGGCGATATTCGCTCTGCCTATGCAATGACAGAGCCACAGGTGGCATCGTCTGATGCCACTAATATGGAGTTAGAAATTAAGCGCGACGGCGACGAGTATGTGCTCAACGGGCGTAAGTGGTGGACAACCAATGCCGTAGGTGAGCGCTGCAAAGTTATGTTGGTAATGGGCCTTTCCAATCCTGATGCCGAGCGCCATCGGCGCCACTCCACGATCTTAGTGCCGCGTGATACTCCAGGGATAAAGCTGGTAAGGGCGTTGCGAGTGTTTGATAGCTACCATTCTCCCGGCGGTGAAGCTGAGTTTCTGTTCGAGAACGTGCGTGTGCCGGTAGGCAATATGATTAAGGGAGAGGGCTGTGGTTTTGAAATTGCGCAGGGCCGCTTAGGGCCTGGCCGTTTTCAGTATGCAATGACGTTAGTTGGCGCATCGCAGAGAGTGTTGGAACTCATGTGTGCCCGCGCGCAAGAGCGCGTTGCGTTCGGCGAGCAGCTGAGTAAAAAGACCAGTGTGCAACATGAAATTGCGCGTTGCCGTTGTGAAATTGAGCAAGCGCGTTTACTCGTTCTGCAAGCCGCAGAGGTCATGGATAAAGAAGGCGTGAAGGCGGCAATGCCCTACATTTCGATGGTGAAAATCGTCGGGCCGCAGATGGCGCAGAATGTGGCCGACCGAGCAATGCAGGTGTTTGGTGGCATGGGTGTTTGCCAAGACACCATGATTCCACATCTGTTTACACATGCCCGTTTTTGCCGCATTGCCGATGGCCCAGACGAAGTGCATATGTCTCAGCTGGCCAAGCTCACCATGAGAGAGTTGCAGAGCTAGTTATAGCTGTTTGTCTTATTGCGGCTCAGCATGAAAAAGCGCTGTGCTGCCTAGCCTGGCACTTGCAGGTTGCTGCGGTAGTGGCTCCACCAAGTAGAACGGGCGCGCAAACACACCGCGATCACCATTAGGCGCCCAACTGGCGCCTATGTTTCTAAACGTCAGCCCGTTCACAATGCCTCTTGATTGGTGTGTTTGATACGAGTTGGTGAGAAATATGTCGCCAGCCCGCGCAATGTATTTTCTGTCTCCCACCCAGTGCTCCACAGGGCCACTGAGCATGTAGTAAAACTCAGGGATTGAGTGACTATGCTCTACGTAGCGCGAGCGTGGCCCCCAGGCCATTTGTGAAATGTTGAAATCCCAGCCGCCATCGGCGCGCGATGCGCGGAAAAACCCTTTTAACCGCATTACGTCGCCCCAGCGCTGGAGTAGTGCGCCCAATTGGCTAACGTCTTTCGCCCAAAAAAAGCCGCTGCCTTTTATGGTTTCTTCGTCGATCCAGTTGTAATCAGATTCATGCGAAAACATCGGGGTGTTGGGGTAGAGGGCTCTTTGGTCACCTAACGTTTTGCGCCGATGGTCTAGCGCTTGCGCATCTTGTCTGAATCTACTGTCCTGTTGGCTTATTGTTCCATTTGTTGTCAGGGTTACTGCCATGGCTGCTTGAGGATTTTCTACCAGGCGGGTTTCCCCTTCGTTGTCCCAAAAATGAAAATCCCACGGTAGCTCAGCTTGCTGCGGCTGCACATGCTGGTTTGCACCGGTGAGGTAGTAACCAGCGGCGAGATACTGCTGATCACCACCGGGTGCCCACCGTACCCAAACGATTTTTAGTGGCTCGCTGGTATCCGCGTAAATACGGCGCACATCGTAGGGGTGTAACTTCACCGTTGTGCCTGGGCTCACTGTTTGTGTGCGATCTTCTACCGTTATCTCGCCGCTGCCGCCAACAACATAGTAAAAACCGGGTGCTCCGCCTGCATGCCCTGGTAACGTAGCGCCCGGGCCAATCATCAGCTCAACGATTTTGACGTCGGGATGATCCAACGCCACACGTGCTTTCACGACTTCCTCCAGTTGCAGGGCTTCTTGCGGGGCCTCCATATAGATGGCAGCCCAGTTGAAGGGCAGGGTGGCTTCCAGCGGCTTCCATGCTCGCGTTTGCGACAGGTGCACTGATGGAAAAGCGGCGATAGGCGGTGGCTTAGATTCATCTGCCATATCTTGCGCCCGTCGGTCGCGAAAACCAGAGTACACAGAGGCGAAAGGGTCGGCGGGGTCATCAGCGTTGAAGTAAATTTCGGGGTCAATATCGTCTGCACTGAGCGTTTTATCGATAACGACATGTGTGTCTTGGCCGCTCTCTTTTTGGGTATTGGCGCAGCCCGCTAGTATTGCCAAGGCAGCTAGCGTCAGACCGAATTTTCCGATCTTGTTGATGTGATGAAAAAAGTGACTCGACATTTTTCGACGTTGGCTCCGTTTGCTGTGGAATGGATGCAATATGACACTTCTTGTGTCAATATAACTGGAGGTTCCGTATTGGCAGTTCCATTCCATTTGATTGTAAGGCGGGTGCAATGAAAAAAATAATGGTTTTCGTACTAATAGCGGCTTTAATGGGCGCTGGAGCCTGGCTCAACCGCGGCGAAATCATGCTTGCCGTCATCAAATACAAATCTGCCAACGAGTATGAAATTGCGCAGACTAAAGATCTTCCCTGGCAGGCTGGCCCCGAGCAGGCAGAGGTGCCTCTTGCGCAACGCCCGCCCAATATCATCCTGATTGTAGCGGATGATTTAGGCTACAACGATATCTCAACCTTTGGTGGCGGCGTGAGTGGCGCAAGTGATGCGCATGGCGGGAGCGGTGGTCATCTGCAAACACCGGGCATCGATAGCTTGGCAGCCGCTGGCGCCGTTTTCACACAATCCTACTCTGGTGCCAGCACCTGTGCACCTTCGCGCGGCATGATGATGACGGGGCGTTATCCAACACGCACTGGTTTTGAATTTACACCCACCCCCGGCGGCATGGGTAAGATGGTGTCTTCGCTCAGCGCCAGCATGGATTCGGATAGGCCACCTGGTGTTTACGACGAAGCCAAAGAAGCTGGCCAGCCGCCGTATGAGATGAAGGGCTTACCCGCTTCAGAGGTGACAATCGCCGAAGTATTGAAAGAGAAAGGTTACTACACCGCGCACATCGGCAAATGGCATTTAGGTAGAAACAACGGTATGGCAGCGCATCAACAGGGCTTTGATGACAGTTTGCTCATGGCCAGTGGCCTTTACCTGCCAGAAGATGACCCTAACGTGGTTAATGCCAAACTGGCGTTTGACCCTATCGACAGATTTCTCTGGGCGCGCATGGTTTATGCCAACTCGTTTAACTCAGGTGATGAAGACAGGTTTGAACCGGGCGGTTATCTCACAGACTACTGGACAGATGAGTCGATAAAGATCATTAAGGCCAACAAGAACCGTCCGTTTTTTCTCTATCTGGCGCACTGGGGGACTCACACACCGTTGCAGGCAACCCGTGAAGACTATGACGCGGTGGGCGATATCCAACCGCACCGCAAACGCGTGTATGCGGCGATGGTGCGCTCGCTAGATCGCAGCGTGCAGCGCATTCTGGATACGCTAGAAGAACAAGGGCTGACTGATAACACCATTGTGATGTTTACCAGTGACAACGGTGGGCCCGGCTATATTGGGATCGATGACGTTAACAGCCCGTATCGTGGCTGGAAAATCACGATGTTTGAAGGCGGCATTCGCGTGCCAACGTTTGTGAAGTGGCCTGCAAAAATTCCTGCCGGCACAACCGTGGAGAAGCCGGTTGCGCATATTGATGTGATGCCCACGCTTGCAGCGGCCGCGGGCGCGGCGCCACCAGCCGGCGTAGCAATTGATGGAGTAAACCTGTTACCGCTTGCGACGGGCCGGGCTGCAGGCTCTGATGCCGCTGCCCGTGAAACGTTGTTTTGGCATAACGGCCATTATCAGGTGGTGCGCCATGGCGATTGGAAACTGCAGGTGAATGATCGTCCTACCGACGGTTTGCAAACATGGTTGTTCAACCTTGCTGATGACCCAACCGAACAAATCAACCTAGCTGCTAGCCGAGAAGATAAAGTGGCGCAGCTAAATGCGTTGTTGGCGGCGCATAAGGCTAACTCGCGCGGGCCGTTGTACGAATCAACCACGCAAATGCCAGTGCTGATAGATAAAACGCTAGCCGAGAAGTATGTAGACGGCGACGAATACGTTTACACACCGAACTAAAACTGAACGCTAGCCAGGTACCCAAACCATGAAGAAGATACTGCTCACTGTGCTGTTAGTGCTTGTTGGTTTGGTAGTGTGGCTAATTTGGTTGGCCTTTTTTTCATCGCGCCCGCCGCTAACCACCGACCCAGCAACGCTTGCGGGCGATGGTAGTGTGCTGAACTACTGTGACCTGCCCGAGCTAGATGGCAGCGGCAAGCGCGCGGCCGACATTCCAAAGGGCAACACGCCCGGCTGTAGCTATTCCCACTTTCCACTGCCAATTCTTGCCCAGTGCACAGAGCCATTACCTGCCGAGGCTGATGATATACGCGGCCTGTGGCGCGGCGTGAGTGGCGGCCATATAGGGCATGTGGAGCGCGTTGAGCAGTGCGGCAGCCGCACAGTAGTCACTTCTTCAGGTATCATCCACGACTATGGCCCCAACAGTACCGCGGGGCTAAATACCGATGATACCGAAGGCTCTGTGCTGTTTACGCTCGGCGAGCGTGAGTATTGTAATCGCACCTCTGCCTCGATGATCTGGGAAGACCAGGTGCTCAAGTTCTACGTCTTTGGTTGGGGGCCACAGGTGGTAACGCGCTATAGGGAGGGCGACCAGCTGGTCTGGGAGTATGCCGATGGCAGCACCACCCACATGGAGCGACTGTGCACCTTGCCCGACAATGAGAAAACGCCCCGGCCGAGAGGACCACGTTACTCCCTGTTCTAGCGGGTTTTTTGTTGAGCCTATTCGCCGCTAGCCGTGTCCTTTACACTGTTATTGTGAGGCAGCTGAGGGCAGGCTAAGTTGGCAGGGTAAGCTAGTAGCCTGAACGTAAAACGCTTTTT
>JBGCFE010000199.1:0-7054 GCA_045106775.1 Halioglobus sp.
ATCGCGACAGGCTCGGAGGCCACTTCTGATGTGGCATTATCCGGCCTCCCGATACAGGCTGGTTTGTTCGGTCTTCCTGGTCTCCAAGGCGGAACCACCATGTTGGCACAAGGCAGGGATGGCCTTGGCAAAACCGCCTACGAGCGCCATCAACCCGAGCAGACACTGCTCTACCAGCTCGTCGAAGCACACTACCCTGCTCTGGTTGACCAACTGGCCCAGCAGGGCAAATCCCTGCCAGACCATGTCCACGGGGAATTCGAGGCCTACCTGAAGTGCGGCCGACTCGAGCACGGCTTTCTCCGGGTGCGCTGCGACAAGTGCCACTTCGAGCGGCTGGTGGCGTTCTCCTGCAAGAAGCGCGGATTCTGCCCCAGTTGCGGAGCACGCCGCATGGCCGAGACCGCCGCGTTGCTGGCGGATGAAGTCTTCCCCGATGTGCCATTGCGCCAATGGGTCATCAGCTTCCCCTTCCCTCTGCGTTACCTGTTTGCTGCCCATCCCCAAGCCATGGGCAAGGTGCTGGGCATCGTTTACCGGGCGATCTCCACCCACCTGATCCACAAGGCCGGATTCTCGCTAAAGGATGGCGCCACCGGGGCAGTCACGCTAATCCAGCGATTCGGTTCCGCCCTGAATCTCAACATACATTTTCATATCCTGTTCCTGGATGGCGTCTATGTGTATCGCGACAATCGACCACCCCGATTTCGCCGCGTTAAGGCACCGGACAAAGGCGAAGCATACAAGCTCATCGGCAAACGCGTCGGCGGAGCGATAAACGCATAACTTAAACCGAATTTGGTGATATCTGCGGAAGGTGTTTGAAATGACCACTATCGAAGAAAAACAGGATTACCGTGTTGCGCAAAAAGTGGTGCATTGGCTCATGGCGTTGGCGATCATGTTTGATCTTTATGTTGCACAGAAATTTGGTGATGTAATGACGGATCCAGACCGCTTTGAATCGCGCAGCGATCACGCTTCGGTGGGAACTGTGGTCACTATACTGTTCATAATTCGTATCTATCTACGCTGGAAACACGGTGCACCTACGCTGCCTGCTGAAATGCCAGGTTGGCAGAAACTAGCGGCGCATCTTGCACATTGGGGTTTATATATCCTGATAGCCTGCCTGATTACGTCCGGTATATTGACTGCGCTCGATGCCAATTCGGTGATCTCACCCTTTGGAGCCTTCGTGCTCGCCGACGGAACGGGAGTGGAAAGCACCTTCCTGTTTTTCCGAAGTTTCCATGAATTTGTAACTGAAGCGATTATCGCGATAATTGCAATTCACATTTTGGCAGCACTCTATCACGCCATCTTCTCGCGTGATGGGACAACCGGTAGAATGCTGCGTTTCTGGAAAAGTCAGAAGTCAGACTGATAATTGATGCTCGTCTGGTTCATACTCGCAGCACTCGGAGCGCTGGTACTTTGGTTTGGAATCGAAAAGTCTCGGCGACGGTCTCATCCAGTAACGGGTGGTATCGATAGATCGATAACGCTGCCGCATCGACGCGAGTTTGAACTTTACAGCAATAGCTTTTCCCACTGTTCGCGCAAAACTCGGCTGGCAATGGAAGAACTTGGTCTTGATTATCAATATCACGCGATCGATCTAATTGAGACCGGTTGGTATCAGACGATTAGCCCGGAATATCTAAAGATAAACCCGTCCGGTCTATTGCCGACGCTCGTCCACAATGGTCACCCAGTGCACGAATCCGATGACATATTGGCCTATGCGCAGCTCGCCGTAGGACGAGACGCACCAAAGCTAGTGCCGGAAGATGCCGGGCTTCAAGATCAAATGAACCAGTGGTTGGATTTCTGTTCCATCTCGAGCGGCGATCCAATGGGCGAAATGCCATCAAAAGCTGGTGCCTGTGTTCCGGGCCTCACATTGCCGCTATTCGTGACCGCGATTCCCTATATCCCGCTGCGGAAAATTCTGATCGGCTTTCTGTTTCATCCTGACAAAAAGCGGCCCGCGTTTTTCACCGCCTCTAAACTGTTGGGGCTCAAGCGGATGATGGCTAAGTATAAGAAGTATAAAAGGGGTGGCGAGAGTATCTGATTGCCCAAAGAAGCCCAAAGAATAGTCGCGGAACTTGAAGTGGCGGAAGACGGCTCGCAAGACGGCTCGCGCAGTGCCTGCGGTTAGTGCTTGTATTGCGAGTCTTATAGATCTTTTTCGCTCACCTTTGAAATCCGGCACGAACAACTCTATACCAACGAATTCCTCAGTGGCGTCCGTGCAGATTGAGTGCTGTTGAACTGGAATCCTTCCCAGCGAAAAGAGCCAATGTTTCAGGTGGTGCTCTGGTCGGTGGTGCCCGGTGTGGCAGGGCGGGGGTGTTCTGTTCCTTTCTCTCAAGGTGAGCCAGAATTCTATCGATGACGTCTTGGTTCTCGATACAAGCGATGACTCTGACAGATCCGCCGCAGCGGCTGCAGACTTCGATGTCTATATTGAATACTCGCTTGAGCCGCTGAGCCCATGTCATGGCGGCATGGCGCTCGGCGGGTGTGCAGACTTCTGCGTTGGAGGTGAACTTGACGCCTTTCCCGCGCCTGGCTGGCGTGACGAGCCCGCGCCAGCGGTGGTTCGGCGCGAGTACGCCGTGGTAGCGGGTGAGGTTGACCCTCGGCTTCGGCACCAGTGCCGCCAATCGCGCTATAAAATCCACGGGGTCAAATGCAACTTGCGTCGTTCCATCGCTGTAGGGCGTCTTCAGGGTGTAGACCACCTTGCCGGTGGAACTCAGTGAGAGGCGAGGAACTGCCACGGCAGGGCGGGAAATGTACCGACAAAGGCGCTCGCGTTTCTCCTTTTGATGACCCTCGCAGCTCACACCCGCATGCAGGGAAAAGCCGTTGGCCCTGGCCACCCGCTCCACTCCGGTATAAGGCCTGTCCAGCGGACGGATGGTACGGATCATGAACGCTTTACGTCCCTGCTGCGGGCCGACGGCTATGCGGCGGGCTGAGCGAGGAGGGCGCTGCGCCCAGCGGTACGATATTCCGAAATCCTGACAGGCTTTTTTGTAGCTTCTGAACACTGGTCTTTTTTACTGGTCGACTGCGGAATTCAAAATACTTACTGCTATGCCTCCAAACCACACGATCGCCCCGAGGCCAAAGATTGCTTCAAGGCCCTGCAGCCCGGGCAGTGTGGTGCAGACACCAGCTGCACCGACAATAATACCCGTTAAGCTCAGCCATCCCTCAAAACGCACCTCACGGCGTGCAGCCAGACTAATCAGCAAAATCCACAACCCGCCAACCAGCTCGTTGCCACCGCCCAGGCCCTCAAGTACGGCGTAGAGAGCCTGCCATAGCGTACTAGCCTGCGTTTGGCTGTGCATATACACCGTTGTAATTTGTTCCATGCCGACATTAATCAGTAGGCCGCTGGATAAAACCAGCGCGCTCCAGATAAGACCAAAGATGCTCGCAGTTTCTACAAGCAATGTATTGGCGTAGCACACATGTGTGCGCAGAACGGGAACCAGTACAGCCAGACAGACGCCAAAAAGCAGGTAGATGATTCCGTACCACATTTGCAGTAGGTGTTCGTGTGCCATCATGAACTGCACCTGTCCTGCCGGGTTCTGCCCTAGGTCGGCATAGCCCGATTGAACCAGTAGCGTGGCGTAAACTGTGAACCCTACGACGAAGCAGGAGGCGGCGAGGCTGGCAGCCATAGCTCCGGCGACATGGTGTGTGGGTACGGGTTGGTTTGGTTTGAACACGATAGTTTTCCTCACAGTAGTCTGGCTGGGTCAGCGCCTTAGTCTTGACCGACGAGAAAGGCATAGGCGGTTTCCAGCCCCAGATCCACCGTCTCGTCGCGCTCCTGCTGTGTGAAATAAGGCACTTCAATATCAACGGGTATACCTGTGTGCTCAAACCATTCACCGCTTGCGTCAAAGTAGTACTGATTCGACAGGCTGAATGTAAAGCCGTTCGGCATGACTTTCTGCAGCGCGTCTGAAAGCGCGCCCTGGGTACTTTCGCCAACCAGCGTGACGTTGGGCAGTGAGCGCATCATCAATGCGAAGACTTCCGCAGCACTAACCGTGCTGTTGCTGGTGAGCAGTGCAATGGGGCCCAGGTACTGATGGCTACCGCGCGGAGCGATATACACTTCCTCCAGTTCGCTGCTATGGCTGCCTTCGCGCGATTGCTTACTGAATCCCAGGGTTTCGCTGCTGATGAAGCGGCTGGCGATGGCCATACTCAAAAAATCCCGGCCGCCATTGTTCGATCGGATGTCTATGATCAGGCCCTCGGCATCCTGGATATCACTCATTATTCGATCAAGAGCTTGCTCCAACGCTGTAAGCTCGGCACTGGCATCGTCTTGTGTACCGGCAAAACCTGTCATGGCGCCGATATAAAGATAGGCAATGTTATCAACGGTAAACCAACGCAGGTTGTCGTTCGCCGCCGCCTTGACCACGTCGTCTTCAGCGTAGGAAAACAGGATGGCTTCACGCAGAGACAGTTGCTCGCTGATGTAGTGGTTGAGTGCGTCAATGCTGCTTGGCAACAGCGGCTCACTGAGGTTATTGCTCTGCATGTATTGTGCAATGAGCCGGGCAACGAGGGTGGGTTTACCGTCTGCGCTGAAGCCGCCCAGTTCTTCGCTACTTACATGCACGTGGGCGTCTGCCAGCGGCAGGGTAAGTTCGTAAATAACTTCCATGAGCTCAGTGTCAGATGTGTTGGTGCTCACGCTGGCCAGCGCGGCAGCGAGGCTGGCTTCCCAGTCGATGCCTTTTCGCTCAAACGACACGTAGTGCTCACTGAAGGTTTGCCCGAATAATTCCAGGTCTCGCACCGGATTGCGCTGATAACCGGCCTCACCGCGTTTGGCGATGGGATAGTCACACTGTGGCGGCAGCGCATCTGCTTTGTTGTAGTGCACGATAGGTGCATGTAGTTGAGGCGGGCCATCGGAATCTTTGATGGCAAGCTGTTGGTTGTTGTGGCTTAAGGTGAAGGTGGCCTGCAGCTCTGTCGCGCCGACATCGCCGAAGGTTTCGGCAACAAGGCAAAACTGGCTGTCGTGCTGGTAGCGGCGCACTACATCGCCCTCAATACTGTAGCTCTCGCCATTAGCGGAGGATGTCCATACGCCCCGAAAGGGATTTGCCTGGCCTGCAGGGTTACCACCACCAGTTGCATTGCTCCCGCCACCGCCACCGCCGCCTCCACAGGCGACAAGTCCGCTAACGAACAGGAGTAGGATTAGTCGTGCTGATTTCATAATGTGACTCCACTTTCTTCAGGTTTTAGAGTTGGCGTATTCGCGCAAGGAGCGCGGTGCCAAAGTTCGAAGCGGAGTATGCGCAGAGGGCGCTTTTGGGGTGTCCAGTTGTGTAGGGCCGGACAGGAAAAGCCATCAGAAAACTGACAACCCATTGAATTTAAATAATTATTTTTTTGGTGTTTTCGGCCAGTGCAGGCAAAAAAACCGGTGTCAGGTGGTTTTCGAGTGGCTTTTGGTGGCCTGTCCGCAAGCCGATTTGCGAAACTGGGCGGGTGTTTGACCCGTGGCCTGCTTGAAGGCGGAGTAGAAAGTCGAGCGTGAATTGAAGGCAGACTCCATCGCCACATCCACTACGCTGAGGTGGCTGTATGACGGGTCGCTCAACAGGCTTTTGGCGTAGTTCACTCGCAGGCCATTGATATAGTCGAAGAAGCTGGCATTAAAAACAGAGTTTATAGTTTGCGAGACATAGTTAGGTGACACGCCGATACTCTCAGCGAGTTTCGGCATAGATAGCGACGAATCCAGATAAAGCTTTTCGCTCGCCAGTTTTTCACTGAGCTTGGTGGCAATGCGTTGCATGTCGCCAGGCGACAGCGAGGAATTCTGGTACTTGCCTGGCTCGGTATAATCATTGGCTTCCTCGTGCTGGCGCTCAAGGTAAGACTGCTCCTCTCGCAGATAGATAGCCGGCTGCATTAGACCCATAACGCCCAGATACAGAATCGCGATGAGTGAAAACACGCCCATGAAGCCCATGATCTGAGTGGAGTCGGTGTATTCCTGAAAAAAGAGCAGCACGCCGAGGCCATTTAGCAGCCCAAAGATAAACAGGGCGAGTAGAGCGCTGAGCCAATTCAGAGTAACTTTCTCTCGATAGGAAAAAATGGACGCTATGCGCTGTCGATGCCGCAACAGTAAGCGGACCGAGAGCACGATGTAGGCAATAAATGAGAAGATTTTTATGGGTGTCTGGACGACGGTGCTGTAATACGCAAGCGGGGGCCAATCAGTGGGCACAACGCCTGTTTGCATCAGGCTGAGTTTCTGCTCGAAGCCCAGCCTCCAGTAAGGAACGGACAGCAATACACAAAAAAAGAACAGGCTGTAATGTGCCAACACCCGCGTTGCGCTGTGATCCAGCTCCGGGTGTGTAATGATGCGTACATACCAGTAGATTGAGATACCTACCAGCGCATCCAGCGGCAGCGCGCAGCCTGCCAGCAATGGGACCTGATAAATGTAGTGTGTTTGCAGGAGGAACTGGTGCCCCACTTCGGCGCTGATAGCAAACAGTAGAATTGCAATATGAAAGTTGATTACGCGCTTGGGCTGTTGCTTGAACGCCAACAAAATCACGAACAGCCCAGCCTGGCACGTGCCGAAGAACAGGATCAAAGATTGCAGGTCTATGTGTGGGCTGGGTGTCACGTACTCGGGAGTTCTTATGTGTCCTGCGGATTTTGACGGTTGCAGGTAGGTAGATCAATACCGAGGCTTCTCCCGCCTGCCAGTCCGAGTCTTTGTCGATCGGTCTCACGGCAACTATATCTTCTTCTGATGGTGCTGCTTATACTTCTTCTGTAACCGGTCAGGCCGCAGTCAATTCGTTTAAATCTGCCATTAACTGCGCTGTCGAGGTTCAAACCATGCTTCCGCCAGGCGCGGTGGCGCATAAGCACGCTGGCTAAAGCACTTGGTGCAGGCAGTCGTACAGGTTTATCTGTAGGGCATACCCTATTTAACATAATATATATTATGCGCACTTAT
>JBGCFE010000002.1:0-76294 GCA_045106775.1 Halioglobus sp.
AAAGTCTCTGTGGTAGGGGTGGGTATGCGCTCCCATGCCGGTGTTGCCAGCCAGATGTTTAACACCCTGGGCGAGGCAGGCATTAATATTATTATGATCACTACATCAGAAATAAAAATATCGGTGATTATCGAGGAAAAGTTTTTGGAGCTGGCTGTACGCTCTCTGCACTCCTCATTTGGATTGGACAAGGAACCAATTGACGAAGCATCTGACTAATATTTAGGCAGTTTTACAAATTGTGAAACTAGGCTTATTTTAATGCGCTTGCATTTATGTCAATGTGTACTAATACTTATGCTGCGTCGCCCCAGCCTGCAACAGGATGTGCCTTCCGGGTGCCACGTAGCTAGCCAATGCAACAAACAGCTGTGCTAAACCTCGAACTACAGCTGTGATTGAAAATAGGAAAGCTATGTTAATTCTTACTCGAAGAGTGGGCGAATCTCTAATGGTTGGTGACGATATCACCGTCACCGTACTGGGTGTAAAAGGCAATCAGGTACGCATTGGTGTGAACGCTCCCCGAGATGTTGCCGTGCACCGCGAAGAAATCTACTCTCGCATTCAGGAAGGCACGCCGCAAAAGCCCAAAGACGATCACGCCGGCAGTGACGACGACAATCAGGGCAATCAATAGGTCAGAGCTAAACACCACTGCAATTCGCTACAACCCCCACCGCATTTCCTCGCTACAGCTTTGATTTCACAGTGATTGTGGTATCATGCCGCGCCTGTGCACAAGGCCATTCGCGCTGCGATGCACACCCCACGGAGAGCTGGCCGAGTGGCTGAAGGCGCACCCCTGCTAAGGGTGTATAGGTTAATCCCTATCGAGGGTTCGAATCCCTCGCTCTCCGCCATTTTATCTGTAACACGCTGATTTATAAGGAGTAATAATAGGTATACTTGCCAGTATTACTCTCAGTATGACTGCTGGAACGTTATCAGGCCTTCTTTTCTAGGCACCTAAATCTTGATCTTTGCCCGATGGGGCTTCTATACAATCTGCTCGTACTGCGACCCTTCTTGCAGTGTTTACGGCTTCCTTCCTCGGCCACACACTGTTTGCCTGATTCACATGAGAGGACGCGAGCGATCGATTCAGAATCTTCGTCTTTTTCAAAATATCCCTATTGTATTTATATGTATTGATATATGGACAATATGTCCAGCGGTTGAGACAAAGTGTCCCTACCCCCTGGACAATATGTCCACCCCCCGTTACCAGATTTTGGTATAGCCATCGGGAGGGGTGTGTAATCCAGTGGCCAAGGTTTCAAATGCGTTGATTTGTGCCTGCAGTAGGTTAATTCTTGCGATGCCGTCTTTATTTGCCTACGACTCGCGCAACCGTCTGGCCATCAACCTCGACAATTTCCAAGGTGCCACGGTCAGTTCTTCGCTTTAAACGGCCTTTCGCTCGAATTATTCTCTCAAAGGCTTGGCCGCCTTCTTTCACGATTACCTTGGTATTACTTTCTATATATCCTTTGTCTTGCAGCGACTGTACGCCCCTAGAGACTGTCTTGGAGCTAACACCAAGAAACTTTGCGAAGTAGTCATTTGAAGCCCAGCAACCATCTTCATTATCAAGCGAGCTAATCTCTGAAAGCAGCACCTTTTCGACGACGCTTAAATCAGGAGATAGCCATATCTCCTTGGGGATCCAAACTCCTTTGAAATCTCTTTTCCTGCTCATGGAACAACTTTATAGAATTACGTCGTACCTATTTTCATAACCATCGCCAATCGAGCTCACCGCGACAAGGCCAAGGTCTCGAAGTTCGACTAGCTCCTTCCTAACAGTTGTCTTACTTCTAACAGACCTATCGCGTAGCAGCTGCTCGATCAGACCGGCATCAGTTGCGGCCGAAGAATATTTTAGTAAGAGCCCGAAGGTGATCTTTGCGCCATCGCTGATACTTGGGTTCTGTAAAATTGCGTTCGGGATATTTGTGAAACCGGCTCGGAAGATTTTACTTGTTCCGGTAATTGAAACTCTTCCCTCCTTAGATTGCGAACTCCGTTTCGTGTACACCATTCTTTCATTATATCCTAAACGATGAAATATCAATTCTAGTTATGCATTGTTGTTGGTGATAGAGCACGAAAAGTGCGGTTCAGCAAGTGTGGGCGCGGAATCTTCTTGATTTGTACTTCTAGAGGAATGCCAGCGTGGTAAATACAGAAATTGCTACGATAACTGTGTATAAAAGGTAGCGACTAACTGCGCCAGGCCGGTTATCTCTGCGCTTCTTGGGTTGTGTTTTGGTAGGTGCATCTGGAGCTACTCCTATATTCACGCTATTTTTTGCAAAATCCTTTTCGTTAGTTTGCGTTGGGCTGCTCGGCTGTTTGAATTCAACTTCATGGTATTTGGGGAGCGTCTGCACTGGGTTGGGTCGAGTTGGTGATGCCAATTCTAATTGTTCATACTTTGCCTTCCACTCACCAACTTGCTCTCCGACTTCGGCGATTTTGTTCCAGGCTTCACGCGTAGCCTCTTTCTCCCGAATCAGCAGTTTGTCTCTTATTTTTACGTCAACATCCTTTGTTAGCATTTCACTCTTCAGTTCTTGAATTTCAATTTTTAGAGAGGCTATCTCAGAGTTCTCATTGGTTTGGTCGGCCTGAGTCGTGGCAGTGTCTTGCTTTGTCGCGGTAGTGTCTTGGTTTGCCTCGACATCATGTGAGCTCGCTTTGGTGGGTCTAACCCTGTCGAGCTGGCAAATTTTTTTGATGACAGAGTCTTTGCTTACATAATACTTTTCATACTGCCCGTTTTCCTCTGGGCGTAGAGCGGCGTGTAGCAATTCCTTTTCGCACCAGCGTAAGACGGTTCTTTCGGAAACTACATGTCCTGCCTCGACGAGCATCTTTCTTACCTCGGGTATGGCTAGCGTAAAGAGTCGCTCCGATTCGGCGCTTGGGCCGATCGTAGATTCCGGGCTAAAGTTGCTGTCTTGGTGGGTCGTGGTGGTGTCTTGGTGTGCCGCGACATTGTCACGATGTGCCGCGTCATGCCCCGGCGTTGTCGCGACGTGGCCTGGCTTATTGCGATGAGGGTGATTGTTTAGGGTCATATGTAACAAACGTAGCATGGCACATGCTGGCAGCAATTAGACTTATCCCCATTGAGAAAGCTCTGGTAGAAGCCGCTCCGACAACGAACGAATTCTCTGTGAATTCCTGGGTTGAAGCATGTGAAAGGCTTGCTATCGTTAACCGCAAAATATTCTTCAAATAGGGAGGTGGCTCGGGATAGATGTATCAATTGACTTCAGGCTGTAGCTCGGCGTGAGCGTCACTTAAGACGTTGTTAGGTAGCGCCATGAGTAATTGGTCTGCAGAGGAGGGAGCCTAGTGTCCGAGCGAAAAGATGCAGCGACTAGGCGTTGAGGTGCTGCGCTACTCGCAATCAGTGTGGGGAACAGTAGTCCAAAAGCGTTCTGTATACGATTTTCTTATCAAGAAGCACTAAGCCCTCAGTAAGAATAAACTGAGCAAGCTATGCTCAAGGCAGTCTCAAAAAACCAGTTCGTCGGAGTAGTTGGATTTAAAGTTGGCTGGTCTCGTCCGTTACATCGTTATCCCACTGTCCTGAATCTAGTATTGCTGAAGGATTATTCACTTGACCAGACAGGGCAGGGGCATAATTTTTTCTGAATACGGCAGTCATCTCCTCGAGCGGAACGTCGAGGAATTCCCCGCGGTCATTCAGATATTGCATATGTCGATTTCCGGCATTGTCGTACTCGTGATACAAGCTGTCTTCGCGTCCGTTGAATTCCAGTGGTTTAAGTCCGAACTTTTCGCACAATTCAATGTTAAAGGCCGGGGTTGCTTTAACCCATCGCTCGTCGAGGTACAGGGACGTGTAGCCGTGAAAATAAAAAATATCCGTGCCCATAGCAGTTCGCAAGCGCTCGGTTGATAAGTGGTTGCGAACATCAGCAAATCCCAAACGCGCAGGTATGCCTGCATACCGACACAGTGCAGCGAGCAATATCGATTTGGAAACGCACCAGCCCTCACCGGATTTCAAAGTATAACTGGCGGACAGTCCGGTTGGGGATAGGTCTAGTCCGTAAGGGTTGTAACGTATGTTATCGCGCACCCAGTAATAGAGTTTCTGCGCATTCTCCGTTGGGCCTACATTGAGGTCGAGCAGGTCGTCAGCGCAACGCTTTATGGCTGGGTCAGAGCTGTTCACCGTGAGGCTTGGCTCGAGAAAGTAGGCTACCTCTTCGGAGTAGCTCATTGTGTAGGCCGCACAGCAGCAGCATCCACAGACATGGGCAGCTTTACCCAACCACTGAGAATAGGTATCGGGATTCGTTTTCCGCTTTCAAAATCTAATTGCATGTGAGGAATTAGATCGACGAGCGCTTCAAACGCAACTCTGGCCTCAAGTCGAGCGAGCGCTGAGCCCATGCAAAAATGTATCCCTTTGCCCAGCGCCAGGTGATCCCTGTTTCGTCTGTGCAAATCAAATGTCTCTGGTGCATCATAAGCGTGTGAGTCGAGGTTTCCTGAAGAGAACAGCAGCCAAAGTGTATCGCCTTTCTTGATGGCTTTGCCCCTGAACTCAACATCCTCGGTAGCCGTGCGAAACAGCCCCATCACTGGGCCATCGTAACGCAGCATTTCCTCTACAAATTCAGGGATCAAGGTTTTATCTTGGCGCAAGTCCTCCAGTACGTTAGCGTGATTCAGCAAGAATACTGTTCCATTACTGATCAGATTAGTGGTCGTTTCATTTCCAGCGAGCCACAACAGTTTGCTCAGGCCCAATATCTCATCCGTACGTAGATTTTCTCCTTCTTCGGAAGCATCAATCATGGCACTGATAAGGGTATTTTCTTGCGGATTTTCACGTGCCTGGGCAATAATATCGCTCAGGGTCTCTGACATTTCTTTCCGTGAACCCATTTGCTGTTGAATGGAATAGCCCTCTCCTGCGCCAACTGCGAGTGAGTCTGACCACATGCGTAACTTATGACGCTCCGACAATGGGATTCCCATCATCTGCGCGATGACGTAGACCGGCAACGGGCTGGCAAAATCTTCTACTAAATCGAGCGCCTCTCCGTTGCGAATTTTTTGGTGAATTTCGCCTATCAAATTCTCGGCAATCTCCAGCACTGCTGGCTCCATTTCGTCGATTCGCTTAGGGGTAAAGGCTTTCGCAAATAATGAGCGGACTCTTGTGTGTTCCGGTGGGTCGTGTTGAATCATGGGTAGAAAACCCATGCCGCCATTGTCATCTTCCGGAGCTCCATCACTACCTGCTGACAGGCCCCCCCCTGGGCCATCAGCTGAGGAGTAAGTATGGGGATCCTTGAGCATCTCCAAAATATCGGCATGCTTGGATATGACCCAAAAACCATACTCTTTTGCGTAGTAGACAGGGTCTGTGTCACGCAGATTCTTCCAAAAAGGTTGCGGCTGTTCTGCGTATTCTGCTGAGAGAAATGGAAATTCAGTGGACATGGTATGTTCCTCCGTATTAGTAGAACAGTCGACTATCCCGACTGGCTGCCAAAGCCACTCACAAAAACGTCAGCTTTCCGACAGTAGATTTGCATGTGCTAACTTGAGAAGGCGATAAAATTCCTTGGTCTGTTTGGCGGACATTCCCCGAGTCGCTGTGCTGCCGATATCATCGACCAACGCTTCAAGTGAATGCAGAATGGGATCGATTTTGGTAGTGAGCCGCACCAATTTCGCTCGACGGTCGCCGGTGCTGCTCGCTCTTTCTACCCATCCTGTTGCTTCCAATCTTTCTAGAACCTTGCCCAAAGGTGGTTTCGCCATCATCAGGGTGTCAGCGATGCTAGTTTGGGTTTGCTCACCGTTCTTGTAGAGAAGGTAAAGCACCTGCCACTGTGTTCGTGTCAAGCCCAACTCCTTTACCTGTCTGTTGAAAAGCCTGGCCACCATCAAGCTAATTTCGTGCATGAGAGTGCTAACAGGCTGCTCTGTCGGCTTAACTTTCGCGCGTTCTGCCTTTTTCGTTGACAATATAGTAATCCTAGTTAATATAACTATAGTTATTATTTTATGTTTGAGGGGCTCGCCTTGTCAATTTCTGACTTCAAGCGAACGGGGGTTTTTTTTGGGAAAAGCTTCATCGTCACAGCGCTGTTCACATTGCTAGCTGTATCAATAGTAGCAGGTTGTGACAGCGACCCCCCAAGCGACGGAAACAAGACAGAAACAACACCAGCCAAGTCGTTACCAGTTCGGGTGACCTTGGCTACTCCGGTTTATGCAGATCTATCTGAACCAATTTTTGTTACGGGTACGATTCTCGCGCGTAGAACTACCAATGTCACTCCAATGGTTGGCGGCCTGATAGAAGAGATTTTTGTCAACGTTGGCTCCCGCGTTGAGAAAGGGCAGCCCTTATTGCGAATGCGCCAAAAGGACTTCGAAGTTAATGTTTTACGTGTCTCAGAAGCCCGGCGCCTGGCGCAAGCGGAACATAAGGACGCAAAACGTGATCTCGAAAATGCCATCGCTCTGGAGAAAAATAAAGCGCTTTCTGCAGAGCTTCTCGATGATAGACGCACAAGGGTCGAAGTAACTCATGCGAAGCTGGGTATTGCCGATGCGAACCTTGCAGAGACACAGAAAGAAATGGATGACTCAGTCACTCGCGCCCCGTACCGTGGCGTGATTACTCAAAGGCATGTGGATGAAGGCGCGTATGTTCCGTCCATTATGCGGTCTGAGCATCCAGTTCTTCAGATTCAGCAAATTGATGAAATGGTGGCGCTTGTGCGCGTGCCCGAATCACATCTGAGCGCCATAGAATTAGGCACCCCCGGTAGTATTCGTATACCGAGTATGAATCAAACCTACGAGTCAGAAGTTGCACTCATCAATGATCGAATAGATTACAAAACACGTACGATCGATGTCAGGCTTGGAATCCCCAATGCGGATTACGCTATAAAACCAGGCCTCTTCATTGAGGTAGAGCTGAAGCCAGTCCCGCGAAAGGCGTTGGTATTACCACCTGATGCCACAACAGGCTCGGGCAGTGTTCGGCGGGTTTTGGTCGTTGAAAATGGCGTGGTCAAACAATACGAAGTGCAGGTGAATGAGTTAAGTGATGGGCGACTGGAGGTGATTAGTGGTATGAGCGAAGAAGCAGTATTGGTTGTAGGTCCAAGCATGCGTGGCGTTACTCACGGGTCGAGGGTAACTGGGTTAGAGCGTTCGCATGTGGCTGGTTGATCTCTGCATTCGCCGGCCCGTGCTGGCGATTATGATGACCGCTGCGCTCATGATGCTGGGTCTGGTTTCTATGGGCAGAGTCAGCATTGATCTATTTCCCAGCGTAGAGGTTCCGATTGTAACCGTTGAAACAATCCTTGAAGGCGCCTCTCCAAGCACTATCGAAACGGAAGTGACCGAAAGGCTTGAGGAAGAATTCATCGCGATATCAGGCGTTGATACGATGCGTTCGATTAGTGCCGATGGCTTTTCCCAGATTATTCTTGAATTCGACATGGAGGAAAACTCAAACCTCAAAGCGCAGGAGGTGCGCGACAAGATCAATCAAACAATGCCGGATCTGCCTGATACCGTCATGCAACCGGTGGTTTCCATCCTTGACCCGGATTCAGAGCCTATAATTTCGGTGATTGTGTCTGGTCAGCGGCCTGTTGGAGAGCTCACCGCGTTTGCCGAGGACGTTATTAAAGAGCGTTTGCAGCGTGTTTCCGGAGTTGGCAGTGTGAAACTTGTTGGGGGTCGTGAGCGTGAAGTACGTATCTGGCTCAAAGCTCCTCAGATGCGAGGCTACGGTGTTATTGCTGCTGATGTTATCAATGCAGTTCAACGTGAGAACGCAGACATTCCTGGTGGGCGCCTGGAATACAACAGCGGGGCTACCGAGTTAACGATCAAAACTCTGGGCGAGGTAAAGAGTCTCCGCGAGTTGGGTGAAATCACTATCTCTCGCAGTAGTGGGGGAATAGTGCGGTTAAATGATGTCGCGGAAATTGAGGATGGGCTGGAGGACGAAAGAAGCTATGCCGAGCTGGATGGTGGAGCGGGAATAAGCCTGGAAATTCGCAAACAATCTGGAACCAACACCGTTGATATAGCCCATGCCATTAAGGCCGAGCTAGCCAGACTGGAAAATGAAATTCCGCCTGACATCAGCTTGGTGACAGTAAGAGACAGCTCTCGATTCATAGAGTCTGCGGTGCGCGACGTTTCATTTGATATCTTTTTGGGCATCTTCCTGGTAGTCATTGTGACTCTTTGTTTTTTGCTCAGCGTTCGCGCCACATTGATAGTTGCTACGGCTATTCCTACGGCAATCATCTCTACTTTCTTTGCTTTTTACCTGCTCGACTTTTCTATCAACATGATCTCGTTGATTGCCATATCTCTTTGTGTTGGGCTTCTTGTTGATGACGCTATCGTCGTTTTGGAATCCATTTATCGAGAGGTAGATGGAGGGCTGGCGCCGCAAGAGGCGGCTTCAGTGGGTACGCGTAAGGTGGCTTCGGCAGTGATTGCATCTACGCTGTGCGTGATGGCTGTTTTCCTGCCAATTTCGTTTACAACTGGTTTGGTTGGCGTGTTTTTCTATCAATACGGTGTGACCATAACCGTTGCGGTAGCACTCTCGCTCTTTGTGTCCATGACGCTCACGCCCATGTTGAGTTCTCGTTTACTTAAGAAAAGTACGGGCCGCAACGCGTTTTTTTCGCTACTGGACAAAGGTTATTTACGGCTGGAGAACACTTACGCTTCAAGTCTACGCCTGGCGCTTCGTGTGCGTTGGCTTGTTCTGCTTCTGGCTGCCGCTGCGGTTGGCATGGGTGTTCATTATGCAGGGCAGGTACCGTTGGCGTTTACCTCAAATACTGACAGAAGCGAATTTCTTGCCACCGTTGAGCTCCCTCTGGGAACCGGGATCACTGAGGCAAAAAGTGTCGCTGCTAGAGTAAGCAGCTCTGTTAGCAACCTCGAACATATCAACCTTGTTTTTACCACCATTGCATCTGGCGCACAGGCCAAAACTAATGAAATTTCATTTTATTTTGGCTTAACACCGAAACAAAGCAGGAATATTCATGAAAAGGCGATCATGGGTACCGTCCGTACAGCTCTTGCTTCGGCCGTACCAGATGCCAAGCACATATCCCTGACCAGTGTGCCCTGGATATCAGGTGGGGGATTCTTCGGCGCAGATATGGAAATGGCGCTTAGCGGTGCGGATTTGGAGCAGTTACGAGAATACGCAGATACGATCACCGCGCAGATGGATGAGTCAGATCTTTTTCGGGATGTTAAATCTACCTACGAGCCCGGCAAGCCAGAACTACAGGTAACGATAAACCGGCGCCGCGCGGCTGACCTGGGTATTTCGGTTCGAGATATCGCCTCTAGTGTTGGTGTGACAATGGGTGGTGTGGATGTCACGAGCTATGAAGAATTTGGCAATCGTTACGACGTGCGTATGCGATATGCAGAAAACTATCGTGATGAAATCGGAAAGTTTGATTTGATTCAGTTGAGAGCGGCCGATGGCAGCCTGATAGATTTTCGCAACGTAGCTGAAGTGAAGATGACCAGTGGCCCGGTACAGATCGATCATTATAATCGGGCACGAAAAATTGGTGTCTCGGCTAATGCGCCCGCTGGAATAGCGTCTGGCCAGTTGATGGATAAAATGGACGAGATAATCCTAGGGTTGGATATGGATGCAGGGTACGAAAGTTCCTACCTGGGCACCTCCGAGCAGGTGACTGAAATCGCCGGAGCTATTGTTTTTGCGCTGATAATGTCGCTCCTCACTTTGTATATGATTTTGGCAAGCCAGTTCAACAGTTTTACTCAACCCGTGATCATCATGCTTACCGCCCCGCTGTCTTTTGCGGGGGCATTTAGCTTACTCGCGTGGACCAACTCTGAGCTGTCAGTTACGACACAAATTGGCCTTGTTGCACTGATGGGCCTGGTAATGAAGAACGGTATTCTGTTGGTGGATTACGCCAACCAGGTCATTCATGAGCGCACGAACGCGGTAGAGGCGATGCTAGAGGCGGCCCAATTGCGCTTGCGGCCCGTGTTGATGACGGCATTTTCAACCATATTCGGCATGATACCAATAGCGCTGGCGACGTCCGATGGCGCTGAGCTGCGCACTTCAATGGGAGTAATTGTGATAGGCGGGCTGATTTCCTCAACCTTTCTTACCTTGTTTGTTGTTCCGTCAGTGTACACATTGTTCGCCGATGCCAAGCACCTTCTCTCCCGTTCCGAGAAATCGGAAAATTAAGGCCTGAAACAGATGGACGCACTGCAACTAGAAAAAGTACACGAGCTATTCACTGCTGGCGTTGGTGCGCACAGTGATATGTCACTGAAATTTGTTAGTGCCAGTGATGATCGTGTCGTATTGGAAATGCCCTTTCAGGAAAAGCACGCTACGACACATCAAAATGGCGCATTACACCCTGGGGCTTTGGCCGCAGCACTGGACAGTGCTTGCGGTTTTGTTGTTTTGCAGAGCCTCGAAGCCCCACAGGCTATTGCTACCGTCAATTTTCGCATAGACCACATTCAGGCTGCTCCTATAGGGCGGGATGTTCGCGTTGAGGCAGAGTGTTACCAACGGACGGAGGAGTTTGCCTATGTCAGGGCATTCGCCAGCAGCTTGGATGCAAAGACCACGCTTTGCAGCGCTCTGGGTATTTTTAAAATTGGCAGTCCGGGCCCACCCCTGGGTAGAAACCTGCTCGCAGAAAAGGCCGATTAACCTATATGGACGATAACTTACTTCATTTTCTGGAAAAGACACCTTACGCAAGGAACTACGGCACCCAACTTGTTGAGTTCGAGCCGGATGTCGAATGTCTCACGCCCTGGGCAGAACATTTTACGGGTAACCCGTTGTTACAGGCGTGGCATGGGGGAGTGGTCGTTGGTGTGCTGGAGCTTACGGGGGCACTGCAAGCCTTGAAGGCTTCAGGCGATGAAGCGCCTCCGCTGCTTTCTGCCAACGTTAATTTTCTACGCCCGACGAGAGGTGATGCGGCAGTCCATACGCGCGCTTACATTGTGCGAAGTGGACGACAGATTTTGAATATCGATGTTGTTGCATGGCAGATCTCGCCCGAAAAACCAACTGCTGCGGCTTCTTTGACTTTCGCCAGGTGACACTAGGCGCGACGAGTCCTCATGCTGCTTGATCTTCGATTCTATTATGTAACTACAGTTAATATAATACTTATTACTATAACTGTAGTTACTATATACTCTGCAGCTACTCTCAAAGTACGGCGAGTTTCTAGAGAGAGTAGAAATAAACACAAAGGGGAGTCAATTGGCTTGGAACTTATGTTCCGACACTCTTTGACTTCATAACAGCAATTTTTGGGAGAAAGCCCTCATGAGTATCATTCGAGTTTTAACCGCGATTGTTTTTGTCTCTCTATCCTCCGGTACTATGGCTGGCACGGAAGGTGCCGCTGAAATCGATAAGATTAAGCAGGCGGCGGTTGATCGATGCATCGCTGCGGCTACCGAACGATATGGTGCCGCTGAAAAGCCCTCAACACCTAAGAATGCATCCATTGGCCCTAAAAAAGGACACAAAATATCTATAAGAGTTGGGGAAAAGCGGAAAAAGAAAGTCGAATGTTATGCACTAAGCAACGGTGATGTTAGGTTTTTTACCAGCAACTAAACTGCCTTGCGCGCTGATGGCACCGGTATTTCCCGGTGCCGACTTCTGCTCTTACTCTTTGTTGGAATCAAGTTCCAGCGACCTGACAGCCGGTGCAAGTCAAATATCTAAGCTGTGCTGGTGTCGATTCACTTAGTGATATGTCTCTGAGGTTCGTAGGCACCGCAAGTTATTGCGAACGTTAACCTGAGAATCGACCATATTCACGCTTGTAGAGTTACCTTTGAATCCCGAGTATTTTCCCGTCGCGAGAATGCACCAATCGATAAAGGGCAGGGAGGACGACCAAAGTCAGCATAGTTGAAGAAAGGATGCCACCAATCACAACAGTTGCTAGCGGTCGCTGCACTTCCGAGCCTATTCCTGTGTTTAACGCCATGGGTACAAATCCCAAAGACGCCACAAGCGCGGTCATCAGCACAGGCCGAAGCCGAGTTAACGCACCCTCGATAATTCCATCTTCAAGAGAATGCCCGTGTGCACGCAAATCTCGAATAAATGCCACCATTACCAATCCATTCAATACCGCAATGCCTGATAGCGCAATAAATCCAACGGCGGCGGAAATTGAAAACGGGATATCCCTAATCAGCAATGCAACGATGCCACCGGTTAGAGCCAAGGGTACACCGGAAAAAATGACACCGGCATCTCGGAAAGAGCCTAGCGCCATCACTAGCAGACCAAGAACAAGTGCAAGTGTGACCGGAACAACGATGCTTAACCGGTTCGCCGCCGACTGCAAATTCTGATAAGTACCACCATACTCAACCCAGTAACCAGCGGGAATATCTACCTGCTGTGCAATGGTTTTCTGTACGTCACTCACAAATGATCCGAGATCTCGGCCACGCACATTGGCGGTAACTACTACGCGACGCTTACCGTTTTCGCGGTTGATTTGATTGTAGCCATTGAGAAGCTCTGTTGTCGCGACTTCACCGAGTAGTACAAAATCACCATTCTCTAGAGGCACCGGAAGGCTCTGTAGGCTATCTGGGTTTCCGCGCAGTCGCTCCGGTAAGCGTACGACGATGTCCACACGCTGGTCACCTTCGTAGAACTGACCAGCCACCGTCCCACCAAGCGCGGTGGCCACGAGTTCCTGTAGGCTTGCGATGCTTATTCCATAGCGCGCCAGCGCCTCACGATCAGGCATAATAGTCAGTACTGGCAATCCAGTCGCTTGCTCGATGGCCACATCCGCAGCTCCTGATTCCTGCTCGAGTGCCTTTTGAATGCCGCCGCCGAGTTCGATCAATACATCAAAATCGTTACCGAACACCTTTATAGCAATTTCTGCGCGGACACCTGCTATCAGTTCATTGAATCGCATTTGAATCGGCTGTAGAAACTCATAACGGTTCCCAGGGATCGGTGTTACTTTTTCCTCCAGCTCTTGTATGAGTTCCGTCTTTAGTTTCCGAGGATCAGGCCATTCATCGCGTGGCTTAAGAATAATGAAATTGTCGGCAACGCTTGGTGGTACGGCATCAGTTGCGACTTCGGCGGTGCCAATTTTGGCAAATACGCGCTCCACTTCCGGGAGTTCTTTGATTTCGGCTTCTAACTGCTCCTGCATGCTCACTGCCTGCTCTAACGAGGTACCTGGGATACGCAGGGCGTGCATTGCGATATCACCCTCGTCGAGATTTGGAACAAACTCAGTGCCCAGTCGTGTCGCGAACCAGCCAGACACAATCACCAAGGCAACTGCCAGGCTCACTACCAACCAACGCAAGCGTAGAGATGCAATCAGAACCGGTCGGTATAGCGAGCGAGCGCCTCGAATAATCGGGTTCTCTTTCTCTTTGATCGGTTTACTGAAAAGCAAAGCAACACCGGCAGGAACAAACGTCACTGACAAAATCATCGCACTTACCAATGCGATGACCACAGTGATGGCCATGGGATGAAACATTTTCCCCTCAATACCAGTAAGGGCAAAAATGGGGATGTACACGATAGTGATAATGAATACGCCAAACAACGCAGGCCGAATGACTTCATGAGTGGCGCCGTAGACTATCTCCAATCGTTCCGATAGAGACATGGACGTTTTGCCTTGCTGGCTCAGTCTTCGTAGGCAGTTCTCTACAATGATCACAGCACCATCTACGATCAGCCCAAAATCCAGTGCCCCGAGGCTCATAAGATTAGCGCTAACTTTGGTTTGAACCATGCCAGTAATAGTCATCAGCATCGCTATAGGAATGACCGCAGCCGTCAATAGAGCTGCTCGGATATTTCCCAAGAAGACAAACAGGACGACAATAACCAGCAGAGCACCCTCCAGAAGGTTTTTCTGTACCGTTGCCAAGGTTTTGTCGACCAAGCCTGTACGGTTATAGACCGCCGTTGCATTGATACCGGGAGGCAGGCTGGCTTTTATCTCATCGAGCTTATCCGACACAGCACTTGCTACGGCACGACTGTTCTCACCTATAAGCATGAATACCGTGCTCATTACGACCTCGTGCCCGTCTTGCGTAGCCGCTCCTGAGCGAAGCTCCTGGCCTAGCCCGACGCTCGCAACGTCGCGCACACGAATGGGTACACCCCCTGTTTCCCGGATAACCACAGCCCCCAAATCGTCGACCTCACTCGCTTGACCAGGCATTCGCATTAGCCATTGCGCGCCATTGTGCTCAATAAACCCGGCACCTTGGTTCGCATTGTTCTGCTCTAGTGCGCTAACTACGTCTCTATAGCTAAGACCGTATGCGAGCAATTTTGCAGGTTCGGGCGCGATCAGTATCTCCTTTTTGAACCCCCCGATAGGATTTACCTCTACGACTCCAGGCACTCGCAGAAGCTGTGGACGAATAATCCAGTCGTGGACAGAGCGCAGGGCGGTGGGGGAGACCGGCTCGCCATCTGCATTAAGTGCATCTGGATCGGCATCGACTGTAAACATAAAAATTTCACCAAGGCCGGTTGCTATCGGGCCCAGGGCTGGTTCTAGCGATGCCGGGAGGGAGGCCTTGGCCGCATTCATTCTCTCCGCGACTTGCTGACGAGCGAAGTAGATGTCGGTGCCTTCCTCAAAGACTACGGTGACTTGTGAGAGGCTGTAACGGGAAAGTGAGCGAGTGTAGGAGAGCTGGGGAATACCCGCCATGGCGTTTTCCAAAGGAAACGTGACGCGTTGCTCTACCTCCAAAGGTGTGTAACCCGGAGCTTCAGTATTGACTACAACCTGTACATTGGTGATGTCAGGCAATGCGTCGATAGGTAATCGAGTGAAGTTCCAAATACCTAGCCCGATACCGAACGTCACAGCGAACAGAACGAGGCCGCGTCGCGCAAGCGACAGTTTGATGATGTATTCCAACATAAACCCGTCCTCAGTGATCGTGTGATGCGCCAGACTTCTCGATGTCGGCTTTGATGAGATAGCTGTTCGTCGTGACGTAGCGCGTTCCGGGATCTAAACCACCCATTACTTCAATCCACTCTCCGCCCTGCCGACCAAGCTCAAGCATGCGTACTTCGTATTCTTCATCAATCTGTGCGTAGACCACGGTGAAATCCCGGAAGCTTTGTAGTGCCTTGCGTCTCACGGCCAGCGGCACCGTGTGCTCCGCGACCTGGATATTGCCAGTGACGTACGAGCCTGGAACGAATGCACCATCAGTGTTGTCAAGAACCACGCGCGCCAAAACCGACTGGTTTGGCTCGGCGGTCGTGTTCAGCCTGCTCACAATTCCATGTTGAGTAGTGTCAGCGCCTGAGGCTTTCACGGCGACGGTAGCGCCTGGAAGAATACGAGCCCGATCTTTCGGAAAAACTGCGAGCTCAGCCCATACAGATGTTGTGTCCATGATTGTGAAGAGTCTTCGGCCGCTGGTCTGCTCACCAGGATTTGTCAGCCGTTCGGTTACAATGCCACTGATTGGAGCGGTGATTGGGTATGGTTTGAGACTTTCGTTGCTCTCTATAGTTGCGAGAGTTTCTCCTAGCCGAACAGCGTCACCGACCGACACGCCCATAGATTTGATTACACCATCGAAGCGTGCGGTGACCGACCGTACCTGCTCAGTGATAGGCACAATGCGTCCGTATACAGCGACTGTTTCCTTAATCGTAGCCGGCCCAGCCAGTTCAGTTTCAACCCCAAATGCCTTGGCGACATCAGAGCCAATCTGTGTCCGACCTTCAAAATTGTCATATTGCCAGCGATGGGTCACGCCACGATACTGGGCTTCAATGGCGACCACGAAGGAATGCGGCTCATAAATGACGGTATCACCTCGTAGAAAGTCATCCTGCTGCGAAAAATTAATTTCATCTTTTACGTTTCCCAGCCGGGTTAGAGTTGCGTGTACTTTTACGTCTTTGGGTGAAACTGGCGCAGCTTCTTGGGTTACCCACACTCTAAACTCTGGTGGAACGCCTGTTTCAAAAATGGCGAGTTCTAGAGCGAAGTCATCTTCGACTAGCAGGCGGCCTCCGTGTGGGCCTTTAGCTGGCTCCGACTCAACGGCTTCTCCATGGCCGTCGTGCATCTGCTCATTGTGCACCTCGCTAGCACCGTCGCAGCCCATCAGCGTCAACATCAGTACCAAAAAACTAACCTTAAAGTGAATATTATTCATGCTAGGCCTCATGGTTGCCCGACCAAAGACGGCATTACCGTCCCGGTCAGTCTTTCAATTTCGATTACATATGCGTGGGCTTCGATCCTTGCTTCCATTAATGCAGTGCGCGTATCCAGAACCTCGGATTGCAAGAGTTGAAGCACGGAATAGTCGTATCTGCCTATCTCATAAGCCTTCTGCGCATCTGCTAACGCCTTCTCGACTCTCGGTAAGATCTCTTTTCGAAGTGTCTTGGCTCGATGCAGGCTATATTGCAGTGCTTGATAGACAGCGAACATCTGCGATTCAATTTGCAGTCGTGTTGCTGCTCGATTGGCATCCGTCATTGCGATTTTGGCGCGTGCCTCTGCGATCCGTCCCTGGTTCCGATTCCGTGTGGCGAGTGGAATAGTAATTCCCGCGACAAAGGCATTGTCACCGGTTAACTCCATATGACGAATCCCTGCATTTAGCCGCCAACTGGGCTTTGATTTAGCTTGTTCAAGGCGCAGCCCTGCTTCGTGCAAACGCTTCTGAGTCAGGTAGCGCGACAAGCTGGGATTGTTGTCGATTTGAGAAAGAAGACTGGAGAAATCGGCAGGCGTGGGCAGTCGCTGGATATCGCCCGTGACCTTAGAAAAGCTAGGGACGAATTCACCCCACTGCGCCGACAGTTGGTAGTTGGAAGTATTCAACTCATGCTCAACATCATCTTGAATGAGTCGAACCCGCGCGAGGTTTGCTTCAGCTCGTGCCAAATCCGCGTCCGGGGTTCGACCTGCATTAACACGCTCTTTTACAGCTTTTACGGTCTTCTCTGCGAGTCCGACCGCCTTTTTTGTTTGAGCCAGCCGATCCTGATTCGCAAGGCAGGTGAGAAACATGCGTGCAGTCTGTGCAGTAATATCCAAGCGCTGAATCTCTGCTTCAGACTCGAAGAATGAAACCCCGGCGCGCGCTGCAGCGACACGATGCTCGAGTGCTCCTCGCTCCAACACCCAGCCTAAGCTCAGCGTTGTTTCTGCCGCATCCGCGCCCTCGTATTCACCCGAACCGAGAACGTTTTCAACCTGCACATCTAGTTCCAGGTTGGGACGAAGTCGAGACTGCATTACCCGTGCCTGCTGCATCTGAATTTGAAAGCCAAAAGCCACTAGCATTGGGTTGCGCGCCAACGTCCTAGCGACGGCTTCTTCCAAGTCTATCGTAGTGTTTTCGTTGGCCGAGACCGTTGGTGCGAGGCTGGCAATAACCAGCAGACACAGCGCACCCACTAACCGTGTGAGCGAAAGCCACATATACATATCTCCGTTCGCGTTTTGATAACGCGCTGTCTATTCGAACAGGAATACGAGCAGCTAAAGCTGCGCATAAAACCTGCTAATGATTAGATTACAGAGAGATCGGTGGGGCTCGGAGGGGTGGTCGCCAATGGTGACGACCGGGAGACTTTCCTGAGATTATTGTTGGAGACCATTGCGGCCGTACTATCCATAGCAACGTCGCCAGTAAGATTACCTGACTGATGAGAGGAAGGAGTTTCGACCAGCTGGTACTCCACTGTTCGAGCAGTTGCACATCGACTTCCGCGCCGTGATCGTGGCTAGAACTGTCTAATTGATTGGCGTGAGCACCATGACTTTCAGAGGTACTGTGCGCGCCGTGCATTGCATGTAGTCCAGAATCGCTACCAGAAGCATCAATATGCATATGCAACCCAGTCACCTGCAGGCCCAGTAAACAAAAGCAGGCTAGTGTAACGACTGAAAGGGAGAATCTACGCATGATTGCAGTTTACTGAACACATAAGGTGATGTCACTCGTTTCCATCAAGAGAAGTCGAAGTTCAAAAGTTTTAAGCTTTGGCTATATATGAAGACCGCGAGTGAAACCGGGGGGAGGTAAGCACTCAATGAAAACACAAAGCAGATTTCAATAGCTGGCTTAAAAGACTGCACTTAGTATGTCTCCGTTTCCGTGTCAGGACGCGTCTTGGGGAAACCGAAGAAACGGGACGAATTTGCTTTGTAACTCAAAAACTCCGTTCCATATTTACCTTCCAACCACCGCTCCTCTACAAATGGTGCGATCAGGTACATTAATCCCCAAAGCGACAATAGGACAGATACATAGTAGGAGTTTACGAAGAATCCCCATCCAATCATTCCGACAAAAGACGTGACATAGATCGGATTTCTGCTCCAGCGATACCAGCCTGAAACTACCAGACCCTCCTGCACTCCATGAGCATTTTGCCATCCCAGCCGGGCACTCAGATACGTTGCCGAACCGAAGCCCAAGATCAACAACGGTAGCCATAAGAAATAGCGTGTCCAAGATTCGAAAACCGGCTGCGATCCAAACTCAGCGAAAGACAAGTAGAGTAGCCCAAGAAACATAACTCGAAACAAAATCCAGAATACTCGGTATTGCCAAGAGTCCTTGCGTGGCGGTGGGAAAAATTCGAAATTTCGAAATAATAACGCCACTAACGAAAGGACGATTATTGTCACTATCGCCAGCAGAGCTGCCATAAACACGATATTGGACACTATTTATTCACCACGTTGCTAAATGATGGATTCATGTTTTTTGACTCCTACAATTGGTGATATCAGAAGAGCTTAGTCGTTCCAGTAGGGGGAAGGTCAACTGCTTTTTCGAAGGTTCATGAGCGCATGCCTTGATAGAAGTCGACGATGGGAATTACTACCCCTCGAAAAGTGCGCTTTCTACTTTGGCGCATTTTTCTCCATCGCGTCCAATCGCTGGCTGGTGTCAGACTGCGATATTTCTCGTCGCTTTTCCTGAAACTGAAGGATGAAGCTGTAGATGATCGGTAGAACAAGTAGGTTGAGAATCATGACGGTCAACATACCGCCTAGCATCGGCGCAGCGATACGGTGTGTGACATCGGAGCCAGTGCTACTGCTTAGCATGATCGGTATTAGCCCGGCCATCGTTGAAATTGCTGTCATGGCGACTGGACGAACGCGCTTTGAAGTGGCGGACAGTACCGCTTCGCGGACTTCCTCGAGTGTCAACCGGCGGTTGGCCGCACTTCTTTGCTCCGCAATTTCAGTGTCAATAAAGCTCAGTACCAGCACGCCGATCTCGGCAGCCATTCCCGCAAGCGCGATAAACCCTACAGCAACGGCGACAGACATGTTGTATCCATAGAGGTAGACCAGCCATATGCCACCAATCAGTCCAAAAGGGATAGAGAACATCACGAGCACTGGCTCAATGACGTTTCGAAAATTGAAGTAGAGCAGCAAAAAAATGATGAACAGCGTTGCGGGCGCGACAATGCTCAAACGTTTCGCTGCTCGTTCCATGTACTCGAATTGACCTGACCAACTGAGCGTATAGCCAGCAGGCACATCCACTTGCTCTTTGATGGCGTCCTTAGCTTTTCTGACAAAGCCGCCAATATCAGAGGTGGAGATATCGACGTAGATCCACGCATTCGGTCGGGCATCCTCACTTTTGATAACCGGAGGCCCCCGGTTGTACTGAATTTCCGCTACCAGTGCGAGTGGAATTTGAGCGCCTGTAGGCGTAGCGATTAGAACTCGTTTAAGCGACTCCAGATCATCACGAAGACCTCGAGGATATCGAAGGTTAACCGGATAGCGCTCGAGCCCTTCTACAGTCTCCGTTATATTCATGCCGCCAATGGCACTCTTGATAACGTCCTGAACAGCGCCCACATTGAGGCCGTAGCGGGCTGCGCTTTCCCGGTTGATATCAAAGTCTAGGTAGTATCCGCCAACCGCTCGATCGCCAAAAGCGGATGTCGTTTCGGGTAGCGTTTTCATCGCTTGTTCAATATCGAGTGAAATATTCTGGAGAACGTTCAGATCGGGGCCTGAAACTTTGATGCCAATCGGCGTCTTAATTCCTGTAGATAGCATGTCAATGCGCGTCTTTATCGGCATTGTCCATGCATTGGCAAGACCAGGAAACTGAATGGCCTTATCCATTTCGTTCATCAGTTCCTTAGTCGTCTTTGTGGGGTCTGGCCACTCTTCTTTGGGTCTAAGCCGAACCGTCGTCTCAATCATAGCTAAGGGAGCTGAATCGGTAGCTGTTTCAGCCCTCCCGACCTTACCAAACACATGATGCACTTCTGGGAATGTAGTAAGAATCTTGTCGGTTTGTTGTAAGAGTTCTTTGGCTTTGGTGATGGATATGCCTGGAAACGTTGTAGGCATATACAATATGTCACCCTCATCGAGCGGTGGCATAAACTCGCTTCCAAGTTTGGAGTACGGGTAGTAGGTAATACCCAGCAGCAAAAGCGCACATAAAATGGTGACGCCTCGCCAATTCATAGCTGCCTGGAGTAGGGGGCGGTGAATGGCATGAAGCGCTCGGTTGATTGGGTTCTTATGTTCGGCAACAATCTTCCCGCGCAGAAAGTATCCCATCATCACTGGTACCAGCGTGATCGCTAGTATCGCGGATGCAGCCATTGCATAGGTTGCGGTAAACGCCAGAGGACTGAACAGGCGTCCTTCCTGCGCTTGCATCGTGAATATTGGAAGGAACGAGACAGTGATAACCAGCAAGGAGAAGAAGAGGGCAGGGCCTACCTCACGGCAGGAATCGCCGATCGTACTCCAGCGCTCATCGTTCGATAGATTACTGCCTTTCTTATCGCGGGCTAATGCGAGACGACTATGCGCATTCTCTACCATCACGATTGCACCATCGACCATTGTTCCTATAGTAATAGCGATTCCACCAAGTGACATGATGTTGGCATTAAGCCCCTGGATTCGCATCACGATAAAGGCCATTAGAATGCCAAGAGGTAGAGTTACGATAACGACGAACGCTGAGCGCGCATGAAGCAGAAAGAGAATGATCACTATGCTGACAATAACTAGTTCTTGTAGCAGTGAAGTATTTAGACTCTTCACAGCTCGTTCGATAAGATCTCCTCGATCATAGACGGGGATGATCTCAACTCCCTCAGGCAGACCAGCCTTTAGTTCGTCCAGCTTCGCCCGCACTGACTGAATTGTTGCAAGCGCATTTTCCCCAAATCGCATGATGACGACACCACCTGCCACCTCACCTTCGCCATTTAGATCGACTACACCTCGCCGAAGTTCAGGCCCAACTTTGACATTCGCGACATCTCGCAGTCGAACGGGCGTGCCATTCCCATCTACGGCAACGGGAATGGAATTGAGATCTTCAATCGATTGGATATAGCCCAGGCCGCGAACCATGTACTCGGTTTCAGCCATTTCGACGAGCCGACCACCAACATCCTGGTTCGACATCTTGATCGCCATTTTGACTTTTCCGAGTGGAATGTCGTAGCGAAGCAACGCATTCGGGTCGACCTCAACTTGATACTGCTTAACAAAGCCGCCGACCGAAGCAACCTCTGATACACCCTTTACCGTCTGCAAGGGGTAACGCAGGTACCAATCCTGCAATGATCGAAGCTGCGACAGATCGTGCTTGCCGGTTCGATCGACTAGTGCGTACTCGTATATCCAACCAACTCCTGTAGCGTCAGGCCCGAGTGTCGGCGTCACACCTTGGGGCAGTCGTCCACTGACATAGTTGATGGATTCCAGAACGCGTGAACGCGCCCAATACATATCGGTACTATCCTCGAAAATGATGTATACGAAAGACAGGCCAAAGAAGGAGTATCCCCTCACGACCTTCGTATTCGGTACCGCAAGCATTGAAGTTGTAAGTGGATAGGTGACCTGATCTTCTACCACTTGGGGAGACTGGCCTGGGTACTTTGTCAAGATGATTACCTGAACATCAGACAAATCCGGTATAGCGTCCAGGGGGGCGTTCTTGTAGGCAAAGAAACCAACAACGGCAATTATGGCAGTTGCCACGAGCACCATAAATCGATCCCTAAGGGATGCATTGATAATGGCATTAATCATGGACGTGTACTCCACTCGGCCTGTCTTTCATCTGCATAGAGTCATCCATACCCATACCATGCTGTTTGCCCATGCCCGAATGATCATCCATTATCATGTGACCGCCAGGGGTTGCATTGCCCTTCTCAGTTACCGATTCAGGTTTCGAGTTGCCTGAGGAACCAGTAGAGCCAATTACGCCCATCATTTTGGCGGTGGCTTCACGAAGCTTGGATTCTGAGTCGACCAGGAACTGCGCGGACGTAACGACCTCTTCTCCTTCGTTAACACCACTAATCACTTCAACCTTGCCAGAAGATTCGACCCCGAGGACTACAGCCCTGGGTTCAAATTTCCCCGGCTCCCGCACCACGAATATCTGGTTATTACCGCCCGACCGCACTACGGCTTCTGCCGGAACAACAATCGAGCTGTCGCGGGTATCGGTTAGAATCGCTATTTCGGCGAACATATCTGGCCGGAGCATAAGATCGGCGTTATCAACGACTATGCGTACTTTTGTCGTGCGTGTTTTTGCTTCCGCATAGGGATAGATATATGACAGCTCTCCGGCAAAGGTCTTTCCAGGAACCGAATCCAGCGTCATCTCTACTTTATCGCCAACCTTTACCCAGGGGATTTCATTTTCGTAAATATCCGCCAACACCCAAACCTTCCTCAAGTCGGCAAACATATACAGCTCTGTCTGAGGTGTTACATATTGGCCTGGTCTCGCTCCGATTCGGAGCACAGTGCCGTTAACTGGTGAGTGAATATGTATCCTTTTCTTTAGTTCACGGGTTTTTTCAAGTTCCTGAATCTGGTGTTCGGGCACATCGAACAGCTCCAAGCGCTCTCGCGAGCTCTTAACGAGATCTTTCGCACCTTGCCGGATATCTTCAAAAGGACTGTCGCCCAAGGCCGATAGGTTATTGAGCGCCAATAGATACTCTTGCTGTGTAGAAACAAGTTTTGGAGAATAGATGCTGAGTAGAATTTCGTCCTCGATAACAGGTTCTCCGGTTTTATCAATGCGCATTTCCTCAATCCAGCCCTGCACTTTGGGATGTAGCCGGGACATTCGCTCTTCATCGAAGTCAATACGGCCAACAGTACGTATCGTTCGACTCATAGCCTCGGAGCGAGCAACTGATGTTCTGACACCGATGTTTTGAACGACTGAAGGGTCGATCTTGACTGTACCGACAACATCGTTTGAGGTGCCCTCTTCATAGACGGGGATATAGTCCATTCCCATCGAGTCTTTAGCCGGTGTGGGGGATGTAACAGAGGGGTTCATTGGGTTGCGATAAAATAGTATTTTTCGCTCGCTCGGCGCCTCTTCCTCTTCTGCGAAGACCGGTATGTAATCCATTCCCATTGAATCTTTGGCAGGAATCGGGGAAGTCACCTCAGGGTTCATTGGGTTTCGATAGTAAAGAGGCTTGACCTCATCTTCAGGAGTCGTTGCCTGAGCCCCTGTATTTTTTGATATCCAGTAGCCGCCTGCGAGACCGATACTCAGCATTATCGCCCCAGTGATGACAATTGATTTATTCATAGATGTTTCCTCTTCCGACTGCAGCTTCTAAACGCGCGAGTGCTTGTTTAGCCTCACTGAGTGCTTTCCAATATTGCAGTTCATAGTTGAATAAAGTCATTTGACTGCGAACGAGGTTTAGAAAATCGACCTCGCTCACTTGGTAGGCAGCCAACATTGAATGCACCGTCTGCTGCGCCTGCGGGATGATGCCTTTGCCGAATAGATCAAATTGATGCTGAGATTTTTGGTAGTCGGTAACAGATGCTGAAATTTCAGCCCTGACTAACCCCATTTCATCAATTAGTGCATATCGGTTTCTCGCGAGCTCGGTGGTTCGCTGAGAAATCGCCTTGGATTGTTTGCGCCCTGAATACAAAGGTATTTTCACTCCCAGCATGACTGAAAATAGGTCAGATCGAGAACCACCCATGAAGGGAGGGTTATCGCCAGCTCGTTCGCCGTAGGTAACGCCAAGCTTGAAGTCTGGATATCTGTCTTTTTTCGCCAGCTCCAGGCGCGCTCGCGCCGCCTCGATGTTCGTTTCCTTTTCCTTAAGAGTCGGCTTGAGTGTTTCAGCTTCCACATAGAGTTGAGCTTCACTTAGTACCTCAGGCATGTGTAGAGAGACGGTATCGGGAAGGTTTATGTGGTCACTGGCAGGCCTATCCATGAGCGAATTCAGTTGAATGGCCTGATGACGGCGTAAGGCCAGCAGCTGGATGTCCTGATCCATGAATTTCGACAACTCAAGTTGCGCTAGCAAAATATCCTGCTGCAATCCTTTGCCGGTTTCATACTTCGTCTTTGCGACCGTAATGAACTGCTGCAATAGCCCCTTATTCTTTCCTAATGTCTCGATCGCACGATCGAGGTAGTAAATCTGCCACCATTTGGCTTTGACGCTTTTTTCGAGCTGCAATCGCATCTCGTCCGTCGAGTATCCAGCAGCCCTGGCGTTAAACGACGCCACTTCTTCCATCAGGCCTAACTTGCCGGGAAAGGGAAATACCTGACTAAAGCCGAGCTGCAGCTGTGTCATTCCTTCTTGATCTCTATCGAAGCTATCGGTAGGGAAGTTCATGGCGTTCAAGTTCACCATCGGATCAGGCAAAGTCCCCACCTGACTAGGGACATCTCGGAGCGCTTCATAGCGCAGTTGCATCGCGGCGAGACTGGGGTTGTCTTCGAGCGCCATTGCAACGGCTGCCTGTTCTGTGAGAACTAGCGCACCGTCACTTTCTTTAGCGATGGACGTTCCAGCTAGTCCAGTTAGGAGGATCAGGATCAAGCATTGATACCAGATCGGCCAAGGTACGTGGTCTCTGGAAAAAACGGCCTGCGCGTCACAGGTCGATTGATGGCGTTCTGTTTTCATAACACGCTTCTATCTACTTCCTTACACGGAGTCCCCAGCGGCAGGAACATTAGCGATCCTGACACCGTTGGCGCGTAAGCTTTGGTTTGAATTGGTGGATGGACTTGGCGTACAACCCAGGAGCTAAGCCGAGGTTAGTAGGCAGTCCTATCCAAATTCGAAACAGCAGGCGCAGCTGCGCCTTGCGAAGGGTTTAAGCGTGTTTTGGGGGGTGGAAAATACGAGAGGGGAGAGCTTGAATAAGCGCGCCGCTGGCACTAATTGTTCGAACAGCCGATAAATGTTCGAAATTGAGAGAGGATTCATTCAGCAATACAAGGGTGCCGAGAGAGCATGTAGAGGCGCAGGCACCATTTGTACAGTCACTCTCGCAATCACTGCATGACATCGAGGCCGCTTCCGTCGCAGCAGTCTCATGGCAGGGGGGGTGAGTAGTTTGATCGCCGGTCATCGCGTTGTGATCGGATTTCCCGGTGTCGACGCCAGTGTCATCTATGGGTGCTGAGGTAGAAGAAATGTCATATGGTTTAGAATCGGGCACAGCAGCCATAAGGGGCTGAGCTATCAACCCGATAATGACAAGCGCTATTCCGATTGTACGAACCATCTATTTACCTTCTCTCGTTCTATGCAAACATACTGTGCACATAGGTGGCAAGTAATGACCTTGGTCAATTGAAGACTCTTAATGAGTGGACAAGTTCATTCTTCAAATCCTTCAAGCAACATAAGTTGCTGTCATGGTTTTTCCATATAACCGCGCGAAGGGCTGGCCTTAGCTGGGTACATCTCGTGGTTGGAGACCTCAATTTGTCTAAAAAACATCCAAAGACCTATCTGTAAGCCTGTTAGTACTTTCGGTTTCCGCAACATTTATCGTAATGACAAAAATAACCAATAACTTCGAGGAGATAACGGCGCAGTGGGTTGGCACGTAAGCGAGCACTACTGTATGCATATACAGACAGGTTATCCACAGGTTTTTCCGAGTTTTTGATATTGCATTGCCTCTGACAACACATTATCTTGTAGGGCCTGCCTCATTATGGCACCAGATGTTGTGCTGGCTAGAGGCGGCTTAAGGGAAGAAATTTGGGTGGAATTCGTGAGCAAACCAAAGAAAGTTGCCAAAACAGAGGAAATTGCAGTGGCCACTGGTCGACATAAAAGGCCGCCGGTTGCAGTCGAGCGCGAACTCTGGGCACGTTCAGGTGGTGTCTGCGAGTTTCCGGGGTGTGCCGACGTGCTTTATAAAGACGCGGCTGTGTATTGGGAGCCCATTAACCTGGGCGAATTGGCACATAACGTGGCATCGAGCGTCCAAGGGCCGCGAGGGGATATGTCACGCTCTGCCACTTTGTCGGATGACCCCGAAAACCTCCTGATGCTGTGTCGCAAGCACCACAAAACCGCTGATACCCTTTCTGCGGAATATCGTGAATCTACGTTGCGGCGCTGGAAGGATCGACACGAGGCGGCAGTTCTTCATGCAGCTCAGTTAACACGTGGTGAAGCTATGTATCCTCTCATCGCAAGTGCGAGCCAAATTGGTGGTCACCCGGTGCAGATAGAGGAACCAGCGACTATCCGCGCGATCCTGAACGAGGGTGCTGTGCCGACCTCAAAACCATATATTCTGAAGCTTGATACGTACGCACAACCAGACAATGAATCGTCATATTGGGCAAGTCAAGTCAACCGTTTGCGTGACGAGTTGAGGCTGTGTCTCACGGAACGGCAGCGTGACAACGCAGATGTTCCCATCGGGCTTTTTGCGTTGGCAGAAATGCCAGCACTCATAGCATTGGGGCATACACTCGGCGACAAGGCACCGCTACGGATTTATCAATTTTCGCGACATGTTGGGTCATGGGAGTTCCAAAATCCAAATCAGAAGCCTCCAGCTTTTACCTACAACGTGCCCGAAAACATCGGCCCATCTGGTGTGTCGCTCGTTATTTCACTAACAGCTCCAATCGAACCAGAGCGCATAGCTGCGGTTATGGCGGACGATGCAATCCCTATCATAAATTTCACAACACCTAGGATGAGCACAGAATTGGTTCAATCGGCTGAAACTGTCGCCGCATTCCGCAAAGCTTTTCGCGAATGCCTAAACGAAATAGAGGCGGCGGCCCCACGAGCTGCACCCGTTCACCTGTTTCCATGCTTGCCAGCTTCGCTGGCGGTTGCGCTCGGTTGTTGCATTATGCCCAAGGTCTCTAACCCCATCGTTATTTATGATGCCAAGGGTAGCGGTGGACTATTTAGTCGTTGCCTCGAGCTACCGTTACCGCTAACAGCCGACAACAGATCATCAAGCCATCCAGCAGAGTGAGGATCAACATACAATGATTACTGATAAGGATTTGCAGAGTTGGGGCGAAACCCGAACTCCTGAGCGTGGAGATGCATGGGAGTCGTTGCTCCTCGAGATTGATGCGCGCATTTCACTCTCTGCCACTCAATATGCGGGATTGGCCTCCCGGTACGAGGCAGTTGGTTCTATTTTGGAGAGTCCACAGGACCTCGAATTGGGTGACTTGCTGGTCTTTCCTCAAGGCTCGTTTCGTACACGTACTGTCACTCGCCCTCCCGGACGGTCTGACGTCGATGTTGACGCCATTGCCTATGTTAAAGGCGGTACGCATCTTCAGCCCATGGAGCTTTTAGATAGACTATTCAGGGAGCTTGACGCTCGAGTGCGCACAGGCGGAATGGTTGAATTGGCGAAACGGTGCGTCACCATCCAGTATGAGGACAAGCAGTTACCGTGCCACATGGACATCACGCCGGCAGAGCGCATTCAAGGCAATACAAATGATGATGGTAGCGGTCGCTTGCGCGTCCCGGATAGGCCGACTCGGGGTTGGAGCCCGAGTAACCCGAAAGACTACGCTGCCTGGTTTGAGCGCATCGCTAGTTTGGATGTCAGTGTGTCCACACCCGAGGGCTATCGGCTGCTCATTAGTAAGCGTGCAGAAACTGAATCCTTGCCAACCCATGAAGAAATTACTGCACCAGACACATTACGCACAGGAGTGCGCCTCTTTAAGAGACATCGGGACGTCTACGTTGCACGAACCGGCCAAGAGGATAGCAGGCCAATTTCTGTGATCATTACTACGCTCGCCGCCACTGCGTTTGAACGTGTGGCGACGCGACGACATGGGCAAACCATGACGCCAATAGAAATCTTATTAGAAATCGTTTCTGAGATGCCAAAATGCTTTGATGAGAGCCGATCTGGCGAGCAATATCGAGTGCTAAATCCCGCAGACAAAAGTGAAAACTTTGCGGAAAAATGGAACAGTAATCCAAGCCTCCCCACGGCTTTTTTCGCCTGGCGGCAACAGATGGAGAGAACACTGCATTACGGCTATTTGAACTTTCCATCTCGGGAGCGCTTTCGCAATGAATTGGCCGAGGTCTTTGGTACGTCGGCTGGGGTCGCATGTGATGATTATTTTGACCAGATCCGCAGCGGCGAGTATCCCGGACTATCTGCCGCGGCGGCAAATATGGCTCGTATAGCAGGCCGGTCGGCCGCGTTAGTTGGTCTCAGTCGTAATGAGCCTACAAGCGAGTCGAAGCCTAAGTCACTGAACCGACTTGGTTGAGTTTTGAATTGAACGTATCTCAGGCCGCCGCTTGGAACGCTTTGTGTGCGCTATGGGGCGGGGAAGATGCTTTCACAGAGTTAACGTCTACGGCTGTCCTCAAACTAACTAATGATGTAGGGGCCACTGGGTGGCAAACCTATTTGCCACCAGACTACATGGGGCGGGACAGAGTCCTATCGATAGTTTTGCGTACAGAGTTTCCGCATACGCCCCCAGAATTAATTGTGACACCGAGTCCATTTCTTGAATGGCCTCATGCTGAGTCCAACGGGAAAATTTGTTTATGGCCCGAGGATCAAGTCCCCGCAGGTCTGTCATCGGCCGAGCTTGTAGAAAGCGCTATAGCGCAATTTTGGGAGGTCTTCCGATTAGTGAAATTCGGGTCAAGCCATCAGTGCAGAAATGATGAGTTTGCGCGGGAGTGGACATCGTATTGGCGGGTACCCAAAAAACCAGACTTAGCTTGTAGTGAAACACTCTTGTTGCTTGCGAAGCCGGGGAGCGAAGTTGCATTACTATCAACCGGGTACCTGTACACGGCAGACCTCAGTGCAGCCGGTGAGAAGCGAAATCCGTCGACATTTGTAGTTGCTGATTATAATGCCGACCGTCTGAAGAATTGGGCGGCCAACTCGAATCTAAAGACTGATCTTACTCAAGATGGGCTAGCGCTATTAGTACCACTGCATGGGTCACCGGTTCAGCCTGGAGCACCGGGTACAGTCGACGAAATACGGAATTTTATTTCCGCATGGGCCATCGATCCGGCGCAGGCACTGTCAGTTTTTGGCAATCTAGTTGAACGGCAATCTGAAACTCCCATCCGGATCGTTTTTAGTCAGAAAAATGGTGCTCAGGCTGGATTGCGGTTGACCCAAATATACGAAAAGACGAAGGCACGGGGATATCAAAATTCCAAAGCAAAGCGTCAGGCTAAAAAACAACGCCGCCGAATCGGGTTCGATACAGCAGTACTAGAGATTCAGCGTAGCGATCCTGAATGGATACAGGAGCGTGGTTTGAGCCCACGCTACAGCGATGTCGCATCCCGACACGTAGTCGTCATTGGGGCAGGATCTCTGGGCAGTATGGCTATAGAGGGGCTAGTACTATCAGGCGTGGGAAAGCTAACTTTGGTAGATCCTGGTTTCTTCGAATCGGCGAACGTAGGAAGGCATACTCTCGGTGTTGCCTCTATCGGGCAAAGCAAAGTTTTTGCATTACGTTCAAGGCTTCTTGCTGATTACCCCCATCTTGTTATTGAAACGAAAAACAAGAGAGTCCAGGAGTTGCGAGAGTGGCTGCAAAATAGTGATGCCGATTTGGTAATGTGTACGACGGCAGACCCTGCTTGCGAAGCCTTTTTGATGACTTGTCTGAGCGGGGAAGAAATACCATCGCTGATGATCTCTTGGAGCGAGCCGCATGCGCTTGCTGGTCATTCAGCACACTCACCTGGAGGCTCTTTTGCGCTCGAACGTCTTTTTCAATTCGGCGAGTGTGTAAGTCCGGTTATTGAGTGGGCTGATTCGCCAACGCACCAACTGCCTGGTTGCGGCGCGAGCCATATCCCTGGTGGAGGAAATCGAATTCGATTAATTTCAGCTATGGTAGTTGAGCATGCTGTCTCTGTATTACTTGGTGAAGGTGGCGTAGGTGAGCATCGCGTGTGGGCTGAAGCTAGTGATATCGTTCAGAACCATGGTGGCGAGAGAATCATTCCCGTAAGAGGTGGTGACGCCGCCGTGATCAGAAGTTCCGTGCCCAAGGTGATGCACTCAGATGGCTTCTAGTTTAAAACTTAAATCACCAGATGGATCGCTCCAGGTGACTGTCGAGAACGAGTGCATTCAGCATTGGCATAAACATCGTCAGCGGAGATTTTGGCAGCCAGAGGTGGGGGGGCTTCTATTCGCGCCATCAGTTGGGTCTGCTGACGGTTGCGTTTCTATCACTACAATTACTGGCCCTCATTCGAGTGATCGAGGGACGCGACATTCGCTTCTCCTAGATCACGCCCGGTGCTTATCCGATATCGAAATTCAATTCAGTAGGGGGCTACATTTTGTCGGGTACTGGCATACGCACCCAGAACCAGCTCCGACACTTTCCAGAGTTGATCTTAGGGCTTTCCACGAGATTCTGAAAAAAGGCGGTTTGCTGGTCGAAAGGTTCATCGCTGTAGTGGTCGGTCTCAAAAGCTGCGACAGCGTATACGTTGTGGAGAAGGATCGCGCCATTCGGCTGGTGGATAACTCTGACGAATGTGCCGCCAAATTGACTGGATGTCACTAACACGTTGCACACTGACTAGATGATTCGCTGGAGTAATTTTGATTTGTCCGCCACTATTTTGGAACCTCAAATATTATTTGGCAGCAATTACAGGTTAATGTAAACCCCTTGACGAATATTGAGGGCATGGTAGAACCTATATAGATTCCTACAGGTATTTCGCCATGTCCTTCATTCAAGATAGTGGAGGCATGTATCTTGTCTCCGAGCCCGTTACAGAAGAGCAAATCATTCAGCAGGCGAGCGACATTCTCAACGGTCGACTGCTTAGTACGGACGTTCTTTCGAGCCCCGCTATAACGCGTCAGTTCCTTCTAACAAAGCTAGCACCTTACAATCGGGAGGTATTTGCAGTTCTATTTCTAACTGCTCAGCACCAAGTCATAAAGTATGAGGAAATGTTTCAAGGCACTTTGGATGGTGCTGCGGTGTATCCTCGTGAAATAGTAAAGCGCGCGCTAGAGCTTAACGCTGCCGCTGTAATACTTTCACACCAGCATCCTTCCGGTAAACCTGAGCCAAGTGCAGCCGATCGCCGAATTACTGAGCGAATCGTCAGTGCTATGAGTTTGGTAGATATACGAGTTCTTGATCACATCGTCGTGGGCTGTACCGACACTTATTCGTTCGCAGAACACGGATTACTTTGAATCTTCTAAGGCATCACAACCATCTGGTCTGTGGTGCTTTTTCTGGTACGGTTCATGAAAAAAAGCCCTCAAGGGAGGGCTTATAATCTGAATGATTTTGGAAGTACCGCTTCGGTGACGCCTATGTAGCCGACCAGTTTTCCGTCTTCAAGCCGGAGGGGGACAGCTACTGTACCTTTCATCGTTCCTTTTTTTGCATAGCCAATACCGATGGCTTTTGCATCTTCAGGCTCGAAGCCAACGCACTGAACTGCTGGGTCATCATGTAGAAGATACTCTAATGGAGTAAGCTCTTCAGTAGCTTCTACGGTGCGCGATGTAATCATTTCTTCGCCCAGCATTTCAGCACATGCATCTTTGAAGTTAAGTCCGCGTAGTAACTCCCAAAGTTTGATTTGGTCTCCACCAGTCTCGCAGCAGAACGAGTACCAAAGGTTCTTCTCGGGTGTTATTACGAATGACCGCTCATCGTCGCCGTTACACAAGGGACACTTGCCCCTGAATTGTTTGCCAGCCGGGATGAGTTTGATACCCAGGCGATCAACGGTAACTTCAATAGATACCGTTTCCTTTACGACCTCTTTATCAATGTACTTACCCATGAGACGCCTCCATAGTAAAACCTAGTTTTATTTTACCATGAGTGCCAGGATCTACCGAGTCAGGTGGGCCTCTATGTGGAAATCACCATGTCCTACGCGGTTCCAAGTCATCGTGGTGAAGTCCTCAACGTCAGCGGATCTTTCGAGTCTACGAAAATTTGGCGCATGGCCGAAGAGAACCTTTGTTGACCCCTCTGGGAAGCGGTCTTCGAACAACTGCATTGCAGATTGCATAGACCCCTCGGAAGAAAAAAGGAAGACTATGTAGGCGTTAGGGAAGCCATAGTGAGAGCGGTATACCTCCTTACGAAAAACATTCATCCAAAAGCTGTACTTCTTTTCCAGAGTTGCCCTGTGGGAGCTTGTGAGCCCAGTTGATCGTTGCTCGGTGGCCATGTCTGCCTCGATACCCATGAAGAAAACGCGGCGCTTGTTTTTGTGTCCTACTGCAAATGGAGCATAGTCTTGAATACCCTTAACTTTGTCGATTTGAAGTAAGTGAGGTTTTGCGCTTTCAATGGTGTCTTGAGGCACCTTTGGCGATTTCACTATGTCCCACCATGAGAAGTATTCGAGGTCAGGGTGTTCAACGCACATGATCTCAAACGCAGCAGCACATAACGACGTGAATTGATCATGGAAGAAGTTTGCATAGTCTCTGGGAAAGGGGCGGAGAGAGTCGTGTGACTTTAGAGCGTTCTTGCCGCGAGTAGAGATTTCGTAGGCATCGTCCTTGTAAAGAGAATTATTAGTCCAACGAGATTTTTCCGGCTTTTCCACAAGTGCTGCGTAACGCATTTCGTAAAGCGCACGATTGATGGTGTTGAGCTTAATATCTCTAGGAATCAGTCGAAGAATAAAGCGCGTTGTGATGTACCGATATCGCAGCAAAAAATTTAGCACTTCTATGCGTTGAGAAGTGATCCTGGTACGCATACGAGGGTTTCCCTTGCGATACCGTTTTCCGATTTTGCGAGCGACAGACATGATCAGTTTATAAAACAGGTAGGGGATACCTGTCTAAGGTCAGCAAGAACGCAATGGGCGCTATGAGCGGCTATGACCTATATGTGCAGTTTACCATATACTAAAAAAAATCAGTGCCATCCTCATCAGGTGGGGAAGTCGGCTCAGAATTCTTGGTCGGCTCCTTTTTAGCGGGTTTCTTTCTGTTCATTGGATCGGGGCGAGGAGAACTCCTCCGCGCAATATGGTCGGGTATATCGAAACGATAGGAATAGTCCGGGTTAGTTTCGGCAACTTGTCGGTACGTAGTCTGTTCTTGCTTATAACTTTCAGTTTCCGAGACGGTTCGACAATAACGTCTTCTATTTTCCTCCAAAAAACTCTGATAGGCGGACTCAGAGACCTGGGGCATATTTGAAAAAGCAACGTTGGGAGCCTTAAAAGTGCCCTCGACAGTCCCACAGGTGACCCTGAAAGTGTGCTTATCTTCATGCGGAGCTAGTTTGATAAGCGTGTTTGAATCTAGTCCTGATCTCACTTTGGGGTTGTTGATCTGAGACCAGTCCTGGTGCGCAATGATAAGACCTAGTTTATATGCTCTAACTTGAGAGAGCATTTCGGCAAGCCGTGTGTCGTTTCTAATGATGTCGTGCGCCTCATCCATGTAGAAAAATGTTTCCATTCGATCCTTCTCGGGAACGAATTGTCTGCGATCAACGGCAAACATTATCATCGCCAACATGAATCTACCGAATATCTCAACGCTGTCTCTAAGAACGCTCTTTGCGCAATTAATCAGAATAATCTTGCCTGCATTGAGCTCGGAGTAGAGGTCTAGTTTGGTTTCGGACGCCATGAACAGGCGGGAAAGAGACTTGTTCCGCTTCAAACCATATATGCGAGGGATGATTTGTCTTCTTGTTGTAATGGCCTGCTTGCTGTCAAAGAGACGCTCGAAGTAATTTTGGGAGTCTGAGTCGAGGTTCCTCAGCGCAAAGCGATACTTCTCGAAACCTCCAGCATCCGGATCCATGATCTCAAGTAGGGTGTCTAGATTGGCGTTCGGGATGGCGAGACAGAGGTCAAGAACATAGTAGAAGACTGTAGACTGCATGTCTGTCAGCTCAGCGCCTTCACCCATGAGGGAACTGAAGAAGTAGTTAAGCATAGAGAGATTGGTATTGCGTGAGATCTCTCTTTCAAGGGGGTCACTAGTGTCCTGCTTACCCAGATCTAGAATGTTAAGGGCGACAGGGAAGCCCCTGGCAGAGTCTTCAGCATCGATTGAAACGATCTTATCCTGAATGCCATCAACTCGCTCGAGCGCTTTGATCAAGTCCCTTTTTGTGTCCATGATTACAATGGAACACTTTCCCTTCACGCAGCGCGACATGTCATGGAGTAACTGATACGTGAGAAGTGTGCTTTTTCCGGATCCGGTGCTACCAAGAACGTGTTGATGACGAAATCGCATATTGTACGGGATAGTAACAAAGCTAGAATACTGTTTAAGGATCTCAGGTAAGCCGGTGTTTCGGAGAACACGGTAGATAAGCTCTTTGGGATCTTCAAGTACGGCACGCTTGGCGCCCGTGAAAGATGCGTCGGGTTCGTCGAACACAGAGTCAGTAATTGTGTGCAAATACCATTGTCGAGAGTTTTCAAACGCAGCGGTGGCGCTATGGGGTTCATACTCAGCAAGAATCGTGGATCTCAAGCTATAGAAAGTCCACTCAAATATGCCACCACCATGTCGTGAGCCATCGGACGCACAGATGTTCTCTATAAGAAAATCAACGTCCATGTAGAATTGGGAATCATCAACTTCGGAGTCGAGTCGAAAATAGTAATCGGCCTCGGGTGGTGATATATGAGCTTCAATCTTGATAACTGCAGCAGTCAACGACTGATAGAAGCTATTTATGTATGCAGCAGACTTTTCAAGAAAGCCAATTGCCTTCTTTAGTTCTTTCAGCTCATCCTTCTGATCGAGGAAAAAGTCAGGCTTATTGTAATCGGGATGAAGGTAAGGACACCTTCCGTACCAGCGCAGAAACTTCTGATAATGCTCAACAAGGTATTCAGGACGTTCCTGGAGGAACTGACTGCCGAGCCGAGTGTATAGGTCAATTGGTTGCGATCTATTATAGAGCTTGCGCCACTTCTTGTACTCGTCGTGGTATTCGCCGTAACCAGGGGAAAAAAGTCGAAGCAACCAAATCAAGGCATCTTCCGAATATGAGCATTTATCTCCAATGTTACCTTTAGAGCCTCCCTAGCGTAAAGTTCGCGAGAACGGCGTCTAATCCTCTCTGGGTGCTCGGGGAATGTATCGCTTGTAACTTGTGGCATCTTGAGGAAATAAGTGTCATCCGCTCGTACAAAGGCGGTATAGGGTGCTAATCCAGAGAGCTGATCTTTTGGCTCCAGCTGGAATTGAGACTGCAGTATTGCCTCATCCTCTAGCCCGATTCTGAAACACATGATCGTCCCAACAGTTCCGAAGATCGCCGACTGCATATCCGCGGAAAGCTGGTTGGCATATTGGTGAACTAAGGTGAGTGAAACCCCGAACTTCCGAATCCCAGATAGCATGTGTTGAACTGTCGAAGTGCCGAAGTAAGCAAATTCGTCGATAAAAATGTGGAATGGCTCCCTGGAGTCTCGCCTCATGGACTGCGTGTGAATCTGAGCCAGAATGAGTGCACCAATCAACTTAGACTTCAGAAGGCCGATTTCTCCTTGAGGGAGTTTGACGAGAAGTATCTGGCGACTATCCATTATCTCTCTGAAGTTGATACTAGAACGCTTCTGGCCAAACATGTTTCTGAAAATCGGGTCGGTGATGAATGGATCCAAGTTATTGAGTGTGGAGCCTACTAATCTCTCTCTGTCAGCCGGGGATTTTCTGGGATAGTCCTTGAGCCAGAAATCTTTGATGACCAGGTCTTGAGAGTGCTCTAAGACCTTGCCCATAAAACCAGGGTTCGAAAGGAAGTAGTACATGTCCAAAAGCGTCCCCGACGGGTGGTCGAGCATTAGTCGGGAAGCTGAATTTATGACGCGATCAAATATTGGGGTATTGATGTCGTCGTAACCTGTAACCGCCTTGAAAGCATCCACCATTCCAGAAGCTACGAGGCCATGATCATGACGGGGAATATTGAAGAAAGGATTGAGGGAAATTGGGAAATCTCGGTCACTCACATCAAGCAAAATTACATCGCTGAGACGGCCGCGCGGAATCCGTAACATTAAGTCTTCAATAAGCTCGCCATGGGGGTCGAGCACCATGACTCCACAGCCCTTATGGATGTCATTCAGGGCCGTTCTCAGCGTCATGGTAGATTTCCCCGTTCCTGTGCCACCGATAGCGTAAAGGTGCCTCAGTCGATCTCCGGGGCTTAATGTGAATGGCTCAAAGTATTCAGTGCCGTCAATGTAACGGTCTTTCGATTTTAGATGGTCTCCGAGATACATAAAGGACAACTTCCCACCGTCATATTCCTGGTGTGGAAGACCAGCAAAGGGACTCGGCTATGGTGTAGTACTGGTGAAGTGTGAAGCTGTCGTTAACGTACCGTCTGTTTTGATTATAACGTATTGTCCCCACTCACCGTGTCGGTCGCTCTTCGTAGCGACGACCCCGATGCTTTTGTCCTTTATGGATGCAACAGCGTGTCGCTGCATAAAGCATTGGGGTCGTGGCTACGCCCGACACGAGTGATGTGGGAATAGTCCTAACATGACGGCGTAACCAGTTGTTTTGTAGGGAAAAGGTGTGGATTTTGGCGTTTTGGAAAGGCTCCAGACATAAGTGAGTGTTGTATGGAGTGTAAAATAGGGGGCTAAAGGTTTAGCCCCCTACCGCTCCCGGAGGAGCTAGCGAGTTTTATCACGAATACAGACTTGTTCGTGCATCCAATCCAAGACTTCTTCCTGAACATAAACTACACGAGAGTTGTCATGATCTCCGAGTTTCACGCCTTGCGGAAAACGGTTATCTGACTCCCTCCTTGCAATCTCTGCTCTGGAGAGCTGCACCAAATCACAAACAGCCTTTCTTGATAAAAACTTCATCACGAGTCTCCTGGTTAGGGAGGCTCGCGAGCCTCATGGACGGAAAGAAAGGGCATCATTGCTCAATCTTTGACCAATATTGGCAAAGTTAGATTAGCACATAAGAGGCATGATTCTCACGAACTTGGTAGGGGTCGATGAGGGGCTCTTCGTAAACCTCAGACCACTCAACGGAGTATAAAAGTGCGTCCCATCCCCACGTCGCAAAAATCCTGACGAGAGTGCTGTGGGACTGTGGTGAAGACCATTTTCCATGCCCATGAAGCAACACCAGCACATAGGTGACCATGTCGTACGTGACTTCATGTTTTCGCAAAGGTAGTTACCTCAAAATAGTTTAGGTGTCGGTATCCACTCTACGGCGGCTTTGACGGATTCAACGCCCTCTGAGCGGTGAAGGAAGATCAAATCCGCTATGTCGCCGTCATACTTCCAGGAGCCGAATTCGCCTAAAATTTCTAGAATTTCCACTATGTCTTTTTGAGTGATTTCATCGCTCACGAGCTTTACCTATGGGGGTCACTTTTGCGGGTTTTGAGTCTAGGAATTTTGCCCAATCTTCCATGAGTTTGGCTCTTTTTGTGAGTAGTTCGCCACGACGATATGCTGCTTCGACACCTGAGCCTATTGTGTGAGCTAGGGCCATCTCGCAGATGTGATTTTGATAGTTTGTCATTTCGGCTGACCAGTCGCGGAATGCGGATCTGAACCCGTGAACAGTCATGCCTTCGTATCCCAAATCTTTTTGAAGGAGCTTGCGCGGTGACTCCCGATTTATATGGCCAGATCTAATGCCAGGGAAGAGATATGGAGAATCGTCAATATGAGGAAGATCTTTGAGAAGCTTTAGGGCGCGTTTGGACAATGGAACTGAAAAGTCGCCATAGTCTCCCTTCATGCGATTAGCAGGAATAGTCCAGACGCCACCCTCTATTTCATCCCACCTGGCTCCTGCGACGGAGCCGACCCTGGCGACTGTCAGGACGCAGAACTCTAGGCACTTCCGAGAGATCGAATTTCCGCTTCTGAGATTTAAAATGAACTCAGGCATGTCTGTGTACGGTAATGCCTCCATGTGCTTCACAGGAGCCACAGCAGAGCGTTTAGGGAGGATGTGAGCTAAGTGCCCCTTCCATCGAGCGGGGTTGGCACCATCACGGGTGCCAGAGACCGTCGCAAAATCCAGCACCATTTCAATGCGCCCTCTAACCCGGGAGGCAGTTTCGTTCTTGTCTTCCCAGATCGGGCGTATCGCTGATAGGACATCGTTGGCGTTGATTTCCTTTACTGGTAGATTCTTAAGGGTTGGGTAAGCGTAGGTCGCTAACGTGCTCTCAAATTGTTTGCGGTGTTTCTCCGTCCAGCCAGCTTTTTTGGAGTCTATATAGTGTTCCGTGGTTTCCTCGAAAGTCGGATTATGAGCGTTTGAGGAGCGTTTCCTTTTTTGCTTCTCCTCAAGAGGATCCTTGAATTTGCGAAGCAAAGCTCGGTTAATACCGGCCGACTCCCGAGCCTCCGCAAGAGACACGTCGGGAAAGCCACCCAAGCCCATCATGCGCGCTTTGCCAGCGCGCACGTATCTAAACACCCAGGACTTAGTGCCCGTGGGCGTAACTTTAAGGTACAGGTTATTTCCATCCGAATAACTGCCGGGTGTGTTGAGTGTCTTTACCTTTCGGGCGCTGAGCTTGGACAAAAGCGATACCTCACAGTATTACTTTCAGTATTACTATTAAACAGAGATTCAATGTTTGGTATGAGACACTATGTTTAGATGGAAATCAATAATACTAGTGTTTTGTTCGATTTATGGTTGCTATGAGCAGCTATAAAAAGTGGAGTCGAACCCCTCGCTCTCCGCCATTTCTATATCTAAGCCTTTGATTTGAAAGGCTTTTTTAAACCCCTAAAACTCATGTTTTTGCTGGTGCGATACAAAAGGCACTACAGTGAAGACAAGAGACTTTCAAAACCCCACGTATCTTACAAAGTCACGTCACGGGATTTTCTACTTCCAAGTTCGCATTCCAGAAGCCATAAGGCACAATGCTGGTATTCCACAGCGTTTGTTCCGTAGGTCACTGGGAACACGCTGTCACAGGGAAGCGTTGAAACTAGCAAGGAAGTGGTGGGTTCAGTTGGAAGACAAGTACGACAAGCTGGTGAAAATTCGTCCAGCCATCATCAGTTTCCGTGAAAGCATTGGGCAACACGGAGACAGCGCAAAAGTCTCATTCATGCGTTCGTATCTGAAAGACTTAGATGATGACGCTGACCTACTCAGAGAATTCATGAGTCACCTTCTGGCTGATGAAGTGTGATACGGCCTGAGTTTCCTAGACACTTTCCAACTGCTTGAAATACGACTGCTCGTACTCCGTTGGTGCCACTCTACCATTGTGAGTATGACGCCGCTTTGGATTATAGAACATCTCAATGTATTCGAAGATCGCCTGTCGCGCGTCAGCGCGAGTACGATACTTTTTTCTCCTGATTTTCTCCTTCTTCAAGTTCGCAAAGAAGCTCTCTGCAACTGCATTATCGTGACAGTTACCACGACGACTCATGCTGGGCTTAATATCCAGTGATCTCAATAAGCGCTGACAGTTACCGCTCGTGTACTGGCTACCTTGATCTGAATGTAACATGACGGTGTCAGTTGGTTTTCGTCGCCAGTAAGCCGACGTTAGTGCATCCAGCACAAGGTCGTCTGTCATGCGCGAAGCCATCGACCAGCCAACGATATTGCGCGCATACAAATCCATCACGACAGCCAAAAACAGAAAACCTTCATGCGTATGAATGTAAGTAATATCGCTAACCCACCACTGATTAGGTGATGGCACTTCAAACTGACGCTCCAGCACATTCGGGGCAGCCGGGTTGGTGCTTCCGCCATAGTAGCCTTTGGGTGCTTTGTAGCCTCGCACGGCACGTAAACCTGCGGCCTTCATTAGCCGCAACGTCCGGTCTCTGCCACACGCAACCTTCGCTTCTATCAAGTCCAGGTGGATATTGCGGTAGCCCGCATGGCCACCACTTTCCAGCCAGAGTTGTTTGATCTGACCGGTCAAATGCTGGTCCTCCCGAGCGCGTGTACTGAGAGGGCGCTCCAGCCAGTCGTAGTAACCACTGGGGTGGACACCCATCGCTTGGCACAATCGACGAACAGGATATTTATTGGAGCGAGCTTTTATGAAGCCGTACCGTTCTTTGACTCCCCGGCAAAGAACACGGCTGTAGATTCAACGGGTCACTGCAACAGATACTCTAAAATGTTGATTTTCAGAGGGCTGTTCAATGAAACGTACATTTACACAAGAAGAACGAGATTGTGTTTTCGATCTATGGAAGCAAGGTGCTGGGTTTAGCGATATCGGACGTGTGATTGATGCCAAACCAGGCTCGATATTTACTATTCTCCGCGAGCACGGAGGCATAAAACCTGAAGAGCGTAAACGTGCTTCGAGTCACTTGACTCTCGAGGAGCGCGAAGAAATACGAGCTGGCCTTTCGGCTAAGAAAAGTATTCGAGCGATAGCCCGACAGCTGGATCGTGCGCCATCAACGATATCACGCGAGATCCAGCGTAACAGGGGTAGGCGCTGGTATAAGGCTGTTAATGCGGACAGGAGGGCCTGGCGTACGGCTAGACGATCCAAGCTGTGTGTTCTTGCAAGGAACGCCAAGTTGAGGGCGTCAGTTATCGAAAAATTGCGAATGAACTGGTCGCCGGAACAAATCTCGGGCTGGCTAAAAGTAAACTTTCCTAGACATCAAGGCATGCAAATTTCCCACGAAACCATCTACAAGTCCTTGTACGTGAGATCTCGCAAAACACTCGATAGCTCGCTTATGAAGCATCTTAGGCGCGGCCACAGAATGCGTCAGGGAACACGCCATTCTAGATCAGGCGACAGAGGAACAATCAACATAGTCAACGGCGTCTCCATCCACAAGCGCTCCAAAGAGGTTGATACTCGAAGATCCATAGGCCACTGGGAGGGTGACTTGGTCACCGGTTCAAACAACACCCATATCGCTACGTTGGTCGATAGAAAATCGAGATTTACGCTGATTTTAAAGCTGGCTGGGAAAGACTCAGCATCAGTCAACGATGCATTGATTCGCGCCTTCAGTGAATTGCCACCATCCATGAAAAAGACTTTAACTTGGGATCGCGGAATGGAGCTTGCAAGGCATGCTGAATTCACACAACACACAAACATCCCCGTTTACTTTTGCGACCCTCAAGCTCCCTGGCAAAGGGGAACAAACGAAAACACCAACTCCCTGATTCGCCAGTACTACCGAAAAAAGACATGCTTAGCTCAGTATTCACAGCATGCACTGAATAGCGTTGCCGATGAGCTAAATGATAGGCCGCGAAAAACATTGAAATTCAGAACGCCAAGAGAGATTATTCAAAGGACTGTTGCGCTGACCCGTTGAATCTACAGCGGCCCCCTTTAATATTTCCCTCTCTTGTTCGGATCTCTTCAGCTCACGCTTCAAACGGGCTATCTCCGCTCGAAGATCCGCCTCTTCTTCACGCTTTGCCTGGGGTTTACTGAACGTCTTGATCCAGGCGTACAAGCTCTTGTTCGTGATACCCAATCGCTTGCTCACTTCCAGAACGGGGTAGCCGTGAACGACCACCTGATTCACTGCTTCTTGCTTGAACTCATCCGAGTAACGGATTCCTCTTCCCATGATTCACCTCGTATCACTTTCTATGATTTTAACTTAAGAAAGTGTCGGGTAAACTCAGGCCGTATCAGTCTGGTTCAACGAACCCATGACAATAATTCGTATAGGGTGTATATCTTTAATCGTACTCGGCATTACGGGTCTTAAGTTAAGTGCGAGCTAGGCTACAGAACCAATGCAGGCAGTACGCTCCAGAGTTCCTCCGGTTCAGTTGAGCCTTTGATTTAAGCTTAGAAGCCAGAAAAAGAACTACCTCGGTCGAGGAGAACATTCTCATCTATCAAGAACAACAAGCTACGATTCGTAGCGAGAAAAAAGTGGTGGCTAGTTTGGTTATAAGCCTCTTAACAATGACAGGCTGCTGGGAGCTACTTCCCAAGCCCCGAAGGCGCAAGGGTTGGACAGCTTCTGTCTAATATCAGTTTAGCTGGTGGACTCATCTCTGCCGTAGGGTTTCTAATATTCGCATTCGTCCATAAAGGCGGCTATGAACCGGACTTTTAACAAGTGCATGACGCCGTTTAAGTGCCCCCACTGTAGTTCGCGCTCAGTGCCTTCCTTGAAGAACATGCTATCTACACCACCAGATGAGCAGGAGACGGGCTGTATTGTTTGTTCAGCTCCTCTTCGATTTAGCCTTCCACATGTACTCCTTCATACATGCGGTCTACTAATTAAGCTGTTTTGGCTGGGGGCCGCGTTTCTTGTGCTTAGTATTTTGTTGCCGCTATTTAGCAAGCACAGGCTGCCTGGACGCCAAAACCGCTGCGTTAGAACGGTTACTGCTCTGCTTCGGCAGATAACCCCTCCCCTACACTAGCGGCCCTCCGCATCCGTGCAAACTGGGTACGGCCTACAGGGGGGGATATATACTCCTGCGGCTATCGCCTCATACACGATGCCTCGCGGATTGCGAGTCTTTCCCGCTACGGGATAGAGATCTCTATTGAAGTAGTCGTGCAAAGAACTCATACCTACGCGTAGTGGCTCTTGATGCTCGCGCCAGGTGGAGGCTGCGTATCCCAACGACAAGGCGACCACAATGTACGCACCATACGACCTGAAAACGTTGAAACGTACGAGCGTGAGTATAACCAGCGGGCAAAGCAGTACTACTGAAAAGAAGTTGTACCGCGCGTGGAGCACTGTTTCCGGTTCAACCATTAGGGCCCTGCCAGAAGTTACCGCCGCAAGTGTCGCCACTGCAAACCAGCAACATAGCACTAACCTAATATCGCTCTCATACAACGACTTGTAAGAAAAATAGACCAACAAAGTAAGCATTGCTAACCCTGCTATAGATGCCCCAAGCGCGCTAAAGTTAACTAGCGCACTACCGGTAAAAGCTAAAAAGAAAGTAAAGTATCTTTGTATTTTTTCAGCCAACTGCGCGTTACCAACGTAATCGGGAAGTATGGCCAGAAGCTCTTTTGATGGCGTTTGTGCGATATCGGCAACAAATCCCCAACGCCACACCAAAAGCATTGCTACGCTAACAAAAAGCCACAACAGCGGGAACAGGAATGACCTGTCTTTCCGTAGCAGACTTTGATGAATAAGAGTGACAAGCCCTAGCAGCCACGCGATTTGACCTGACGCAAGACTAAAGGAAGAAAGCGTACAAAATACTGCTGCAAGAAAAAACTTGGGCACGGTGACCCTGTGCAGTGCAAATATTGCAGCGAACGCATAGAGAACAACCCAAAAGTAAGCAAAAGCCGCTTGGCTCATTAAGAGCAGCGTATAGAATTTAAGGTTAAATAGAAGTAGCGCTGCCACTAATAGATAGATCCAACGCGACGCGTTGTTTTTTACGGCTTGGAAAAATAGCAATAGCATCAATGGCAGCGCCAGATTTGCCACCAGCGTCAGTGTATGAAAGTTTAACTCTCCTTCGACTCGATAAACCCCGTAAACCAGTAATCGAGTGGCGCCTACGCGGTGATCATTGTATTGCTTGAAACCCAATTTTACTGCGTCAGAGATACTGTCTGTTGTTTCAACCTGTGTGATGAACCTTAAAAGGTCGGGAATATCGTCCTGATAAGGAATGTTATTTGCGTGATTATTTAGAAACCAAAAGAAGTGTAGAAGAACAACGCAGATGCAGAATCGTGGCACCCAGAGCAGCCACAGGGGCGATTCCGAAAGTGGTTTGTTTAACGAGCGCATCAGTTTTCAGGGCCCTAATTGTAATTTGAAACGAACAAAAATGTGCGGCACAAACCAGCTGAATCAATGAGTAAAAACCTCGACTAGCCTCGAGGGTGCACCTACTCTACAACTCAACAACCAAACAACTGCCTGAACAGCGATACGCGGCAAATCTTCGAATAAGCCAGAACGTTTAGCGCTCGGTGTAGCTCTATTTCCAATTCGGAAATATACCGCTTCTGGTTTGATATAGATACGAAGTCAGACTTAGCAATTGGGTAGATTGTGAGTGTTAGCAGATGAACAGCTGAGCACTGAAGAGACGCAGAACCATCTCTGCTTCGCCAATCGCAATGAGTGCGTTACTAGTGCAGTGTGCTTAACAACTAGAACAGGCTGCTGGGGCGCCAAAACCGTTTCACGGCCTCATTGCCTGAGCATTCGGCTTTACGTGTCTCTCATGGCCGTTAGGTTCTCCGCTGTCTCAATTAGAGCTTTTTACATCTCGCTCTAAGTATTTCTAGCTATTTTCTACGTCCAGATGATCGATGGTCTGTACTTACAACTCTATTGCTGGCCAACCGCGCTAAAGAGTGATGTGCAAAAAAATATCGAAATGCTTGTTCCTGCCACACTAAGCCTAATTTATCTTTACGCTTTCAACACTTTTATTATCAGACTAGATCACTTGAAGCTGGGTGCAGCATTGGGATTATCTGCCCTTTTGTACACGTATATCGTCAAACTTGGGGCAGACGCTCTTGCTGATCTTTCCCTTCTTTCAATGGACTATCCACATAACATCATTTCTGTAATATTAGTTATACTTTCGATACTTTCAGGGTTCATACTTTCTAAGCGTTCACAGTCCCGATTATGAGTAAAACCGCGCCATGATTCTAAGAGAATTTGATGCAATTGATTTAGAACCACTGACAACCCTGTTAGGGAATCAGCAGGTCTCCAAATACCTTTCCTCTCGCATGCCCTACCCTTACACCCAACAAGATGCGCAATGGTGGATTACCACAGGGAGCAAGCAAGGTTATGTCCGCGCAATTACGCAAAATGATGAGCTACTCGGGTGCATTGGCGTCGATACCGGTCTTTTTGAAGAACGTAGAAGCGGCGAACTAGGTTACTGGTTAGGGCAACCGCACTGGGGTAAAGGCATTGCAACCGCTGCGGTCACTCAAATTACAGCGCACATGTTTACACATACCGATTTAGTTCGTTTAGTGGCTCCCGTCTTTGCGCCCAACCTCGCTTCTATGCGCGTCTTAGAAAAATGCGGTTATACGCAGGAGGGTATTGCCAGAAAAGCGTGTTATAAAGATGGCGCGTTCTATGACAAGCATATCTATGCCAAAATCCACCCATAATCAGTTCATGAGTACCTTGCCTACCGATAGCGAGAAGGAGAAGCTGGCAAAGCTGTCTAGAGCAGGTTACTTGCACTTTGGCATTCTGGCCCTACTGCTTTTTGGGGCCGGCCTAAGCTATTTTTTGCCGAAAGACGGGTCATCCTCCAGGGTGCTTGTCTTAGCAGCTTTGCTATTCGTCACCGGAATTTCGACTGTTCGGCTTCAGTACTTTCAACGGTGCCCCAGGTGTAACGAGCGCATGGCCAGAGTTAAGCCAACCTGCGGGAATTGCGGTTTAGAGTACTATCCACAGGTAGGTGCACCAAAGGACTCATAAACGGAGCGAACCACTTGGCCGCTCGCCACCAGAGGCGTAAAGTAAACACGTATCACCGCTGCGTTAGCGAATTTGACTGGGGGAACCTAAAGATGACTGACCTTGCGCAACTAACAGAGTTTTTCGGTTGGACACTCGTCATTAATTCGTGCGTTCTCGCGTTCGCTACCCTCGCGCTCGCTGTTGCCCGCCCCTTCATAGTGCCAATACACACCAAAATTCTCGGAATTGATGAAGCACAGTTATTGCAGCTCTACGCCTCTTACCTTTCCAACTACAAAATTGCTGTTTTACTGTTCAGCTTTACCCCCTATATCGCGTTAAAAATAATGGGTTAATTAACAGGCCGCCTGAGCGCGACCCTTATTTTGCGCAACGTTTAAGAAAAGTGATATGAATAGAGCAATCGAATTACGGGGTTCCCGTATCGAGTTCATCCTGCCCCAGGGAGAACAAACAACCATTGAGTTAAACCCCGCCGTTTTGCACGAATCTGAGGGCAAGCCCGGCATAGACGCTGGCGCAGGGTTTCTCCAGAACGTGCACCTTCAGTTAAAAACCGCAGATATCACCTCCTTTATCGACGAGCTACCCGTGCGCATCACGCACGGGACAATTGTGGCGGGCGAAAAGACACTGGATAACTTTATTCCCCTACCCCTTATTCACCTGGGCCACACCGAAATTGAATTAAAAACAGACAAAGGCAGTGTGCTGAAGCTTACAGCCAATAGCGCAGTCGCCATTTTGACGGGAGAAAAAAAAGCGCTATAGGTATACTAATGCGGCGAACAAAAAGCACTCCTAAGGACGTTTTTAATGCTGAAGCTGTTTAGAGCCACAAGCCTGCTAGAAGGCATTTCATACCTGGTGATACTGAGCGTTACGCTGGGGTTTATCTCTAGAGAATTCGTATATCCGCTAGGCATGCTGCACGGTGCCCTGTTTGCACTCTATTTTGTGTTGTCGCTCATTGCCTCTCACAGGCAGGGATGGTCTGTGCTCGTCTGGCTCATGGTTCTACTAGCCGCCATCATCCCCTTTGCGTTTTTAGCCGTTGACGTGTTTTTGCGCAAAGAGCTCAACAAGCCCTCCCCCGGCTAAGCAACCAACGCTTACATTCGCGAGGATTTAACCCTATGTTTGCCGTTATATTTCGTGCCGTAGCCGCAGAGTTAGATGAAGAATACGCAGAGGCCATTGGGCGAATGAAAACCCTGGCGTTCGAAGAATACGGCTGCCTGGATTTCTTCGCGTTGATGGAGGGAGAAGACCGAGTCGCTATCTCATACTGGAACTCCCAAGAAGACATTCTGCGATGGAAAGCCAACAGCGAGCACCTACTGGCTCAATCTCAAGGCAAAAAAAAGTGGTACCAGTCGTACTCAGTAGAAATCGTTGAAGTAAAGCGTGCCTACACACACAGCCGCTAACGAGCATGTTTAGCCGCGTTTTTAGCCGCATTAACCCCAGCCTCAAATTGCTACTATTTTTGGCGTTACTGTTTTCGATACCGGTTGCCGCAAAAACGTTTGCCGCTCATGGCATTCTCGCCGCCATAGGCACGGGGTTACTAGTGGCACTAGCTACCACGCTAGGGCCCATTTCCTTCGCATTTGACCAAATCATAGAACAGAACATTGCCATAGCAACGTCAGTGGCCAGCAATACGCAGGTTGCGCTGATATTCGCACTTGGCGTTCTATTGGTAGCAGATTGGTTTAGGCGATATTCTGGTGGCGCAGGGCAAGCGCTCCCCTATTTACCGGTAACCTGTTGGGCCCTATTAGGCGCCTACTTTTGTGTTTTGCAGGTGTTTAGCCATACAACCTAAGGAATCGACATGAAGAAGTTGGTAATAGCCGCCCTACTGCTAACCAGCCTTGCTGCCACATACGTAATGGGCACATTCAATGCCAGCAAGACAATTTCAATACCCGATGCGCAATGGACGCAAAACAGCGAAGCCGCTCAAGCCTGGCGTGAGTTTTCTGCAAGCCTGGAGGCGGCTGGGGCGCGCGTATTTGAGCGCAGTGAAGAGCAAGACGAAAGACTCGAAGGGCTACAGTTTATCTCTCAAATCGCGTCTGCCTCTCTGGAGATGAAACTCGCAAACGGCAGCACGGTGCACCCGAAGCTTACCGACTGGATGAGTGACTACAGAAAGTTTCTGGGCGACAGCCCTGACGCGATTTACCATACGGCGCAAATCTCCCCCGACTTTCGGTATGAAATACACGGCAATAGAGGCGACGCCAACTACCTGGGTTTTATGCTCTACGGCAAGCAGCTAAACGGCTGGAACCGCGCCGCATCGAATGTTTCAAGCCAAACGCTACGTTTTGACGATACGGGAGGCTTCACCCTCTTACTCAGTAAAAATGCGCCAGAAGAACCCAACCCCAATTGGTTAGAACTGGACGACGACATTCACATGATTATGGTTCGGCAGTACTACCACGGGCGCGATGGCAAAGCGCCTGCCACGCTGAGCATTCGAAATTTGGATGCGCCCGCTTTCATACCACTTGATGACACACAAATTGCGCAGGGAATTCGCAGCGCTACTACCTTCTTTAACGAAACCCTCGATGGCGCCATCGCGCTCACCTCCATGCTCGCAAAAGCACCCAACAGTTTCGACCCGCCAACCAGTTACAGTGCAGATTTTGGCGGCGTGTTCTACCCAACACTAGACAACGAATACTACGGCGGATGGTTTAATCTGGCAGAAGACGAAGCCCTCATAATAGAGGGCAGCGTACCCGACGCTCCCTACTGGGCGCTGTCGTTACAAAACAGTTGGATGCAATCAATGGATTATGAAAACCACCCGGTAGCGCTCAACAACAAACAGATAGCCACTGAGAATGGCCGGTACCGCGTTATTCTCGCGCACCAAAAACCACCGCAGGGAAACTGGTTATCCACTGCCGGCAAGCAACAGGGCCTACTCTCTATTCGGTATCAACTGTCAGAAGACAGTGAAACGCCCACGTTAAAGCGCGTGAAATTTAACGCGTTACAGTAACCAGCGCTTAATAACCTCATAAAGCGCTTCGGCGGTGTAGGGCTTACTCACAAAACCGTCCATTCCGGCGGTAATACAGGCCAGGCGCGCGTCTTCAGACGCATGCGCCGTTAAGCCAACAATCGGCAAGTGTTTGTCGGTATTCTCTGTAGATCGTATATGCCGTGTAGCCTCAAAACCATCCATCTCCGGCATTTGGCAATCCATTAGCACCAGATCAAAGTCCTCTCTGGCAACCAATGCTGTGGCTTCCAGGCCGTCGGAAGCAAGCACTGTCTCACAGCCCAGTTTAGCCAACATACCCTCAGCCACCAGTTGGTTCACGGCATTGTCTTCAACGATAAGTACGCGGCCACTTAACAGGTTTTCAGTTTCCATCAGCGGTGCCACGCCGTCGATTTTGCCAACAGATTCAACACGCGGCAGAGCCGTTTCTCTCTGGGTTTTCAGCGGCAATTCACACCAAAACGTAGAGCCCTCACCCGCTTGGCTCGATACGCCTACCTGCCCTCCCATCAGCTCAACAAGCTGCTTGCAGATAGATAGACCCAATCCGGTACCGCCGAAGCGACGCGTGGTGGATTCATCTGCCTGGCTAAAAGCGTCAAACACTGAGCCAATTGCGTTCTCATCTATACCAACCCCTGTGTCCGCAACTTCAATGCGTACCCGTACCGCCTCTTCCGACGTCACCATACGGCTGACTGTTAGCGCCACTTCGCCATCGGCAGTAAATTTGAGCGCGTTACCCAACAGGTTAATAAGCACCTGCTGAATACGTAGTGCATCGCCAATGAGCACAGGGGGAATGTCTGGCGCTACATCAGTCGTTAGCGCTACTCCTTTTTCTTTGGCTTGCGCGGCTAACAGCCGCACGCAATCTTCAGCAACCTGCTTCATATCAAAAGGGCGTGCCTCTAGCTCCACGTGCCCCGCTTCAATTTTGGATAGATCCAGAATGTCGTTGATGATTTGCAAAAGGGTATGCGCGGAACGCGCAATGGTTTGCGTATACTGACTTTGCCGTGTAGTGAGCGCCGTGGAAGACAACAACTCTGCCATACCCATTACGCCGTTCATGGGCGTACGAATCTCATGACTCATGCGAGCCAAAAAATGGCTTTTGGCGGCACTGGCCTCGGCCAGCTCATGATTACGTTCGTTCAGCTGGGCAGTGCGCGCTTTGACCTCGGCAGCCAAACGCTTCGCGTATTTTTGCTGCTCCTCCAGCCGACGCACCTGGCGCTGATACTGCGACCCAACTAACAACAGCAAAATCAATGCGTAGAGCAAGTATGCCCACCACGTTCGCCACGGCGCGGGTGAAATAGTCAGCGCTATTTGAGCGCCCTCCTCGTTCCACACTGAATAGGCAGAGGCAGCTTTTACGCGAAACACATAATCGCCGGGCGCTAGATTGGTGTAGCCTACCCGGTGACCTTGGCGCAGTGGAATCCAATCGGCATCAAAGCCCTCGAGCTTATAAGCAAACTGGTTGCGGCCCGGGTCAGTAAAATCTAACGCCGCAAATTCGAACAGAATCGCGTTTTCTCGGTAATCAAGTGCCAGGTTCGAAAGCAATGGAATTGCCAGCTGCGACTCTAAAGGCTTGTTCATCACCTCAATGTCGGTTATGCGCACCGGCGGCTCTACTATCGACTCTTGCACTTTGCTCGGGTCAAAGGCGTTGTATCCGCCAATACCGGCAAAATAGAGATAGCCGCTGGCGGATAGAAAATGTGCGCCGAAAGAAAACTCTTCACTCTGCGCGCCGTGGTTCGGGTAATACGTTCTTACCGCAAACGTGGCTGGGTCTAGCCGCATCAGCCCATTGTTACTGGGCAACCAAAGGTAACCGTTGTTATCGGGTTCTATGCCATAAATAACATCATTGGAGAGCCCATCTGACTGGGAATGGTTTTGAAAGCGTATTGACTCAATGTCATCAGTAAGCTCAACCACGTAATCGAGGCCGCCGCCGCCATGCCCGACCCACAGCGTGCCTGATGTATCTACATGCATTGAATAAATGGCATTCGAGGACAAGCCATGCGCGTTGTTTGCCTCTTGCCCAAAATGGCGCAGTACACGCTTAGCCTCTGGGTCGATTAAAACAAGCCCGTCGCCGCTGGTTGCCACCCATATTCTACCCAGCCTGTCTTCTGCGATGGATGAAACACGGATTCGGTCTAGCTGTATCGATTCAAGTGCCGCTGTGTGATAGCGATAAAGTGACTCGTCCTTCGGGTCATAGACAGTTACTCCGCCTTCAAAGGTGCCAATCCAAATGCGCCCTACACTGTCTTGGAACAGACTCATAATGCCATTGGCACCCAACGCTGCATGTGTTTGCGCGCGGAAACGATTCAGCGTTCCGTCTTTACGCAGCACAGAAAGTCCGCCACTCATCGTCCCTATCCAGAGCTGGCCCTGTTGATCATTCAGCAGATTCATCACGCTGGCATCGCCTAATGATGCAGCGCCCAAAACCTCTGAGATTTCACCGTCTGCTTCGCGGCGCATAAGCCCCACGCTGGTACCAAACCAAGTGGCGCCATCGGCCGCGTCTGCGAAAGCATTGATCATGGAGAGTTCAGGAAGCCAGGTAGGTTTGTGGTGCCCCAACGACCAACTGCGAGGATTCCACCGACTAACGCCGCCATTGCCGGTCCCCACCCAAAGCAGCCCGCTGCGGTCCTGCCCAATTGAGCGGATAGAGTTGTCTCGCAAACTTGCGGGGTTTGTTCGGTCGTGCGCATAGTTCTGAAAGCGACCGGTTTTTCGATCAAACAAATTGAGCCCGGCAGATGTGCCTACCCATACGCGCCGCTGGGCATCTTCGAACACAGTGCTCGTTTGATCACTGGCCAAAGAATGCGGCGCAGTCGAGGAGTGTTGATACACCACATAGCGACCAGTCGCGACGTCAAGCCGCAGTACGCCAGAATCAAAAGTGGCAGCCCAAATATCGCCCTGATGATCCTGCATCAATGACAAAACGACCCATTGATTGGGCTTGTCACTCGCTGCGCTCCTTGTCATATCCTGAGGAGGTGGAAAGTGATCAAACCCATTCTTTGCTTCGTCAAATCGGTGAAGGCCTGCGCTGGTGCCCACCCAGATATGGCCATCTGCGTCTTCTAACAGCGCATAGAGATTTATGTCGCTACCAATCGAACTAGAATCGCTCGGATCGTGGGTGAAGTGAGTGACAATGCCAGTATCGGGATCTAGCCGATCCAAACCCGTATCGCGTGTCGCCGCCCAAATGCGGCCCTTACTATCCACCAGCACGCCCCGCACAACGTCGCTGGCGATAGAAGTAGGAACGTCGGCATTGAAGCGATGGCTGTGAAACGTATCGGTTTGCCTGTCCCAACGAACAAGGCCACTACCCGCTGTTGCCAGCCAGATATCGCCACTCGCGTCTTCATCCAGCCCGCGAATAAAATCCGCTGCCAGTCCATCGGGGTTGTCTCGCTGCCGATGATAGCTCTTTACCCGATTACCATCGTACCGGTTCAGGCCGTTTTCAGTCGCCAGCCACATAAAGCCCTGGGCGTCTTGAAGAATGTCATTCACAGTGGCCTGGGAGAGCCCCTGCGCAGTTGATAGGTGCGTGAATACCATCGGAGGCTGGGCCGCGTTGGCAGAAGCCGCTGGCAACGCTAGCGCGAGGAAAACAGCTAACCAATACTTGGCAGCAATTGCTGGGAAGGCAATCAGCCTTGGCAGTCGGAAGACGGTCGGGCCCTCTAATCTATAAAACATGTTATAACTAACATATCGTCAATGATAACACTGGCGGTAAATTCCCCATAGCAGTTCAGGTTGAGTTTTCGCTATGCTATTCCCAATACAAGCGCTGCCCAGGTCTCTCTGGCCTTAAAAAACCAGTTACCCGACCTGTCTAGCGTCCACATCCATGGCCTGCCTTAGAGGCATACGACGAAGGGATCACAAAAACCAAATGAAAATTGAAATTACCTACTGCGCGCAGTGAAACTACCGCCCTGAAGCAGTCAGTTTGGCTGCAAAGTGTGTTGAGAGCGTTAACGTGGAGCCAACCCTGATACCCGCCGGCGGTGGCATTTTTGACGTCGTGGTAGACGGCGAGCTGGTGTATTCCAAGCATCAGACCGGCTCCTTTCCTGATCACGCGGAACTCGTGCGCCAATTGGTCGAACGTTGACGCTAACGGCTCTGGGTGACACAGTGCAACGACAATCAGAATTAAAACGGTAAAGGAGCTCGGCAATGCCTTGGTGGGGATGGATATTTCTAGGATTGTTCTTTTTGGGCTCAGAACTTCTGGTGGTCGACGCCGCATTCTATTTAGTGTTTATTGGCTTTGCCGCCGTTGTTGTCGGCATCTTAGGTGTGCTGGGTGTTGCCATGGAGCCTTCCGTGCAATGGATGGCGTTCGCTGGCATTGCCCTTGTGTCCATGGTGGTTTTTCGAAAGCGCCTCTACGACAAGCTACGCGGCAGTGGCCCTGAATATGCAGGCGGCTTGGCCGGTGAAAAAATTATTCTTGATCAAACCTTAACCCCAGGGCAAACCAGCCGGCAGAGTTTTCGTGGCACCGATTGGACAATCGTAAACCGCGGAGACAAAACACTCGAAGCAAACACGGAAGTTGAGATTGTTAACACCGAAGGCCTAACAATTATCGTTTCATGACTCGCAGGAGAATTTAACCCATGTTCGAAAACGTCACGTTCTTAGTCGCCATCACTATCGCGATAGTAGCCGTTATTGTTCTAGCCAAAACGGCCGTTATTGTTCCGCAGCAAAGCGCTTTTGTGATCGAAAATTTGGGCAAGTACAGCCGCACATTAAAAGCAGGCTTCCACATACTGATTCCGTTTATCGAAAGAGCCGCGTACAAACACAGCCTTAAAGAACTGGCGATAGATATAGCCGAGCAGGTTTGCATTACCAAAGACAACGTGCAGGTGGGGGTAGATGGCGTGCTCTACTTGCAAGTGCTTGATCCAGAGCGTGCCTCTTACGGCATCACGGACTACGTATTCGCAATCTCGCAGTTGGCGCAAACCACTCTGCGTAGCGAGATCGGTAGAATTGATCTGGACAGAACCTTTGAAGAGCGCGGCGCCATTAACGCTAATGTGGTTTCTGAGCTGGATAAGGCCTCTAACCCCTGGGGCGTAAAAGTGTTGCGGTATGAAATAAAAAATATTAATCCACCTCACGATGTACTCAGCGCGATGGAAAAACAAATGCGTGCAGAGCGAGAGAAACGCGCCGTGGTGTTAACCTCAGAGGGAGAGCGAGACGCGAAGATTAACGAGGCAGAAGGCGAAAAGCAGCGGGTTATTAAAGAGTCTGAAGCGGTAAAAGAGCAGCAAATCAACGAAGCACAAGGCCAGGCTGCTGCGATTCTGGCCGTTGCCAAGGCTACCGCAGAAGGCCTAAGCCAGGTTGCAGAGGCAGTGAAGCAAGAAGGGGGCGACGCTGCCATGAAGCTGCGTATAGCAGAAGACTACGTAGAGCAGTTTGGCAGGCTTGCACACGGTTCAAATACGCTGGTTGTTCCGGCAAACCTCAGCGACATTTCTTCGATGATAACCCTGGCCACCAGTATCATCGGGCAAGACTCACCCGCGGCCACGCAAAACAAGCCCGCTGTTACGCACGAATAGTCACATGGCATTAAAGGGCAGTTGTCGCTGCCGTAACATCGAGCTTGAATGGCAAACGGTCGATCTCAGCCTGGTGCCGCGCGCCTGTCAGTGCCCATTTTGTAAAGACCACAACGCGAGCTATGTATCCAAAAGTGGCACGCCTGTAAAAGTATCGGTGAGGAAGCCCAACCTACACCGCAACACCCGTCATGGCAGCGAGCAGGCAACGTTTCATAGCTGCGATAACTGTGGCGACCTGGTGCTGGTAACGGTGGTGGTCACTGTCGATGGCACCGCCGTCACCTACGGCGCGCTGAATGCCAATGTTGTACACAACCCAAAGGGGTTTTCGCCCGCAAGGTTAGCCGACTACAGCCTGGATACACCCGCAACCAAAGCGCAACGATGGCAAGACAACTGGTGCTATCCAATCACATTCGCGTCTGCTGGCCAGCCGATGCAGCCACTCTAGCATGAGGCAAAAATGCTTCATCTAGCGCTTCATTTTATTGTGCCCGCCGCCGTGGCCTTTCTGGTTTTTCGACCACAGTGGAAGATTGCCTACCTGATCATGATCGCAACTATGCTCGTGGATATAGATCATCTGCTAGCCGACCCAATATACGATCCGAGCCGGTGCAGCATTGGCTTTCACCCCCTTCACCAGCCCGTTCTTATTGCACTGTACGCCGTGGGCTGCTTTTTCAAGAGAACGCGCTTGCCGGCGGTGGGTTTAACCATTCACATGATTTTGGATTCTATCGATTGCCAGTTTACCAGCGGGGTTTGGATACAACCTTAACTCTGAGCATAGACCTACTCTTAGACCTTGATTGGTAAGAACAAGACACAAAACTATCGCCCATCACAGTTGCCGATCGACACGTGGTAAGCGACTATAGGTAATCCAACCAAGCCACCGTCTAGCACCTTTCAAGGCACACGAGACATCTATGAGTGAATTTGAGATAGCCGATATTGCCACGCAGCAGCAGGCTATTTTTTGGCAAATGTGGTCGTTGGCTGAGTCACTAACAGACAAAGCAAACGTGTATGTCGAACGGTTAATGACGCTAATGTTTGGCTACCTTGCGGTAGCGCATTTTGCCGGTAGTAAGCTCACTCGTATGCAGGCGCTTATCTTCACCCTACTCTATCTGGTATGGACATCGGGCCTGATAATGTCGATGCGCGAGGCGAGCCAGGATGTTGCCGTGGTGGCTGCGCAAATGCAGCAACTTAACCCACAACTGCATGCAAGTATCTGGCGCAATAACAACATCACCGAAGGCAGTGGCGTGGCATACCTGCTAGTAGCGTGTATTGTGGCGTCCCTGTATTTTATGTGGAGCACGCGGAGCAAGGATGCCAGCTAAACAGAGGCCCACAAGCAACGCTTATGGGCCCTATCAAGGGATTTTAGTTACTGCAGCGCTGGCGGCCTTTGCCTTTGCACAGCCTCTTTACCACTTACTGGGGCAAAACCCCGCTTTTCTAACGGCGCACTACGCAGAGCCTATAGACGTTGTGCTTATCGTACTGGCTGTCTCTATTGCCGCACCACTGCTGCTGATTGCGATCGGCCTAGCGGCTTTTCTGCTTGGCCGGCTTGCTTGGTTAGCGGTACATGCCGTTACCGTTATCGTTCTGGTGGCGGCCATTGCCGTGCAGGCCATAGCGGCTAAGACACTAACAGGAACGTTCGCACTCACCGACACCGTCGTGATAGCGGCAGGTTTAGCGCTCGGGTTACTCGCTCTTTTACTCCTGCTGCGCTACCGCTGGCTGCAGTCTGCGGTTAGCTTGGCGAGTATTGGTGTGTTGGTGTTTCCTGTGGTGTTTCTGGCAAACCCAGCCATCAACGCGTTTTTGTATCCGCCAGAAAACCCCTCCCATTTGCCGCCAGTGTCGGCAACGGCGCCAGTGGTTGTCTTAGTGCTGGATGAGTTGCCAACCACGTCGCTGCTAAACCGGCAAAGGCAGATCGATGCCGCGCGGTTTCCAAACTTTGCGCGACTTGCAGACAACGCCTACTGGTTTAGCAACGCCACAACCGTTTCAGACGATACGGTATCGGGGGCGGTACCTGCCATTGTTACAGGCATCTACCCCGAAGAGCCCAAACATTACCGCGAGTCACCGCGCAGTCTATTTACCCTACTGGGTGGCAGCTATGATTTGAATGTATTTGAAACCTATACGCGCGTTTGCCCAGCTAGGTTATGCCCTAAACGAGAAATCACCCATGCTCGAATTCGGCTTTTGTTTTCTGATCTAAAAGTGGTGATGGCACATCTGCTATTTCCGCCTGAAAAACGAAAATCGCTGCCCGACATCTCACAGGGATGGAAGAATTTTTCGGAGCAGCACATGTCGCGCAGTGAGCTCAGAGCGAAAAACATCAACAAGCTCTGGGACTCCCGAGTGGGCTGGATGGAAGAGTTCATCGGTTCTTTTAAACAATCAGAAAAGCCACAACTTTACTTCTTACACGTTTTACTTCCGCACCTCCCCTGGGTATTCCTGCCCAACGGTAATCAGTATCAGCTAGAGGCAAAAGGCCTTTATGGTGTGCCGGGAGTAACCAAAGAGCACTGGGGCGACAACACCTGGGCAGTTGAGCAAGGGCAACAGCGGCACGTATTGCAATTGGGTTACGTGGATACGCTATTGGGTAAAATGCTAGACAGATTAGAAACGCTTGGCCTTTATGAGGAAGCACTGATTGTGGTGACGGCAGATCACGGCGTGAGCTTTCGGGTAAACGACGCTCGACGCCCGCTCACTAACACCAATGCTGCAGACATCATGCGCATACCCCTGTTGATTAAAGCACCGCGGCAGAAACAGGGGCAAACCATCACCGCACCGGTAGAGAGTGTTGATATTCTGCCGACGATCGCGGATATCCTCAATTTACCGCTCGCGTGGAAGCTCGACGGCTACTCTGCTCTGGGTGAAAAGGTATCAAAGAGATCTATGCGTCGCGTGTACCAGCAAAACCGCCGCCCTGAGGGCGTTGCCAATCACCTACCGCTGGCGGGCTTTGATTCGCTGGATGATGGGCTGGCGCAAAAGCTTGCGCTGCTGGGTGAAGGCGGCCCTGAAACCACCCTCTATTCTCTCGGGCCGCACAAACAATTGGTCGGCCAGAAACTAAGTGGTTATCCAATAGCACCCGCTCGCCAAGGCGCGCCGCAAGTGACGCTTGCCCCATACTCAACAGGTAATGGTGCGCCATGGGCGATCACCGGGTTACTGCATGGCGATGCCTCAACGCTCGCCGTTGCAGATCTGGCCATTGCCGCCGATGGGGCTATCTGCAGCGTGACTCGCACCTATCGTAACAGTGCGACTGAAGCGGCCTTTGTTGCTTTCGTAGGTCCGCAGTGCAACCTGGATAACGCCAAAAAATTACAGGTACTGGAGATTACGCGCTCAAAGGGGAGTATAGTTTTTTCGCGATTTCACCGGCATGATAGTTAGCCAATAGGAGATATCGATGCCAGACGCCTTTCTCACACTTCAGCCCTTAACCAACAGCCATCTGGCCCTGTTGGAGCGTTGGCTGGATTGTGATCATGTTAAACCCTGGTTTCCCAACAAAGCAGAGGTGCTTGAGCATGCCCAAAACCCCACCGAGGGTGCCCAGCAAGCCATTATTTATTACCGACGCATTCCAGTGGGATATCTGCGCTGGCAGTTAGTCGACAATGAGACTCTGCAGTCGTTAGGCCTAAGCGATGTTCCTGCAGGGTCAGCAGATGCTGATATTTTGATTGGCGAGCCGTCTCAACTTGGCCAGGGCATTGCGCCGGTGGCCCTGAATGTATTGTGTAAACGGCTCGGAGCACGGGCAGAAGTACCGCTGCTGGCACTCACGTCTTCGGTCAACAACCAGGAAGCGCACCGCGCTTTCGATAAGGCCGGCTTTACTATTCTCACCCGCTACACACCCGAAGGCTTTGGTGAGTGCTATCTCTTTACACGCGCGCTGGACGCACCACCCACGTAACAATTTCGAGGAACAGGCCCATGCAACACTGGCAGCTAGCGCAGATCAATGTTGGCACAATTAAATACGCCCCTGAAGACCCGCGCATGAGCGGGTTCATGGATCGCCTGGATGAGATCAACGCGCTCGCAGAGGCCAGCCCTGGCTTTGTTTGGCGTCTGCAAAGTGATAGCGGCAACGCCACCGATATCGATGTGGGTGGCGAGCCGGGCTTTCTGGTCAATATGTCTGTGTGGGAATCCACCGAATCGCTTTTTGAGTATGTGTATAAATCCATGCATCGCGAAGTTATGGTGGGCCGGCGCCAGTGGTTTGAACGCCCCGCCGCGCTGTATCAGGTGCTGTGGTGGGTGCCCGCCGGCCATCAGCCTACGCCCGATGAAGGGCTTGAAAGGCTAGCACTTCTACAAGAGAACGGGCCAACTGCACAGGCCTTTTCCTTCAAGGAACCCTTTGGCCCGCCCGGCACCGCTGACAGACCTGATGGGCAGGCGCCCGACCCTTACTGCGCCGGCTGGGATTAACGACGCGCTGCGCGCCAGTACCCGCTAAGCATCCGGTCGTTTCTGAGCATCCGTTAGGCTCTTTGCCTTCACCATTCTCTTCCCTGTTGCGCCTTACCCTGCGCAACACTTGTTTCTCGTTTGCAGTGTCCCTATATCCTGAATCAGGCGGCACTTATGCTGTATCTTCTTGTCATACCAGAGCGATTTAATGGTGCCGACTCTTGCAAAAGAACACGCCGCAGTGCATGAAGCCTGAAGGGAGTTTCGCTACAATGCCTGCGCGTAAAATTCGGCGAGCAGCGCCCCATCGGCGCGGGCAGAGTCATTCAACAACGAGATAGGAGAGACAGTGGCGCAAACGTCAGTAACAGAACTCGAACAGTGGCTGAGTACCCAAATTATCGGGCAGGCACATCTGGTGCAGAGGCTAGTCATCGCTTTGTTGGCCGATGGGCATCTACTGGTTGAAGGGGCTCCAGGGTTGGCCAAAACCCGAGCCATCAAAAGCCTGGCAGAGGGGCTAGAGGGCACCTTCCAGCGAATTCAGTTCACGCCGGACCTATTGCCCGGTGACGTCACCGGCACGGACATTTACCGCCCGCAGGAAGCCAGCTTCAAGTTTGAACCCGGCCCCATTTTCCACAACCTGGTGTTAGCTGATGAGATCAACCGCGCACCGGCGAAAGTGCAATCTGCTCTGTTGGAAGGCATGGCAGAGCGGCAGGTGAGCGTGGGCAGTAAAACCTATGATCTGCCGCCGCTGTTTCTGGTGATGGCCACGCAGAATCCGATAGAGCAAGAAGGCACCTATCCGCTACCTGAAGCGCAGCTCGACCGCTTTCTCATGCAGGTGAACGTGGATTACCCCGACACCGCCGCAGAAACAGAAATCCTGAGGCTGACGCGCGCCGAAGCCAGCAACACCAGCACTCAAACACCACCCGCGCTGGCGCAAGACACCGTTTTTGGCGCACGCCAGTCGGTGTTGGCGCTGCACATGTCAGACGCTGTTGAGCAGTACATTGTGCAACTTGTGATCGCTACCCGTGAGCCCGCGCGCTACAGCGAAAAGCTGGCACACTGGATAGACTATGGCGGCAGCCCCAGAGCAACCATCGCGCTAGATCGCTGCGCCCGTGCGCACGCCTGGCTAAACGGCCGGGAGTTTGTGAGTCCCGACGACGTGCAGGCCATTGCGGCAGATGTGCTGCGCCACAGGTTAATTCTGAGCTTCGAAGCCGAGGCCAATGGCGTTACCGCAGACAACGTGATCGAAGAGCTTCTGGCCACGGTGCCGGTAGGGTAAAGCAGGCAATGCGTCGCACCGATGTTACAACGCCGCCCGAAGGGGCTTTTGTTGAGCTGCAAGATTTAATTGCTCTGCGCTTTCCCGCAAAGCAGTTAAAACTCACACGCAGAAAACGCGCGCTCAGCATGCTCGCGGGCCCAAACACCTCTAACTTTAGAAGCCGGGGCATAGACTTCGAAGAGGTGCGCAGCTACCAGCCGGGCGACGATGTGCGCACAATCGACTGGCGCGTCACAGCACGCACTGGGTCAGCGCACACGAAAGTGTTCCGTGAAGAAAAAGAGCGCCCGCTGCTTGTGGTTGTCGACCAGCGCAACAGTATGTTTTTCGGTTCCACCCACTGCTTTAAATCGGTGCTGGCCGCGCACCTGGCAAGTCTAGTGGCATGGAGCGCCCTCGATGCCGGAGATCGCGTGGGCGGGCTGGTGTTCAATGGAGAAGAATCGCGCGAGGTACCGCCCCGGCGCAGCCGCAAAAACGTGTTGGGCGTGCTGTCGGAAATAGCGCGGTACAACGCGGCACTACCGCTTACCAGTGCATCAACAACCGAAAAACCGCAAGAGAGCTTCGGCGATATGCTGAAAAACCTGCGCCGCGTCGCACGCCCTGGCACGCGCGTATTCCTGATTAGTGATTTCGCGGGCGCCACAGACGAGCGCGCCAAGCAGGAGCTGTTTGAACTCGCCAAGCACACAGAGCTGGTTGCACTGGCCTGCGCCGATCCACTCGAAGCGCAATTACCGCAGGCGGGCACCTACGCCGTCACTAACGGTCAGGCACGCAGCGAACTACACACCGCAGACAAGCAGCTGCGCCAGCAATACGCACTGTCATATCAACAGCAACGCGAAGGTCTGGGCGAAATGCTGCTGCGCCGCGGTGTACCACTGATTGAGGCCAGTACCGCGCAAGCGCCCTACTCTGTACTACAAACTTATTATGGGGATACTCGGCGTTGAACCCACAGGATCCGCTAGCCGCCCTAAACCCACTGCGCGAACCGCCGCCTATTGGCTGGTGGCCACTTGCACCTGGCTGGTGGGTTTTGCTTGCGATAGCCGTGCTGGCGATCGTCGCAGTGGCGTGGTGGTGGTGGCGCAAACGTCAGCAAAGCGCCTATCGCCGCCGTGCGCTGGCCCAGCTAGAACAGCTCCATGCGCAACATCAAGCCACCGGCGACAACACCCATTTTTTAACCAACCTCAATGCACTTTTGAAACGCGTTGCCCTGCTGGCTTATCCACAGAAGAACCTTGCAAACATACACGGCGCTGCGTGGATTACCTTCCTCAACCAAAGCGCGCCCAACCAAACGCCTTTTGCAGAAGCCCTGGCCAACGCTCACTATTTACCGCCGGGCAGCGCGCCCAAGGTCGACGGTGCGTACCGAAGTGCGCAGCATTGGATTAAGCACCACGAGGCGCAGTCATGATTGAGTGGGTATGGCCCGCCGTTTTGCTACTGGCCCCGCTGCCTCTGTTGGTGATGCGGCTAATGCCTGCTGCCCGCACGCAGCAAGTGGCAGTGCGCGCGCCTTTTTTCAATCAATGGCAACAGCTGGGTGAAGGGCAATCTGTGCGCTCTGGTGCCGGCGGGCTGTTTTCATTGCTCGCGCTTTGGTTGATGTGGCTTCTGTTTTTACTCGCGCTGGCTCGCCCGGTGTGGGTAGGCGAACCTATCGAGCTTCCCGACAGCGGCCGTGATCTCATGCTAGCGGTCGACATCTCTGGCTCTATGCGCATAGAAGATATGCAGGCTGGCCAAAGGCTCGTTAGGCGCCTGGATGCCGTAAAACAGGTGGGCTCCGACTTTGTCAGCCGCCGCAAAGGTGATCGGCTGGGCCTCATTCTCTTTGGCAGTAACGCCTACGTGCAATCACCACTGAGTTTTGACAACGCAACCGTGGAGCGCTTTTTACTGGAAGCGCAAATTGGCTTCGCCGGTACCGAGACATCCATAGGCGACGCCATTGGCCTGGCAGTAAAACGATTGAAAGAGCGGCCTGCCCAAAGCCGTGTGTTGATACTACTGACCGATGGGCAAGACACTGCTAGCTCCGTAGAACCACTGGACGCTGCCAAGCTGGCCGCCAGCCTGGATATACGCATCTACACCATCGGTATTGGCGCAGACTCACTCACCATGCCCGGTATTTTTGGTTCGAGCTTTGGCAGCCGGCGCGTTAACCCCTCTGCGGAGCTAGATGAAGAAGGCCTGCAAGAAATTGCTCGCCTTACCGGCGGGCAATATTTTCGCGCGCGCAACCCGCAAGAACTTGCCCAAATTTACCGGCTAATGGATCAACTGGAGCCGGTTGAGCAGGAAGCCTCTGTGTACCGGCCCAGGCAGGCCTTGGGCTACGTTGCGCTGCTGGGCGCGCTGGTGTGCAGCTTTCTGCTCGCACTGCGACGCCTCTGGCAGCACTGGCAACCCGGCGGACAGTTTATCCGCTCCGCCACTAACAACAGCACAGCCAGCACCACAAACAGCAACATCAGCGAGGCACGCCGCTGATGGAATTTCATTTCATGCGCCCTGAGTGGTTGTGGCTGATTCTGCCCGCCGTTTTAATTGCGCTAGCACTTTGGTACCAGCGTGATCGCGCAGGGTCTTGGCAGTCTGTTATCGCACCCCATCTGCTTGAGCATTTGGTGGGCGACCAAACCCTGCAGCGAACATTCAATGTACTCCCAATCATCATTGCAGCATGGGTACTGGCCGCTGTCGCCGCGAGCGGGCCCAGCTGGCAAAAGCTGCCGCAGCCCGTGCATCAAAAGCAGGATGCGCTGGTGATACTGCTGGATCTTAGCTATTCGATGAAATCGGGCGATCTCGCGCCCAGCCGCAAAGACCGCGCCCGACAGAAGCTGTTAGACCTAATGGCCACTCGCAAAGAAGGCCAAACGGGGCTCATTGCCTTCGCCGGCGATGCACACATCGTTACGCCGCTGACTGACGACACGCACACCATTGCCAACCTGCTGCCTGCGCTTAACCCCGATATGATGCCGGTACCGGGCAGCAACCCGGCGAGCGCTGTTGCCCAGGGGCTAGACTTATTACGCTCTGCCGGCGTAGCAACCGGCCGCCTGCTGCTGGTAACAGACGAACTCACAGACGAAGACACCAAAGCCATCGCCAAATTGTTACGCCGCGAATCTACCGCGCTGTCGATCATGAGCGTTGGCACGCCCACGGGTGCGCCAATCCCACTGCCTCGCGGCGGCTTTTTGAAAGACAACTACGGCGAAATTGTTATGCCCGGCGTTAATCCGGCACCGCTGCGTGCGCTTGCCAGCGAAACAGGCGGGCGCTACATGGCCATGCAAATCAACGATAGCGACATCGCGTTTTTACTGGCAGACAACCCCCTACTACTAGAAGAGCAGACGATTGCGCTAGATAGAACGGCAGACGCCTGGGAAGATCAGGGCTACCTGCTGTTGATACCTCTGTTACCGCTCATGCTGGCGCTGTTTCGCCGTGGCTGGATTTTGCAGCTTGCCCCGGTGTTTCTGTTGGTGAGCCTGCTGGCACCTAGCCAAGATCTGGTGGCTCAAACTGAGCCGCAAACTGAGCCGCAAACACAGACAAAAACAGATCCAAACACAGAAACCGATGGTAAACCCAGTGCCTGGGCCAATCTCTGGCAAACCCCCGATCAACAGGGGCGTGATGCACTCGCATCGGGAAACGCCGAGCGCGCCTCGAAATTGTTTGAAACGCCGCAGTGGGAAGGTACCGCCGCCTATCAACACCAAGACTATGAGGCCGCCGCCGAAGCCTTTACACAAGATGGCAGCGCTGATGGCTGGTACAACCGCGGGAATTCGCTGGCGCGCGCCGGTGAGCTCGACGAAGCGATTGCGGCTTATCAGGAGTCGCTCAAGCTTGCGCCCGGGCAGGAAGATGCGCAGCAGAATCTGGAGCTGATTGAAAAACTCAAAGAGCAGCAGGAGCAGCAACAACAAGACCAGGAGGGCGACGGGGAACAGGATCAGGAAAACGACAACAAAGAGAACGAAAACGAGGAAAATCAAGATCAGGAATCTGACTCTGAATCGGGCGACCCGCAAGATCAGCAGCAAAACCAACAGGATGAGAAATCAGAAAACGGTGACGAGCAGGCATCCAACGATTCGGCGCCAGAGCAATCAGAAGAGTCCGAAGAAGAGCGAGAGCAACGCGCCAGAGAGCAGGAAGCGCAAGCGCAGGACGCACAACAAAATCAGCAGCCAACGGAAATGCCTCCGGTCAATCCAGAAGAGCTGGAGCGCGATCAAGCAATGGAGCAATGGCTCAGACGCGTACCCGACGACCCTTCTGGCCTTTTGCGCGAAAAGTTTAGATACGAAAGCCAGCTGCGCCAACAACAAAACGGAAACAAAGCGAACAATGAAAAGACCTGGTAATTTGCTGGCAGCGCAAAAGCTAGTGCACTTATTAAAGACTATGCGGGTGCGCGGGATAGCGCAGCTCCTGTTGGCTGCACTGCTCTGTTACACCTCGCCCTCGATGGCCGCGCTTTTTGCGCAGATTGATCGTGCGCAGGTAGCGCTGGGCGATTCATTGCAACTAACCATTATCGCCACCGGCGATGAAGAACTGAGCGAAATCAATTTGAGTGCTCTGGAGCGCGACTTCGACATTTTACGACGCTCTACTAATAGCAGCATCAAAGTGATCAATGGTTCACGCACACACGAAAAGAAACTGGTGATCGATCTGGCGCCCTTGCGAACGGGAAACCTGCGTATCCCAAGCTTCACGGCGGGCCAACAAAACACACGAGCGCTGCGCGTTGCGGTTGGGCCTGCGCCTGACATGAACAGCAAGGGGAACAACGTCGTCTTCGAAGCGGAAGTTGATAAAACCACTGCCTACGTACAGAGCCAGATTATTCTCACGCTCCGTATTCAACGGGCCATTGAGCTCACGGGCATGAGCATTTCGGAACTAGAGTTAGACGGCGCTTTCGTAAAGCCTCTGGAAACGAATGAGTTTTACCGCACTATCGAGGGCCGAAACTGGCGTGTACACGAAGTACGCTACGCCATTTTCCCCGAACAGAGCGGGCCTTTGACAATACCGGCGCAAGTTTTTTCCTCTAGAGCCAGTACAGGCAGAAGCGGGTTCTTCAGCCAAAACTCTGGCCGATTAATGCGGCGCAGTAGTGAGCCGTTAACGATAGAGGTAAAGCCCCGCCCAGCGGGCTTTACCGGCAACACCTGGCTGCCAGCCCAGCAACTGAAGATTGAAGAGCGCTGGTCGACACCGCCGAATGCGCTTAAAGCCGGTGAATCGGTAACGCGCACTATCACTATGCTCGGTGAAGGCATTCAGGGCGCGCAACTGCCGCCTGTGCTGTATCCGGCACAAGATGGACTGAAGTTTTATCCCGACCAGCCCGAAATCACAGAGCAGGAAGTGAGCAGCGGCCTACTGGGTGCGCGGCGCGACATCACCGCCATTGTACCGACCACCGAGGGCAGCTGGACGCTGCCAGAAGTGCGCATTCCGTGGTGGGATACGCGCACAGAGCAGATGCGCTATGCGCTACTGCCCGCTAAAACACTGCAGGTTGCCCCTGCCGACCCGAGCACGACGCTGGGCTCAGCCGGCGTGGTGGATGCTACCCAGGCCGCGCAGCAGATAGGCGCAGGCGGCTCAAGCAATACACTGTTGTGGCAGGCGTTAACCGCCGTATGCGCGCTGGGCTGGCTAGCAACATTGGTATTGCTATGGCTAAACCGAAAGCATTCAACGGCCGCCTCCACAGGCGTTGCCGGCGGTTACGTCGAGAATACGTCTGAACGTAGGGCATTTAAGCTTCTGCAAAAAGCCTGCGCAACGAATGATGCGGCAAGCGCGCGCAAGCATCTTATCGATTGGGGAGCTTTGGCAATGGGCACGGAAACATCGCCGACCCTGCAACAAATAGCAGGGCACTTTGGCGACAGCGGCCTTAATCAGGCGATGACGGCGCTCGATTCTCACTTGTACCAATCCACCGCTAGCCCGTGGCAAGGTGCAGAACTGGCAAACAGCGTGGAGCGCGTTAGGCAAACACACAAAGAAAAACAAAAAGGCACACAGGAAAGCGATCTAGCGCTCTACCCCACCTAGCGCTCTAACCGCTTCGCAGGCTATTTCAAAGACTTGCTCACCACTTCAAAAACGTCTGGCGATAGATCAGGCGTTTGAGCAATACGCTCAAGCTGCTCACGCATGGCGTCTTTTGTGTTTTTATAGTTTTGCCATTTTGTCAGCGGGCCGAGGAGGCGCGACGCTATCTGTGGGTTTTTAGCATCCATCTGCAACACCACGTCAGCCAGCAATCGGTAACCTGAACCGTCCGCGCGATGGAAGTTCACATGATTGAGGCCGCTAAAAACGCCCACTACCGCACGCAGTTTGTTCGGGTTGCCAAAATCAAACGCTTCATGCTCCAACAGCCCCTGCACACGTTCGAGCCCGCGGGCGTCTGGAATAGCAGCCTGGAGCTGGAACCACTGGTTCACCGCCAGGGTTTCGTGTTGCCACTGCTGGTAAAACGCTTCAATAGCAGCCTCTGCCACATCCGTTGCACCGTATTGTGCCAGCGTGCTCAATGCGCTCAAACGATCCGTCATGTTGGATGCGCTCTCAAACTGCGCCTGCGCCAGCTCTGTATTATCCTGATCGGCAGCGACCAGATACCGTAGGCACACATTGCGCAGGCTTCTAGCGGCAACTTGTTCTGACGATGGTGCATAGGGCGCATCTATAGTGAGCCGCGCATAACAGGCCAACAGCAAATCACTCAATGCAATACCAATCGATTTTTGCACACCCTCCCGCGCTGCATGAATACCCTCCACGTCGGCACCGCCAGCCTGGCTTGCGCGTTCGATCAGTGTACTTTGCGCGGGTAACGACAACATCTCGGCGACCATGGCAGGGTCTAGCGATTCATCGCGCAACAAATCGGCAAACGCATCGACTAAAAACGCATCGACCTGTACGTCTTGGCCTGCAGACAATTGCGCCTGTACTTCGCAAATGACGTCAATGGCTAATGATTGTGCGCTGTCCCAACGCACAAAGCCGTCATCGTCGGCGCGCATCAGTGCGCAAAGGTCGGCTCTGCCATACGGAAATTGCAGGCGCACCGGCGCAGAAAATCCGCGCAGCAAAGAAGGTACGGGGCGCTCCATCACCTGCTCAAAGACAAACTGCTGGCTCGGCTGATTTACCTGCAGAACGCGATGGGTGTTATCACCTGTTTCTGGATCAGGGGCTTCGCCCGCGAGTTTCAACGGTAGATTGCCCGCATCACCCAGCAGGCCGACAGCCAGCGGAATCACCAACGGTTCTTTATCGGGCTGCCCTGGTGTAGGCGGACAGGATTGCTCTACCGTCAGCGTGTAACGATGGCTGTCTTCATCATAGTTATCGCTCACCGTGAGCACCGGCGTACCGGCCTGTGAATACCAGCGCCGAAACTGCGTAAGATCAACACCACTGGCGTCTTCCATCGCAACGACAAAATCTTCGCAGGTCACCGCCTGTCCGTCGTGCCTGTCAAAATACAGATCAGAACCCGCGCGAAATTTTTCGGGCCCAAGCAATGTGTGAATCATGCGCACCACTTCTGCGCCCTTTTCATACACGGTGAGCGTGTAGAAGTTGTTAATCTCCATAAACGAGTCAGGGCGAATCGGATGCGCCATTGGGCCAGCATCTTCAGCAAACTGTGCGGTGCGCAGCAAGGTGGCATCTTCAACGCGCTTGACGGTTCGCGAGCCCATATCGGCTGAAAACTCGGCATCGCGAAATACGGTAAAGCCCTCTTTCAGGCTCAACTGAAACCAGTCGCGGCAGGTAATACGATTACCGCTCCAGTTATGGAAGTACTCGTGCGCTACGATGGCCTCGACTCTGGCAAAACCTGCATCGGTGGTAATTTCGGGGCTGCACAACACGCAGGACGTATTGAAAATATTAAGACTCTTGTTTTCCATTGCCCCCATGTTGAAATCATCGACGGCTACGATATTGAAGATATCCAGATCGTACTCGCGCCCGTAAACCTCTTCATCCCAGCGCATTGAGGCTTGAAGCGAGCGCATGGCGTGACCGCATTTTTCCAAATCTTTTTCTTCGACGTAAATGCGCAGGCAAACATCACGCCCGCTAGCTGTCGTAAAGCTGTCTTCCACGTGACCCAGATCACCTGCCACCAGCGCAAAGAGATAAGCCGGTTTTGGAAAAGGGTCATGCCATACGGCGCGATGGCGCCCGTCAGGCAAGGTATCGGTAGATTGCAGGTTGCCATTGCTTAGCAGCACGGGGTAACGCGCCTGCTCAGCGTCTACAGTCACGGTAAACTCTGACAGCACGTCGGGGCGATCGAGGTAATAGGTTATTTTACGAAAGCCCTCTGCTTCGCACTGCGTACAGAACATAGTACGAGACTTATAGAGGCCCTCCAATGAGGTGTTGTTCTGCGGCGCTATACGCGTGTGACATTCAAGAATGCACTCTTGGGGTACATTCTCCAGACGCAATGTACTGTCTGTTACGCTGTATTCGCCTTTTTCGAGAACCCTGCCATCAAGCTTTACCCTCAGTAGCTCTAGCTCTTGACCATGCAGCTCAAGCACCCCCGCTTCGCCGGCCTGCGCAGATGCCTGCGGGTTACGCACCAATGTTAGTGACGACGACACCAGCGCATGGTCTTCAAACAGCTCAAAGTGCAGCGCTGTGGCGCGTATCAGATAGGAAGGTGGCGTGTAGTCTTTTAAAAAAATGGTGCCCGGTTGTGCGTCTCGCATGATTAGCTCGTGTGCTCGTGTTTGGCTGAAAGGGTCGTAGGCATGTTCAATTTTTTATGCGCGAAGCGCAACGTGATAGCCGCCGTACTTGCGCATATTGATCACGCCGGTGTCAAAAATAAGGTACTGCCCCTTAATACCCATTAACGTGCCGGAAATCTCGGGTGTCTTATCCAAGTTAAAGGATTTCACTTTTAGAGGAAACTCCTCAACGGGGTACTGTATCGAGACGACTTCTTCGTCGGTTAACGGCGTAATGGCGTTGAGGCCATGCTGATTGTGTAGTGCATCGATTTCGGCGGAACAGGCTGCTAACAGGCGATCACGCTCACTGACCATATCGCGATCATCCGCATTCCCTTTGAGCATAGCCTGCCAATTCGTTTTGTCGGCGATGTGGTCTTTGAACGTGACTTCAACCAGCCCCGAGAGCAACCGTGTATCAACACGAAAAATAGGCAGGGCCTGTGTAGCACCTTGATCCATCCAGCGCGTGGGTATCTGCGTACCACGGGTGATACCAACCTTCAGCCCTGAGGTATTTGCCAGATACACAAAATGATCGCGCAGACAATTTGCCTCGCCCCACTCTGGCTCGCGGCAGGTACCCTGCTCGTAGTGGCATTTTTCGGGGCTAACAATGCAGCTATCGCATTGCGCCAACCGCTTAAAGCACGGGTAACAAAAACCCTGATTAAAACTCTTATTGGTTTTGCGATCACAGTGCACGCAATTAATCGCGCCGCTGTAGTGCAGCTCAATCGACTTACCTATCCACTCGTTCATGTTAACCGGTGTATCGCCCAAGGACAGTGTGTACTGCACGGGGCCGGCCAATTGCGTTTTCATTTTACTGACGGCGCCTGTCGCCACTTCACTCGTCACTGTTTAGTCCTTCCATTGCAAAATTGAATTTTCATCGCGATCAGACGCGGAGCCGGGCGCAGAATCGCAGTCTTCGCCCTCTTTCTTTTTCTTGCCGATAAAGCCAACGCGCTCTTGTGACTCCAGGTGGCGCTCCCCCCAAAGAATCACCGCCTGCATCGTTTGCTCGCGCTGCTGTGGTGTTAATGGCTTACCGTCAGGCCATTTGCCGATTTCCAGCGCGCGCCGCATACGCTCGTACAGCTCAGGCGTCATCGCATCAATGAGTTCGTTGTAGTCCATAGTTTCGAGGAATCTAATCCTGGCTGAAAAAAGAGAGAATTATACCGGTGGTGGCAAGTCAGTGTCGCCACGCAGACGAGAAAGAAACCCAAATACCGCGCCCAGACAAAGGCCACAGACAAGACCGCCAACATGGGCAGCATTGGCAACACTGCCCAAACCAACACCTTCCACCACCCCTGCCAGGCCTGCCACCAGCCAGCCCACCATAAACAGCATAATGGGCGTGGAAGGCTGAATAAGCCAACGCGGCTGGAGCAAGGGCGCTAACCAGGCAAAGCCAAGCAAGCCATAAACCACACCCGACATTCCGCCAAATATGCCCTCACCGCCAAAGGCGTACTGAATCGTATTGGAGACCAACGCTATTGCGATAAACAGCATGAACATATTGAAGTGACCGATAACGCGCTCTACTTTACGGCCCAGCTCCCACAACCACAGCGCATTAAAGGCGATATGCAGCCAATCAAAATGCAAGAACACCGGCGTAATCCAGCGCCAATACTGCCCCTGCATATCCGCTACCAGATCGGTACCCGTTACACCCGACAGCGGCAGAAACGTGAACCAGGCTGCCACAGTGTTCAACGGCCGCCAGTACACCAGAGCAAATCCAATGATGCACAGTACCAGCAGAACCAGTGTAATAGGGAACTCGCGTAAACCCGCAGCATAAAGCACAGAAGACTGGCTGTCTTTTGCAGTGCGTTTGAGCGTGATAGTGACTTCACCCTCGCGCCACGCGCGATACAATGATTGCACCTGCTGCACATGGTCAGCTTGAGCAACCATTACCACCTGCTGCCCCTTCTCTTCATAAATGCGGTGCGCAATGCCACGCTGATGCAGCAGAGCGCTCATGGGCAGCAAATCTTCAGCCACGTTCACCTCGAGGGCGAGGAAAGTGTCACTCATGACCATCAAACTTCATAGAAATCGCTTTGAGAAACTCGAACATCAATTGACTAACGCGTTACTCCACCGCAGCTTGTCTCTACAACTGGCATAGAAGCTGTGACCCATAGGGTGCAGCAATGTCAGTGTGTAGGGGTTTTTGGTGATGTAAACCGAATCACCCGGCTGCGCTTTCATATGCAGCTGGCCATCACAGGTCACCGGCGGGTGAATGCTATTGCGATCTAAAATATCCAGACGAATCTGTGAGCTGCCATCGACCACAATCGGACGGCTGCTCAGCGCATGGGGGAACATAGGCACCAACACCATCGCATCCAGCGAAGGATGCATAATGGGGCCGCCGCCAGAGAGTGAATAGGCCGTTGACCCGGTGGGTGTAGAAATAATGAGGCCGTCTGCGCGTTGGCGGTAGACAAAGGTGTCGTTGATATACAGCTCGTACTCGATCATCTGCGCGGTGTTGCCTGAATTAACCACCACGTCGTTCAAGGCATCACCGGCATCGAGTGGCTCACCGTTACGCATAAGTTTGGCTTCGAGCAAGAAGCGGTTATCGCTCTCATAGTGGCCCTCTAACACCGGCGGGATCTGTTGCTCCATTTCATCGGGAACGATGTCGGTTAAAAAACCCAGACGCCCGCGATTCACACCCAGCACCGGGGTATCGTATTTCGCCAGCGTGCGTGCGGCGCTCAACAGACTGCCATCGCCGCCCACAACGATCACCAGATCGACTTGCTGGCCGATCTCATCGACGCTAGCCAGCTCAACGTTCTCGGAAATAACGCCGGACAACTGCGATTCAACAATTACGCCATGGCCGCGCGACTGCAATAAAGCCAGCAGCGCCGGAAGCGTTTGATCCAACCCAGATTGCTCGCTGCGCCCAACGATGCCAATTTTTTCAAAGGTTTGCTGCATGAAGGATTCTGCCCTACCCAATTGGTTTGTTAGTATAGCGCGAACAACACGTGAAGCGCAGTGAACCTACAGACACCCTTTCAAACGCAAGCGGTCCGCGATTTAGCCTGGGCCTGCTTTTCCCCTCCGTTAATGTTTGCCGGCGAACTGAGTGCGGATGCGACGCTGACAGACGCTAGCTTTGCGCTCACACCGCCTCGCCATGCGTGGTTAGAATCACTAGACAGGCAGCCTCAACCACTGATAGAGCATCTCGCTTCGCGCCGCTCTCACCGTCTGGGAATTTACTTTGAATCGCTGTGGCAGTTTTTCCTAACGCATGACCCGGCGTGCGACCTGCTCGCGCACAACCTGCCCATACACCATGAAGGCAGAACGCTGGGTGAATTCGACTGCCTTTACTTTTGCCACGAGCGGCAACAGGTTATTCACCTGGAGCTGGCGGTGAAATTCTTCCTGGGTTTTTCTGAAGACCGCGTTTCGCAGGAGACCCCCTCAACCAGCACTAGCCAGGCCAACCAGTGGTTGGGGCCTGACGCCAAAGACAGGCTAGATCTGAAACTGGCCCACTTACTGCAGAAACAAACACGGCTGTCAGACACGCCGGCCGCCAAAGAAGCGCTTAAGGCTATGAACATCGAAGTAGACGCGAAAGAAGTGGCTTTCCGTGGGTATTTATTCACACCTGGTGAGCAGCCACTCGCACCGCCTGCGGGATTCAACACACTTCAACCGCTAAGCCACTGGTTTACCTGCTCTGCCATTGTACAAGAGTATTCCCAGAGCAACTTCGCACAGAACATCCCCGGCGACGCCTTCATACTGCTGCCCAAAATGCAGTGGCTGGGTGCCGCCCAGATCGGCGACAACCAGCCAATACAGAGCCGGCAAGCAATGCAGGCGCTGGTTGACCAGCATTTCAGCCAGGACCACTATCCGCTAATGATTGCAGCATTGGACGCTTTTGGCCATGAGCAGGCGCGGTTTTTTGCCACGCGCGACGACTGGCCTGGCCGCGACAATGCGTCGCTTAGCGAAATTCCACTGAAGCGTTAGCCACCAGATACAGAAAAGCGGCATAGGCCGCGACATTCTGATCAAGCGCATTGGGCGGCACTTTATCCAGAGTGTCGTTTGGGGTGTGATGCAAATCGAAATAGTCTGACCCATCTTGCAGTAGCGTTACCACCGGCATACCTGCTTCGCGTAAATGTTTCATGTCGGGGCCGCCCGTTGCCTCATTATTGCCCAGTGAAATATTCAACGGCGCAAAGTGCTGTGCGACTGCGTTAGCCAGCGTTTCTTTGCCCTTGCCAAAGCGTGTATCCAAGCGCCAGATATCGCCGGCGCCAAAGTCTGACTCAGTGCCAATAATATGATTGCCTACCTCGCCTGCATGCTTTTGCGCGTAGGCTTTGGCACCTATCAGGCCCACCTCTTCGGCACCAAACAGCACAATGCGTATAGTGCGTCTGGGCGGCTTGGGGCTGAATTTTTGCAGGGCAGCCACTGCGCCAAGCACGATCCCCACGCCGGCACCGTCATCCACTGCGCCGGTTCCCAAATCCCAGGAATCCAGATGCGCAGCCACTAACACAATCTCCTGAGGCGACTCGCTGCCGACAATCTCTCCAACAACGTTTCCCGATGGAGAAGGAGGCCTTAGCTGAGGTGTAACCGTCATTTTAACCTTCACGGTTTTACCGTACCCCAGCGCGCGCTGCAGCTGATCAGCGTCGGGCGCGGACAATGCGGCCGAAGGTACACCGCGCGAGGCGCCATCTTCCACGGAGCCCATATGTCCGGTATGCGCAAACCGGTGCGAATTGGTGCCTACCGAACGAATGAGTGCCGCCCTGCCGCCCAGACGCTCTGTTAGATGCGTCGCCTGATAGCGCTTACCCACGGCAGCGGAATAACCTGAACCATCGCGCGAACGCGCCATTACCTCATCCACAAAAACGATACGCCCGCCCACCTGATCTGGTGAGGCCTTTTTTAAGGCCTCTAAGTTGGGAAACGAGACTACCTCTGCTTCTATGCCATCGGGGCCTGTGCTCACGCTGCCGCCCAAAGCGGTAATCACCAGCGGCTGGGGAAACGGCGACGTTATCTCAGCACGCTCTATACCGCGCACCCAAAGGGGAACCGTAAAGGGCTCTATGCGTACGTTCGCCAAGCCCAGCGACTGCATTTTTTGCACTGCCCAATCACGGGCTCGCGCTTCAGCTTCGCTGCCTGCCAGTCGAGGGCCCACCTCGGTGGTGAGCGAGGTGAGAATATCGTAGGCTTGATTGTCTTTTTGCGCTTCTTCTAACAACTGCTCCACTGCCGACGCCGTTTGCGCAGAATTCAGCCACGCATCGGCATTCGCGAGGGGCGCCCACATCAAGCACCCCGCCAGGCATGCAGGTGCGAAACACCTAGCTATCAATTTCACTGCTTTTCCTCCCTGCAGAAACCAAAGTTCTGAATTTTTGACATCAGATACCAGTGTAACCGATCGCCTTGCTATAAATGCTATGGGCGCAGCCGTATACTTGTGCCTCATACCAAGCCTACCGTCACACACTAGGTTGCTACATGCCCGAAAACTCGAACAACAAATGGCCGTTTCGCTGGGATCTACTGCTGCGTTACCGCTACATCGAAACTATCGCGCTATGGGAAGGCCGCCTCACCACACGTCATTTGTGCGATACCTTCGGCATTGGTCGCCAACAGGCCAGCAAGGACATCAACAACTACATTCGCGAAGTGGGCCCCGACAATCTGGAGTACGACAAATTTATTAAGGGGTATAAGCCCACCGACACATTTACGCCGCAGGTAACCCAAGGCCTTGCTGACGAATACCTACACCTGATGGCGCGTAACAACGCACTAATGAACGTGTTTGAATCACTGGCTCTGGACGTTGCCAACGTAGAGGTTCTCTCGGTGCCGGTGCGCGATGTGAAGCCAGAGGTATTGCGCCCTATTATGCAGGCCGCCCGCCAACGCCGCCGCCTTGAAGTAGACTATGTCTCCATCAACAGTCCCAATCGCGAGGGCCGCATCATAGTGCCACACACGCTGGTGTTCACCGGGCTACGCTGGCATGTACGGGCCTGGTGCGAGAAAAACCAAAGCTATCGCGATTTCGTATTGAGCCGCTTTAGAGATATACCAGAGCTACTGGATGAATCTGAGCATGGCGTGGAAGGCGACGCCGACTGGCATACACAAGTAACAGTGAAGCTAGCACCTGACCCAAGGCTTACACCCGAGCAGCAGGAAGTGGTTGAGGTCGACTACGGCATGACAAATGGCCTGCTGTGCGTTACTACAAGGGCCAAACTGGTTCCTTATGCCTTGAAAATGCTTCTGGTTGACCCCAATAAAGAAGTAGAGGACCCCACCGCACAGCAAATCGTTGTACAAAATCGCGACGAGTTGAAACCCTGGCTCTTTGGATAAAGCATGAGTAAAGATAACGAATACGCAGACGCCTACTCTGAGAAGGGGTTCTGGGAAAAGCTCGCCGAGTTTGCCAAAAAAGCGGGCTACGATGTCGTGGAAAAAGCGCTGTTACTCTTTTATGCACTGCAGGAAGAGCGCACTCCCGCCTGGGCAAAGGCCACCATCATTGGCGCATTAGGGTATTTTATTGCGCCATTAGATGCGGTGATCGACCTGACACCCGGTATTGGCTACACCGATGATCTAGGCGTCCTGGCGCTGGCCGTCACGGTGGTCGCCGCCTATATCAACGATACGGTACGCAATAAAACGGCTGTGAAAATGGAGCGCTGGTTTGGCAAGGGCGCGGTAAAGGAAGTTGACAGTAACGACGCTTCGGCATCAGGCATTACCATCGAGCATGACCCTGCTGCTGACAATACAGATACCAACAAACGCGACTAAGTTAGGCTGCTGGTTTCGAGTGCTAGGTTTCGGCGCCTGATCAAAGCAAGAAACAACGCCGTCGATAACCCTGTCGACGCAAACAGCATACACATCACCATAATCTGATAACGCGCAGCGATTAAGGGCGAAACCCCTGAGAGA